>NZ_CP009506.1:313597-627194 GCF_000970085.1 Methanosarcina siciliae T4/M | reverse complement strand
ATTACGAATCAGCCGCTATACCGCTAAGCCACGACGGCACATATATTTGAGAATAAGCAGACTTAAAATAGCGATCAAGAATTTAACTATTTCGCTCAACGTAGTTCTTTTATTTAAGCTTGTTGTACTTTATGGAATTATTTTCTCTTTTTGTAGTACCTGATGTAGAACCATATAAAGATAAGGGCAAGCAAAACTGAGAAACCTATCATGAAATAGGCAAATGTGGACATAGGAAATCAGCTCCCTTTAGATATAAATGTGATATAATAATTGAGCATGTTTAAGCAACTTTATTGAAATTGATCCGCAAATGTTTAAACATTTCTTTTATGCAAGGATCTGAGTTATGATTCTTTTGATTCCTTCTTTTCCACCTGCAAAGGAATTTTTTACTGGTGCATCATCCCGGAAGCCCATGAGAGACGTACACAGAAAGCATTCTATATTCCGAATCCTGCCAGGAGCAGGCAGGGGGAAAAAGCTCAAATTATCCTTGCTTCGATGCATATATTATACTGGTGAGGAGCATATGAACGGACTACCCTTTTCTCCAGGACTTCAATCTTCCTTCCTGCTTTTTCTGCCGCTTTTCGAATAAGTTCGACGGAACTTTCAAAGAGGTCTTCTTCGGGAGTTATTCCATAGTAATGGATTACCCCACCAGGTTTTGTAAGGAGGACAGCAGAGTCAAGGAACTCGTGGGCATTGTGAGGCAGGTTCATGATCACATGATCGGCAGTGCCTGCAAACCTTTTTGCCTCTTCCCGTGCATCACCTTCTATTGCTTCAATATTTTTTGCGGAATTAAGGCTTATATTTTCTTTAAGATAGTGTACCGCGTAAGGATTTTTGTCGATTGCCACAACTTTGGAAGGCTTGTTGCTCTTTGCAAGCAGGATGCTGTAAGGACCGACCCCTGAAAACATATCGACAACAGTATCGCCTTCCTTAACCCTGGAGAGGATTCGCGAGCGTTCGGTAGAAAGGCGAGGGGTGAAATAAGCCTTTGAAAGGTCAACTTTGTAGCGGCAGCCGTACTCCCTGTGGACGGTCTCGGTCCCTGGGTCACCTGCAATTACTTCAAATTCCCGGACCCTGAACTCACCGATAACAGGGGTAAGGGACTTGACCACGGTTTTAATGTTTGGCCGGGTAAAGAGGAGGGCTTCGGCAATTCTTGAGGCTTTTTGAGAATCAAGGTCCGGATCTTCCAGAAGCGCAATATCCCCTATGAGCTCATAAGCCGGATTGAAGCCAAGAAGATCTCCGGGAGCGGGATTTTTCTCCTGAGCCTCAAAATCAAACTCAGCAAGTTCGGCTTCTGCGGGAAGAACTGCCAGTTCATTCGAAAGAGGCTCTCGGGAAAGAGGAAGATAAAGAAAAGTATTATCCGAACCTATTTTAAGGGAGTTATCAAGAATTTCAAAATCAAGGAGTACTCTCCTTGCAGATTCTCCTTTCTTTTTGGGAATTCTTATGCATTGCCGTTTCATAGGGATCCTACCTTCTGAACCTCTAAAGCTATCCTTTTGTTATTAAGTTTTCTCAATATCGAAATTGAGCCGGTAACTTATTTTAAGAATTTTACTACCAACGGTATCTTTATACATTGAACCGTATAAAAAAGGAATAATTAGAAAGTGTTAAAATCAAAAGGAAGGGGTAATCTGGGACTTGAAACAACAATATATAGTCTGAGAACGATATCATTTGGGCTACAAATCGGGGTTTTACTGTTATTTTTGTTAAGCCTGATAGTATTGAAAAAGAAATCAAAAAAAGGGGGAATAAAAGGACATGGAAAGATAGCAACCGGGGGATACGCCCTTGCCTTATTATCGGTTCTTTATATGCTTTATTCGGCTTACAACCTGACAATTAGCGGGAGGGATCCTTCAGTCATATATACTCACGGCCTTTTTGGAGCCATCTCCCTGTCTTTTGGCTTTATTTTCGTAATTAACAGGTGGAGATGGAAAACTCGTAGAAATATGAGAATACTGCTGGCTTTATGGGTGCTTACCTTCATTGGAGGATTATCGATCTATCTGACTTTTACTGGAAGGCTCCCCTGAAGAAAAAATTGAAGAAAAAGATAAAAGAGAATTCCATTAAATAAGAAAAATAAAGGCCTTATCTCACGACAGCTGAATGGGATTATTATAGTTAAGCATGAAATAAAGCCCGAAAATCACTAAAAATCCTCCGCAGACGTAAAGGACCATTTCGTGGGTACGCCCGGAGAACAGGGTTTTTCCCCGGCTGAATGACCCGGATACGGCAGTGAACCAGCTAAGGTCTGCTGTCCAGTGCCCCAGGAGATAGGCCAGTGAAACAAGAGCTCCCAGCTCATACGCCCTCAGTACGAGCGCACTGCCCGCAGTCAGCCACCAGATCCAGAAGTAGGGGTTTGAAACCGAGGTGAAAAAACCCAATGCTATGGGACTTGAACTTAGTTTCAAGCCTGAAGTTCCCGGGGGAATTCCTGCAGAAGCTGCAGCTTTTGCATCCTTTGCCGTAAGCAGTCCGAATATCACAAGTGCAAGTCCACCAATAACGGAAATAGCTGAGATTGTACCGCTGCCCATAAGTGAAGCAACTCCGAAGAGAATCAGCACGGAAAGTACAAGCTCAACCAGCATATGCCCGAAAACAACTTTCGGACCTGCAAGCCATCCTTTTTTGAGAGAAAGTTCTATGGTTGCAAAGAGCATCGGTCCCGGGACCAGGGCACCTGTAAGCCCTATAGTAAAGCCCAGGAGAAGGGCTTTGAAAGTCTCAATTGTCAGCATTCTCAACCTGCAAACGAAATATACCCATATTTCTAAAAACTCATCTAAAAACGGAACTTGGAACACTATCTGAAAAAATATATGCACAGCTAAAAGATCCCGATCCGGGAAGATAGAAAGCAGAAAAAAGAGGGCGCATTTTACCCTCCAGATACAGAAAACTTAAATCAGACTGGCTAAAAAAAGAAGCGTTTAGAGAAGCATTTAGAGGATAATTTCGATATCCAACTCTTCTGCAAGCTCCTTATACCTGTTCCTGATGGTAACTTCCGTAACCCCGGCAACATCTGCGACTTCGCGCTGAGTCCTCCGCTCCCCACAGAGAATGGATGCAATGTAAATTGCAGCTGCGGCAACTCCTGTAGGCCCTCTTCCGCTTGTGAGTTCTTTTTCGGAAGCCTGCCTGAGAATCTCAACGCTCTTTGACTGGACTTCTCCTTTCAGGTTAAGCCCTGAGCAGAACCTCGGGACATAGTCGATAGGGGAAGTTGGCATGAGTTTTAAGGCAAGTTCTCTGGAAATGAAACGGTAAGTCCTTCCGATTTCTTTTCTGCTAACCCTTGATACCTCTTCGATTTCATCAAGCGTCCTCGGGACACTGCACTGGCGGCAGGCTGCATAGAGAGCCGCTGCGGCTACACCTTCAATACTGCGCCCACGGATAAGGTTCTTGTCAACAGCTTTTCTGTAGACAACTGCTGCAGTCTCCCTGACAGTTCTTGGCAGACCAAGAGCAGAAGCCATTCTGTCCAGTTCGGAAAGGGCAAAAGCCAGGTTTCTTTCCGTTGCGTTGCTTACACGAATTCTACGCTGCCATTTTCTTAAACGATAAAGCTGAGCACGATTTTTGGAGGAGATAGACTTTCCGTAGGAATCACGGTTCCTCCAGTCAATCATTGTGGAAAGCCCTTTGTCGTGTATTGTATATGTCATGGGCGCACCCACACGGGAACGCTTCATGCGCTGATCATGATCGAAAGCTCGCCATTCCGGTCCTTCATCCACAAAGTCGGCATCGATGACAAGTCCGCAGTCCCCACACACGAGCTCAGCTCTCTCATAATCGTGAACAAGGTTCCTGCTACCGCATTCTGGACACACGGCCTTTTCGTTCTCAAAACTTTGCTCTTTTTGCTTTTCTTTGCGAGCTTTAATCATGGCACGTATTTTTTCCCTTTCAAGAGTGTCCGAATAGCGAACTCTTTCGACTTCTACCATATTATATCACCTTACAAATTAACATGACTATGTTTATGATTCCCTGCAATCTCTAGTCTGCACCATATAAATTACAATATATATATAAAAGAAGGGACAAGAAAACCTGCGACTATAACCAGCAAAAAACATATAAACCAGTTAAAGTTAAACCATAGTAAAGGATTAAAACCTTCATCGAATGTCAGAGATCTCACCGAATATAGACCCTTTCATTAACGAGAGCCCGAGTTTCCGAATCAGGAATTCGCTTAAAGCCCTTCACAAAAAAATATGGATGGTTTACGGGTCCAAAGACACTGGCAATTGTGCCAATCCGATTCAGGGCTTTGTCAACAACAACCGAATTCAACTTAGGAAGACTACCTGAGACGTTATCGGGTCTTACCTCATCCCCTCTAATTATCAGGTTTCTATGACCTGACCTGTGCAGCACGGTACCGAGTCGTTTCATATCAGCCACGAATAGTTATGCCTCTATGCACAGGGCAAAATACCCCGGCTTCGAGTGGATTTAACAGTCAGTCCCAATAAGAATATATATCATAGACTGAAAAGCATATGTAGTCTATGCTTATTATATATAAAGATATCGCAAGGCCTATATTATACTTGAATTAAATTAAGTTAAAAGAGTAAAGTATAAGAGACAGGAGGGGGGGAATCCACAAGCTTATATATTAAATGGACATTGTTGGCAACAACCAGGCCATAGGTCTGGGGATATCCAACTCTAACTCTGATTAATGATCTCGTTCCAAGGAGGAGAATCATTGTCCAAGTTCGTATATTTTTTTGGAAAGGATGTAACTGATGGCAAGAGTAGTATGAAAGACCTGCTTGGAGGTAAGGGTGCAAACCTTGCCGAGATGGCAAATCTCGGAGTCCCCGTACCACCAGGTTTTACAATAACAACCGAAGTCTGTGTACTTTATCTAAAGGGAAATAAATATCCTGAAGAAGTGCTCAGCCAGGTAGGAGAAGCAATTGATAAACTGGAAGCCTTAAACGGCAAAAAGCTGGGAAATCCCGAAGATCCGTTGCTGGTCTCAGTAAGATCTGGTGCCAGGGTGTCCATGCCAGGAATGATGGACACGGTTCTGAATCTTGGACTTACGGATAAATCCGTAATCGGGCTCGCAAATAAAGTCAATGACGAAAGATTCGCTTATGACTGTTACCGAAGATTTATCGCCATGTTTGGGGACGTGGTGCTTGGAGTTGAATTCAGGAAATTCGATTCCTTAATCGATGACAAAAAAAAGGAACTTGGGGTAAAGTCCGACACGGAGCTTGATTCAAAAGCATTAAAAGAATTGGCAGAAAGATTCAAGGAAGTTATCAAACTCGAAAAAGGATTTGAGTTTCCCCAGGATCCGAAGGTTCAGCTTCAGATGGCAATTGATGCTGTTTTTGATTCATGGAATAACCAGAGAGCCATCACCTACAGGAAGCTTAACAACATTGACGACAGCTGGGGCACAGCAGTCAATGTTCAGACCATGGTCTACGGGAACAGAGGAAACACCTCAGGTACAGGCGTTGCTTTTACAAGAAACCCATCTACAGGCGAAAAGAAGTTCTTCGGAGAATACCTCATCAACGCCCAGGGCGAAGATGTGGTAGCCGGGATAAGAACCCCGGACTTTATTGCCACTCTCGGAGACAAAATTCCGGAAGCCTATGCCCAGCTTGTAGACATCTGCCAGAAACTTGAAGCCCACTTCAAGGACATGCAGGACATAGAGTTTACCATTCAGGAAGGAAAACTCTACATGCTTCAGACCAGAACCGGAAAGCGCACAGCTGCTGCAGCCGTAAAGATTGCAACCGACATGGTCGAAGAAGGACTCATAGACAAAGAAACCGCCGTAAACAGGGTTCAAGCCGAACACATTGACCTGCTTCTGCACCCGAGGATTGACCCCGAAGCAAAGCTCGAAGTAATTGCAAAAGGGCTTCCCGCATCTCCCGGAGCCGCTGTAGGAAAGGTAGTATTTACCGCCGAAGCTGCCGAAGAGATGGCAGAGGTAGGCGAAAAGACAATTCTTGTCCGTACTGAGACTTCTCCGGAAGACATCGGAGGCATGGCAGCTGCGCAGGGGGTACTTACTGTGCGCGGTGGAATGACATCTCACGCCGCAGTAGTAGGGAGAGGCATGGGTAAACCCTGTGTTGTGGGCTGTGGAGAAATCTCAATCGACATAAAGAACGCCCTCTTCATGGTAAACGGTTTCACCATCAAAGAACATGACTATATTACAATTGACGGAAGTGTCGGAAGCGTCATCATCGGGAAAATAGACCTGATTGATGCAGAGATAAATGACGACCTGAAAAAGATCCTCACCTGGGCTGACGAGATCAGGACCCTCGGAGTCAGGACAAACGCCGACAACCCGGCTGATTCCGCCCTTGCCCGCGAGCTCGGGGCAGAAGGTATCGGGCTTTGCAGGACAGAGCACATGTTCTTCGGAGAAGAAAGGATTCCTGCAGTCAGGGAAATGATTATGTCAGAAGACGAGAAGGCCAGGAAGAAAGCCCTCAATAAACTGCTCCCCATGCAGAAAGAAGACTTCCTCGGAATCTTTCGTATCATGGAAGGCCTGCCTGTAACCATAAGGCTCCTTGACCCGCCTCTGCACGAATTCCTTCCGGATAAAGAAGAACTGGATGAGAAACTCAGGGAACTTGAAACCTCCGGAGACTGCGGAAAGATCGATGAGGTAAAGAAAGTTATCCAGCGTGTGATTTCCCTCAAGGAATTAAACCCCATGCTCGGACACAGAGGATGCAGGCTCGGGATCACCTATCCTGAGATCTACAACATGCAGGTGCGTGCAATCATGGAAGCTGCCTGTGAACTTACGGCCGAAGGATTGGAAGTAGTCCCTGAAATAATGATTCCGCTCGTAGGCCTTGTAAAAGAGCTCTCACTCTCCAAGGAGGAAGTCTGCAAGACGGCAGAAACAGTAATGGCTGAAAAAGGCATGAAGATCGACTACAAAGTAGGAACTATGATCGAACTTCCCAGAGCTACAATCGTCGCAGACCAGATTGCACGGGAAGCTGATTTCTTCTCCTTTGGGACAAATGACCTGACCCAGACAACCTTCGGGTTCAGCAGGGACGATGTATCCAAATTTGTGCCTATTTACCAGAAGGCAGGCATCCTTGAACACGACCCCTTTGCAGTTCTGGACCAGGAAGGCGTTGGCGAGCTCATGAAGATAGGCATACAGAAAGGCCGCTCAGTCAAACCCAAACTCAAGATGGGAATCTGCGGAGAACACGGCGGAGAACCGAGGTCCATTACCTTCGCTCACCGGATAGGTATCGATTATGTGAGCTGCTCCCCATATAGAGTCCCGATTGCAAGACTTGTAGCTGCGCAGAGCACGATGGAAATGAGAAACTCAAAATAAAAATTTTAAATTTTAAAACTCTGGCAGGATCAAATCCTGCCTGCAGTCCTCTTTTTAGAGAAATAACTTCAGAGCGGAGCGGCTACCCCTGCCCAGCTATTTCTGTTCTGCTACATAACCCCAAAAACAAAAAAACAGTAATCTTTTACTAATTGGCTCTTCCGGCAAAACTCAAAAAAGAGATTTGAATTGCAGCAGAATATGCTACAATTCTTCGAAAAAGATAAATTTTCAGAAACTTCAGTATTCCCTTGCAATCATATAGTCGGCAATCTGGAGGAGAAGTTCTTTTTCAGGACAATCTCTGAGGACATCCAGTTTTTCTTTTCCCTGATATATATATGAGATTGCAAGATTTTTCACGTAATCGATTGATCCGCATTCGGTCAGAGTCCTAACGGCAGCCTCGGTTTCTTCCAGGGTAGCTTCTCCTTTTCCGAAGATGTCCAGTTTTACACCTTTGCCGAAGGAGTCAATAACAATGAGGGTATGCTTTCCTTCCATAAGGTCACTGCCCCGAACCTTTCCTAACACTTCTTCAGGAGCAACCATGTCCAAGACATCATCGTACATCTGGAAACCGATCCCTATAAGGCGCCCATATTCGAACATAGCTTCGGCGACCTCGTCCGAGGCCCCTCCAAGAAGAGCTCCGATCTTGGCTGCGGCTGCGTAAAGGACAGAGGTCTTTTTTTCCACCATCTCGATATATTCAAGTTCAGTTACCCTATCTCTTTTTTCGAAGTCCATATCAAGCCACTGGCCTTCGCAGATTTCGGTACAGGTCTTTGAGAGAACATTCATGCACTTTAAAATCCTTGACGGATCGTTTTCGACCTTTGAGAGGATCTCGAAAGCTTTGGAGTAAAGAGTATCTCCGGCAAGGATAGCTCCGGCTTCACCCCATTTGACATGGACTGCAGGTATTCCTCTGCGGATATTGTCCTTATCCATAATGTCGTCATGTACCAGGGTGAAATTATGTACAAGCTCCACTGCCACAGCTGCAGGCAAAACGGACTTGAGATCGGAGCCAACAGCTTCTGCTGCCAGGATCAGAACCGCTGGCCGAAGGCGCTTTCCGCCGGCTTCCACTAGATAGCGAGAAGCTTTGTACAGCTCCTCCGGACGGGTTACCGGAAGCAATTCATCAATTGCAGCATCAACATGGGAACTTCTCTTTTTGATCTCATCAATAAGCATCATAAACATCACGAGAATACGGGGTTTTTTATTATAGGTTACTCTTCTATATATAACACTTCGCCGTTTCGGAGCAGGTGTACGGTATCTCCGAGTACATAACCCGCATCTTCCGCCATCTCGATGTAGTGCCCGTGCATTTCCATATCTCCATGAGCAGGGATTACATGTTCGGGGTTCACCATGCGCAGAAGCTCCCAGTGGTCTTCCCTGTATGCATGCCCTGAAACATGGACGTTGTCATAGATCCTACCGCCCTTCATCTTGAGTTTGGTCTCAAGAGCATAACGGTTTGCCTGAGTCATCGGGCTCGGGATTACGTTTGCTGAGAAAATGATCTTGTCTCCGGGTTCGATTGTGTAAGGCGTTTCCCCATTTGCAACCCTCACGAGAATGGAGCCAGGTTCTCCCTGGTGCCCAGTAACAATGGGCAGATACTTGTTCTTGCCGTCCTGCATGATGCGCTTGAATGCCCTGTCGACATCTCTTCTCATGCCGTAAATCTCCACATTGGAGGGGAGTTCAAGGTAGCCGATATCCCTGGCAGCACCCACATAGCGTTCCATGGAACGCCCCATAAGCACCGGAATTCTACCCATTTCTTCGGCAGCCTCGATAATTGCTTTGAGCCTGGAAATATGCGATGCAAAAGTCGTAATTATCATGCCCACGTCAGACTCTTCGGTCCCAAGCAGTACATCCCTGACCATGTCCTTTGCAATCTGTTCCGAAGGAGTCTTTCCTGAACGCCCGGCGTTTGTGCTTTCAGTGATCATTGCAATGACCCCTTCCTTTCCGAGGGACTTGAAACGCTCAAAGTCAGGAGCCTCCCCCATTGTCGGAGTCCTGTCAAGCTTGAAATCACAGGCATAAAGGACTGCTCCTGCCGGGGTGTGCACGGCTGCGAGTACACAGTCGATAATACTGTGCTGAACCCGGATGAATTCTATGGAGACATCTTCCGTAACCTGGTAAGTTCCGCCTGCCTGTAAAGGGATGACCCTGTTGCAGACCTCGAACTTGCGCTCGGACTCTATCTGCTGTTTGATAATAGCTGCGGTATAGGGGGTGGCAAGTATGGGGGCATTATACCTGTGGGCAAGCTTCGGGATTGCACCTATGTGGTCAAGGTGCCCGTGGGTACATACAATTGCCCTGACAGTCCCGTTAATTTCTTTCATAATAGTATCGTCAGGAATTGCCCCCATTTCGATCAGTTCAAGGGAATGCATCTTGTCAATTTCAACATCTTCATGAATTTGAACCCGGTCAAGCCTGAGCCCCATATCCAGAATGACAATATCCTCACCAATAATGATTGCAGTCATATTGCGGCCCATTTCGTTATAACCGCCGACTGCAACAATACCTATTTCAGTCATATTTTTAACCTCGTGTATAACTTATTAAATATTCTATCCTTGTGAAACCGAAACCTCAAAACCAAATCGGGTGACGGTATGAAATCAATGACCATGAATGTAAACGGGATAATAGAGAAGTATAGAACCATCTTTAGAAAAGTCACTTCTAAAAGCTACTTCCCATACCCTTTAAGAAATTCTCTTCAGGGTGAAAATGCACCAGGCTACAGTTTCTGAAAGAAGAATACAACTTTTAATATATATTTGTTTCAGTATACAAATATTATAACCTGCAAGAACTTCCGGAAACTACCTCTGATCCTGTTCTCATATAATACAGAATTTAACAGGGCTTTCCGACCCATAGAATTCCAGATCCGGATTTGACCTACAGGCGCTTTCAGTATCCTTCCTCAGTCACAACTATTTTTCAAAAAGCCTGACTCCAAACGTACTCCAGATAAAGGGTAAGCTTTTACCGTGAAATGACTTTACTAACCTGTTTTCCATATTCCAGTTACCTATTTTTTCGGATTCCAGTGATTTGCCTACAATGATTTGCCTTTTATATTTCAATAGCCTATTTCCCGAATACCAGGGCTTTCCAGATTCCAAAGGACTTCCCATACTTCAAGAATTTTTCCATGATCCGGTTTATTCGGTATGGAAAAATCACTCCAATAATTTCCCTTAATGACTTTTTTTATAATTGATCCCTTATACCAGCTGATTTTACGACGATTCCTGATTTAATGAATTTAACAAGCGGCCTTTAATTGAACAATTTCGTAAATGACTCAAATGAATGACTTAAAGAAGCTTATTTTTTAAATCAAGCCTTTAAGAACCAATTCCCGGAATTGGCCATGAAGTTGATGAGCGTAAAGAGTAATTATCAGGGGAAACTAACAATTCCGGATAGACTGTTTTCAGGTTTTCCTTAACTGCGTAAGTGTCCTTTAAACTGTATCCAGTGTCCCGGATGAAATAAGGAAAACTCTGAATCCTCATTCAATTTTAATAAACTGCATTCTTTTACTCTTCCGGCATACCTAAAGGGGAACAAAGATAATTACTTTTTCCCTAATTAAGAATTTAGAGAGTAGCCATTTTTCGGATTATATCAGGATGCTAACTATTTTCTTGTGAGACATTACTTCCGTCTTATGTATAAACATTGTCATGGGATAAATCTGTAATCGAATAAATCTGTAAAGGGCCATGCAGGCATTTAAAAGGTATAAGGAGGAGATGAGGGAATAATAAAAATATCTTTTTTTGATTAAAGCCCATTTTTGGGCAGAGAATAGTCTTTAACATCAAAACCGCGCTGCTCAAGGTATTCGAGGGTCCATCCGGTAACAACAACAGGGGAATTATGCAGGGCCTTGATGTTTGCACAACCGCAAAGAAACATTGCAGCCCTGAATTCATCCAGCATGCGGGAGAGGACCTTGACAACAGATTCTCTGCCTTCAAGCGAAGGGCCTACAAAAGGCAGGGCTGCACTTGCCGCACTGGCTCCAAGAGCGAGGGATTTTGCGATATCAAGCCCTGTCCTTACCCCACCTGTTGCGATAAGAGGGAGAGAAACCCTTGATTCAATTAAACTGGCAACAGTAGGGATTCCAAAGTCCCAGAAAAGTTCCCCGAGGCGTTCAGAGACCGAGTCCTTGCTTTCTTTTGCCCTGTAGACCTCAACTCCTGCCCAGCTGGTGCCCCCTACTCCACCTACATCAATTGCAGAGACTCCGGCTTTATGCAGGAGAATGGCATCTTCCCTGGAAACGCCTGCCCCCGTCTCTTTCACAATCACGGGGGTTTTGAGCACCGAACAGATTTCAGCAATCATATCCAGGCAGCCGGTAGCATCCCTATCCCCTTCGGGCTGGATGGCTTCCTGTAAGAAATTAAGGTGAATAGCAAGGGCATCGGCATCAATCATTTCGATGAGTTTTTCTACCCCTTCAACCCCGTACTGGCGGATCTGGGCAGCCCCCACGTTTCCGTAGACAAAAGCACCAGGAGCTTTGTCCCTGACAACCCTGAAAGAGTCTTCCTGAGCAGGATCATCGATTGCAGCCCTCTGGCTGCCAACCCCTATCCCGACTCCCAGCTCTTCGGCTGCAGCCGCAAGGGCAGCATTGACTGGAAGGGTATCTGGGTGCCCCCCCGTAATGGATGCAATTAAAAACGGGGCTTGCATCCCTTTTCCAAGGAAGTCCACAGAAAGGTCAAGCTCATCCATGTTTAATTCTGGAAGTGCCCTGTGAATCAGGGTCACATCCTCAAAACCCGCATTGACTCCCCTGGCCTCAACCGGGCTTTCCGCACAGAGCTTCAGGTGTTCTATCTTTCGCCTTGAGGTAGTATTGATCATGCTTCATACCCTTTTATCCGGACTGATCCTGGTCCCTATGGATTCCCCATTTAAGAACCTGTAAATGTTATCCGCTTTTCCTGCATTGAATATATAGGAAGTAATACTAGAATTTTTGCTAAGTTCCAGGAGTTCCAGAACCTTTCCGAGCATTCCTCCCGTAACATCCGTACTTCCAGAACCCCCGATACACTGCCTGAATTCCTCAAAGTTTTCAGGAGTGATCTCAGGTACAGGCTTTCCATCCCTATCAAGCACCCCGTCTTCAGCCGATCCCAGCCCGAGCCGTGTGATCCCGAGTTCCTTTGCCAGGTAGGGAACGATCTGGTCGCCCGAAAGGATGCAGGTTCCGAGTTTGAGGTCCATAACAACATCTCCGTGCAGGACAGGGACAAAGCCTTTTTCGAGCATGAGCTTTATGCCTTCAAGGTACATGCTCTCTATCCTCCCGTTTCTGCAAACAGTGCAGCCCATAGGATGAACAGCAATAGCCCGCACTCCGAAACCGTTCAGAGCTTCCACGACCCTTGAGGAGAGTTTTTTTACGGATTCGTGCGTTATAATTGACCCCTCAGGGTCAAAATTCCTATCAAGCCCGTATTTTTTGGCATAGGTATGCCCGAAAGAGCCAGCTCCATGTACAATAATCATTTTGCCCCGGAAGCCTGAAACTTCCCGCGCAATCCTGAGAAGGGCCTCCTCTTTTACAACCCCTTCAAATGCGCCTTTATCGGTAATGGCGCTGCCTCCGAGTTTAAGGATAACAGGTTCGGTTGAAACGTTCATTATATCACTTGATGCCTTTTTAAATAAATTTTAATAATAGTCAGATACTATAATTTCTTCGCGGATCTATTTCTTCGCTGATCTGAAGTGAAAGATGAAAGCAAAAATCTAAAAGATAAAAGCAACTCCTTCTGGAAAAACCTGAAGAGTTCCTTCAGGCTCGGTCAACCTTCAACCCCTGTTCCGTGGGTCTTGTAATGGTGACCTTGCCTCCTGCCTTTGCAATAGCTTCAGCTACCTGTGAAGACTTTTGAGGGGGCGTAAGGGCAACCATACAGCCACCACCGCCGGCTCCCGTGATTTTTGCCCCTAAAGCTCCTGCTGCTCTTGCCGAATAGATTAAACTTGAAAGCTCAAGGATATTTACCCCAAGCGCATCAAGCAGGCCCTGGTTCACATTCATAAGCCTGCCAATGGAAGCATAGTCTCCTGAAAGTACAAGGGATTCCCCGATCCGGGAGATTTTGCCAATCGACTCCATAAGAGGACCTATCAGATCGGGATAACTTTCACGAAGCTGCCTGACATTTGCCACAAGCTCTTTTGTAGAAGAAAAAACACCTGTATCCCCTATTACGATTCCACAGTCGGGGGTTTTTAACTTTCTCCGTTCCGGGATGGTGACTACTCCCCCGAAAGTGGACACATATGTATCGGTCGGGCTTGCTGCCCCCTGGACTTTTATCTCGATTTCATGCCCCAGTTTTGCAATCTCTTCAGGGGAGAGCCCACAGCCACAAAGTTCATTGAGAGCACCTATGCTTGCAATCGTTACCGCAGCAGACGAACCGAGCCCTGAACCCACAGGGATATCGGAATCAACCGTCAAAAAAACGCCATTTATGGAAGCAAGCTCCCTCATTTTCTCAATAACTGCAGAAACATAAGGGTGTTTTTCAAAATCAAGCCCTGTTTTCCCAATCTGGGACCGGATAATTATGGAGCTGTTAAACTCTGCCCTCACCCGGGTTCTCAACTCTACCGCACATGCTATCGCGGTTTCTCCATAAACAACCGCATGCTCTCCGAAAAGATAGATTTTCCCGGGTGCAGAACATGAAACCATATTATTCCTCAAAAAATTTTCAAGTTTTGGTGAATTTGGGCATGTAAATTAATGAATCTTATCCTCGAGAAGGCTGACCATATGTAAAAGTAAAAAATCTATAAAAAAACTTACCCTGCCTGAACTTTATCCAAAGCATTTCCTTTATCGGATATTTTTCGCATAGTCAAAAATGAGAATACTTCATTGTCGTGAGATTTACTCCACAATAATCTTACTCCACAATAATCTTACTCCACAATAATCTTACTCCACAATAATCTTACTCCACAATAATCGCAGCGTATCCGACAACTGCACCCATATCTCCGGAAACGTCCCCACTGTTAGCATATTTAAGCAGTGTTGCCCTGGAACCTCCGAGTTTTTGAGAAGCTGAAAGCATTGCTGCAATAGGCCCGTATCCGCATACTGAGGCGTTTCTTCGATAGAGGCTGTCATACATGCCCGGGACATCGAGATTCAGGATAGCATCTATAATCTCGGAATCCGTCTCCTTTGCACGCTCTGCGGTTTCGTAATGTGTAAAATCACTGGAAGCTATAATGACAACACGTTTCCTGCTTTCGGAAACAAGGTTCGCAACAAGGTTTCCCACCTCAACTGCCGTATCTGCGTCCTGCATGCCCATGCAGATTGGAAGAATTTTAAAGTCCCGTCCGAAACGGTACTGAAGGAAAGGAAGCTGGACTTCAATAGAATGCTCGTATGTATGCCCCAGTTCATCCGCATCAACGATGCTCCCGAGAAATCCGTCGGCAAGTTCGAGGTCAACATCAATAGTGCCCAGGGGAGTTTTCCACGTTTCCCTGGATAATGACAACGGCGAACCGTACCCAGTGTGGTTGGGACCGAAAAGGATATATGTATCAGCTTCAGGGAGGGTTGCATAAACATGTGCAGCTACTTTCCCGGAATAGACATACCCGGCATGCGGGCAAACCGCCCCAAAGACGTTTCGTTCCCTGAGCTCCAGACCTTCGAAACAACGCGCAAGCTCTTTTTCCAGATTATCACAATGCAGAGGATAAAACTGCCCTGCAACTGCTGGCTGTCTCATTTCCAATCACCCATAATATAAGATATGGGCAATTTTTATAAATGCTTGCAGTATGCAGGACGGACGTTCCGGAATCAGAGCGGAGTTTCGAAGTCGGTCAACTCGTAATTGAAGGGAGTGTCATTGAGTCTTGAGACTTCCCTTGCGAGTAACCAGTAGACAAGAGAAAGGGCTTTTCTACCCTTGTTGTTTGTCGGGATTACGAGGTCCACGTTTGAGGTCAGGTTGTTGGTGTCACAGAGTGCTACAACAGGTACCCCGATGCTTGAAGCTTCCTTCAGTACCTGGGCATCCCCGGCCGGATCGGTTACGATAATAACATCCGGCTCAAAGAAACCGTGGATCTGAGGGTTTGTAAGGGAACCCGGGATAAACCTTCCGAGCATTGCCTTTGTACCGAGTGCTCTTGAGAACATTCTTGCAGGGTGCTGCCCATACTGCCTTGAAGATACTACAAGAATTCTGGATGAGTCATAGTGAGAAAGCAATTTGGATGCAACTCTGACCCTTTCGTCTGTGGACTGGATATCAAGGACGTATAACCCGTCAGTTCTGACCCTGTATACGAAACGCATCATATCCTGAGTTTTCTGCTGTGTACCGATGTGAACACCTGCTGCCAGGTACTCGTCAATGGATACGAGGGATGTGGACCCCTCTTTGTGAGAAGCAGTTTCATCCTCCGATTCTGAAGGTATAGATCCGGTCTTTACTGCGGCTTCCTTTTCAGGTGCAGTTTTTGCTTCAGCCACAACATCTTCTTCAGGCATAGGCTGTGCTCCGGTTTCCTCCTGCCCTGTCTGCTCAATTTCCTCCATAAAGTCACCTCATAAAATATAGAATCAACAATAAAACGCATTTAGCATCTGAAATGTATCCCATTACGTTTTTAGCTTTTCTTACGTTTGACCGTTATAGGAATAATTCCGGCATTCAACTCTGCAATGGCTACACCCAGGGGGTCCAGCCGCCCGTCATCTTCAACCAGGACAGGAGCCCCCATTGCTATCTGCAATGCTCTTGCACCTACAATTCGTGCACGCTCGAACCGGGTATACTTTTCCTTGACCAACAGATCACCCTGAAACTTAAAAACGCTCCGATGGATTCCAATAATCGAGAAGCATGATAGATTTAATAGTCAGTACATACACCTGAAAACCAGTACCCATTAAAAAGGGAAAATGGGACCGCTGAGATTCGAACTCAGGTTACGGCGTCCCGAACGCCGAAGGATGGACCAAGCTACCCTACGGTCCCTTACTGGTACGGTGAGAGCACGTCAACAAGCTCGACGTGGCTGAGGAACATTCTGCGGCAGCAGTAGCGAGTGATCCCGAGATCATCCAGCACTGCAGCAGGTCCTTCACCGTCGGTGACGCGCCTTTTGTACTCATCCCAATAGTTAGAGATTACTTTTCCACATGAGAAACATCGGACTGGGATCATATTTTTCCTTACCTGTAAGATTTCTGATATTTAGATCTTGCTCCGGGTCCACCGAAGTTTTTGGCTTCCTTCTGCCTGGAATCGCTTACAAGTAAACTGCGGTCATAGGCTGCAAAGTTGTCTCTGATGGCTGTGTCATTTGTCCATTCCACAATACCTCGGGCAACTGCAGTTCTTACTGCGTTGGCCTGCCCAATGATCCCGCCGCCCCGAACATCAACATTAATATCAAGCCCGGAAACAACATCGTTTCCTGCAATCAGCAGGGGTTCGGAGATTTTCATCATTGCAAGCTCAGGGGTGTAGAGCTCGAGCGGAATTTTGTTGATCCTGACCTTACCGGTACCTTTCATGACTGTTGCACGTGCAGTTGCAGTCTTGTGCTTTCCAGATGAATTAACTACTTTGACCATGAGGACTCACCCATTAGAACTTTGAACCCATTTTCTGGCTCACTTCACCAAGCTCCATATACCTGCTGGAACTCAGAAGCCTCATATCGGCATCCGGAATGGTGACCGTTTCAGCGCCCTTAAGTTCAGAGGGGACACCTACATAGACTTTGAGCCTGGACATTGCGTCTCTGCCTCTTGCTCTCTTATAGGGCAGCATGCCACGAATAGTCCTCTTCAGAATGCGGTCCGGACGTTTCGGGAAGTAAGGCCCGAATTCCGTTGCACCCCTTTCCCGGGTTTCCCGGTACTCTCTAAGGGTGGCTGCCCTTGAACCAGAAATGATGGTTTGCTCGGCATTTATGATATAAACCTTTTCGTCTCCTGAAAGCAGCTGTTTTGCAACTGAACTTGCAAGACGCCCCAGAATAAGTCCTTTTGCATCGATAACCGTCATCTTCAACACCTCAGCGGAATATCCGAATACCGGACCCTTTCGGATTTGCTTCCATGATCTCTTCGAGACTCAGGCACTTCCCACCGGCTTCAGTGATTTTTTCAACTGCGGACTCGCTGAATGTTAAAGCAGCAACCGTAACAGAATGATCAAGAAGCCCTGCACCCAGAACCTTCCCGGGGATAAGCAGAACATCATCTTCAGCAGTGTGCCTGTTGATTTTGCTTATATTCACAGCCGCATATTTTCTGGACGGCGCCTCAAGACGTTTCGCTATATCCTTCCAGATAGGGGCGGAATCTCCGTTTGCCCTCTCTTTCAGAGTAAGAATCAGGGAAACGATTCTTGGATTCGTTTTTCTCGTTAGTTTTACAAGTGATTTTTTACCCAATGTATGTTCCTCCGCAAGATTGTATGAAATCTCACTTACGCGGAAAAAATTCCCTATCGCGTTCGAACATCGCCAGAACTGCCGAAGCAGTAAATTAGAAATCAAGCGATTAGTCGGATTGGTATGATGTGAATAACATTTCTAGTACATAAAGATTATGTGTAATCTGAAGAGCCAAGAACAGCCTTCGAAACCTTCCCGATTACTCCGTCTATGTCGCATCCGAACTTCTTTGCAACGATAAGGGTCACTATCCGGATATCCACGAGATAAGAAAGCCGGTCCTGCATGGAATTGATTTCGGCAACAAGCCGTTGACGGTTCAGGCCCGTGTCCGCGGAAACGAAGTCAAGGATCTGTTCAAAGGACATGGCTTCCTTTTGACGCCCTGCAGAAGATTTCCCTGATTTTTCGGTTTTCTCCTTGATTTCGAGAAAACCCTCCGGCGGCTTGTATGCATGGGGAAGCCGGACACTCTCAACCTCAAAACCGGGGGAAAGGTCACCGTCCTTAAGGGAGAGCAAGCCTGCTTCAATGGCACGGCTCTTTGCCTCAGAAGCAACCTTTGGAGAAAACCATTTAAGGTCAAAGGCAAGGGAAAACTCAAAGTCTTTTTCCGGGAGGGAAGCTACAAGATTTTTCTTAAAAGGAGCCGAAACAACACGTTTAAGTTCTTCCATTCACAAACCTCGAAAAATACTCGAAAAATACTCGAAAAATAACTGCACCTGGAAGGGCTGGATAGTATATAAGTCCGCCTCGGGCGTGTTTCACATATAAGGAATTCCTGGAAAAAGCAAATGTCTCCGGCACAGGAATCAACTTTGAGTCCGTGCCGAAGCAGGATATTTTTTCAGGAATCAGAGAGTCACAAGCTTGGCATTGAGAATGCCCGGGACCTGCCTGACTTCATCAAGGATCGCATCGGAGACATCGGTGTCCACATTAAGGACCATCATAGTCACACCACCGACTTCTGACCTTCCGACCTGCATACCTGAAATATTGATGTTGTTTTTCCCGAGCACCATGCAGCAGGGTCCGATAACGTTCGGTTTGTTAATATGCTTGGCAAAGATCATCCGGCCTGCCGGGAAGATGTCCACCCTGTCCTCATCGATGGAAACAATCTTGGGTTCATCCCCAACAACAGTCCCTGCAACCAGCATTTCCATTTCCCCGCTGGAAAGCCTGATACTGACCGTGGAAGAATACTCTTCTGCGGATTCGGACTTGCTTTCCACAACTGCGATCTGTCTGGACTTTGCAAGGGTCGGGGCATTGACGTAGTTTACCCCGGCTCCGAGAGCCATTTCAAGCAGCCCTTTGAGAGCGGAAACCGTGAGAGGTCTGGTATCTTTTCCGGAGATTTCCCCGTTGTATCCGATTTCTACTTTTTCGTAGTTGCCGTCTACGAGCTGTCCTGAAATCTTACCCATAAGCTCTGCAAGCCTGATATACGGGGCGAGGACTGCCATAGCTTCTGGCTTTACGGACGGGATATTGATTGCGTTCTTTGCAAGCCCGCCGGTAAGGACGGAAACAACTTCTTTGGCGATGTCGATTGCAACATTAACCTGAGCTTCCTGGGTGGAAGCCCCAAGGTGAGGAGTTACGATAACATTGTCAAAATTAAGAAGAGGACTGCCAAAAGGAGGTTCTTCGACAAATACGTCCAGAGCCGCCCCGCCTACCTTCCCGCTTTCAAGGGCTCTTACCAGGGCTGCTTCATTAATAATACCGCCGCGTGCACAGTTAAGAACCCTGACTCCCGGCTTCATTAGATCAAACTGCTCATCATCAAGGATATTTCTGGTCTCCTTGATAAGGGGCGTGTGCACTGTAATGTAGTCGGCCTCTTTTGCAATCTCGTTAACCGTAGCCAGCTTGACCCCGAGTTCCATTGCCCTTTTCTCGGAAATGAATGGGTCGTATCCCATAAGGTTCATCTCAAGCCCGGAAGCCCGCTTTGCAACTTCAGACCCGATTCTTCCAAGCCCTATAACTCCCAGAGTCTTGCCTTTGACCTCAACACCCATGAATTTGCTGCGCTTCCATTCACGGGATTTCAGAGAAGCATTGGCCTGGGGGATATTCCTGGACATCGACATCATCATACCGATTGTGTGTTCTGCTGCCGAAATCATGTTTCCTTCAGGAGCGTTGGCCACGATAATTCCTTTCTTTGTGGCTGCGTCCACATCGACATTGTCGACTCCGACTCCCGCCCTTCCGACAATCTTCAGGTTGTCAGCAGCCTCGATTACTCTCTGAGTAACCTGGGTTCCGCTGCGTATTACGAGAGCATCGTATGCCCCGATCTTTTCCACCAGCTCATCTTCGGAGAGACCGGTGTTGACGTCAACAGTAAAGTGCTCTTTTAGAATCTCCAAACCTTCATTGGAGAGTGAATCGCTGACCAATACTTTCATGTCAATTTCTCCAGATAAATACGATAAACATGAGATGCTAAATTTTAACAAAGGATATCAAATAACTTAATCACACTTAAGCGTTGTCACATTTTTTTGGTGGCAAAATCCGTATGTTTCCGGGTAATATCCCGGGGATTTATAGAGCTTTGCCAGGGTTAACCTACCAGCCTTATGATCCCGATCCTGGGCTCGTAACACTGCCCTCCCGCAAGAAGGGAGCGGACAACTTCTTCTACTACCTCTTCCGGGACACCTTTTGATACCGCGGTTTCTACAAAAACAGCATAATCAACCCCCTTGTTTCCGCCCATTTCCCTGAGCAGTTCAAGGACGAACTCTTTCTGGTAGGCAGCTCCTGCAGTGTCTTCGGCTTCGAAATCAAGAGCTTTAAGCCCTTCCCTGATAGAGGCCCTGAGCTGCTTTGCAAACTCCCGGGGAAAGCGGTCTCTTTCAAGGGCAATGGAAATCCCTTCCGCAAGCTCTTCGGAAACCCCCCTCTCGAGCAGATATTCTCTGAGAGTCTCCCCACGGAATCCGCTTTCAAGAGCTCTCGAAAAAGCCTCAAGCCGGTCAACGGTCTGTTCCGCAGTATCCACAACCCATCTGTTGCGGATCTCTTCGTCCACAACGTTTGCCTCTTCTGCCCGGATCGAAATAAAAACCGATTCCGGTTCGGGCTCGTAAATTCTGGCTTTTCCGGTAAGGGATATGAAAGCCGGGACCCGGACCGTTGAAAAGAAAACGGATGCATCGGGCTGGTATTGCCCTGCGTATACTGTAAAAGCGCCTGTTGGGTCAACTATCCTGGCTTTCCACATTTCACTTTGCGCGCCTATGCTATCAAGTTCGGTAAGTACTCCTACAACAAAGACCCGGTTGAGAATAAGCCCCAGAGGGCTGATAAGCAGGTTGGGAGACTTCGAATCCGTGGGTTCGGAAGAAGATCTTGCGGATTTCTCAAGCTCCCTGCAAGCTTCGAATTCCTTTGCAAAAACCCTTTTTGCAACTTCCCTCTTAAGCAAGGTTAATTCCTCCCTCGGGGCCAGAGCCTTCTTCATCCTGCCCTAGCCTGTGCAGCAGCTCGACTGCCCTGACAGCAAGGTCATCTTCAGGCACCCAGGCACTTTCCGCAACAAAAGAAATCCCGTACTCTCCCTGTGAAGCATTCCCCCGCACTGCCAGGTAGCGCCCGGTAAGGAACCTTCTCAGGTCTTCATAAACCGCATCTTTGGAAATATCGGAGAACATGAGCTGTTCAGCTTCCTCAAGGGTCTTTCCGTAGATAGTTTCGGCGAGCTCCCTCGGAAACATGACGAACATTGAACCTGTCCCGTCATCCAGTACGGCCTTTATCCGCATGTCCCTTACACCCTCCACCTTGCCATGAACCCTGCAGTTTCCTTTCTGGACAACACGGCTGCATTCGGGACAGCGGGTAATTATCCCTGACCCCGGCCTGACCGAAACAACATTTCCTGCGGTAGCCACATCGAACATGCTGTCTCTTGAGGCGATTTCTTCAATTTTCAGGAGGGCAGGGTCTTTTGCTGCGGATTCAAAAGTGAAAGCAAGCTTTTCGGCATCATCAGGCCCGATCGAAGAGACTCTGGTACTGCTGACGAGGCTGATCGAAGGCATTCCCCTGAACATGCGGATCTGGGCTCCTTCAACCCGAATTATGCTCCCTATGTCGATTCCAGGAAGTTCGACCCAGGCGGTGAAAGGCAGTCTGGCAGTCTCGTCTGCAAGTACGCCGGAAATCATCTTAGATTGCTTTCCCCTGATCAAGACTTCCCTGTGCGAAAGCTGAAGTATGCAGGCCACGGTGCTCACGGAGAAATCCGCAGCGCCTATATCAATCAATTTTTTTGCGGGGCTTTCGGAAAGTTCGGAAAGCGGTGGGATAGAAGAATCAGGGATCAGAGCTACAAGAGACTGTTCCCCTATAGATAGTCTTATCCGATTCTGCCAGAGGCGGGTATAGGCGTTCCTGATCGTGAGAACATCCCCGACCGAACCCGGAAGCTCCTTCCAGGAAGAAAACATGACCGAACCCGTTTCGTCTGCAAGAATCCCGGTGTACAGCCTGGAAGGACTTTCCTGAACTCCTTCCCGAGGGCGTATTTCCTTTACCCCAATGTCCAAGATCCTGCCGGTGATTTCAATGTTCTTCAAGGAAGCTGAAAGGTCATTTACCTTCAGGACTTTTCTTTTTCCTCCAAACTTTCGGAGGATACTCTCCTTTGCAAGCTCCGGAGGGACGCGATAAGCAAGAAGTTTATCGAATTCTGCCCGGATGCCGGTTTTGTCAATATCTCCAAGCGCCCTGGTTAGCTCTTCAAGTTGGGGCGCAATTTTTTCATCCATTTTAAGCCTCCATTCGAGACAATAATAAAATGATTAAGGTATAAGGGTTTTAGGTTTATGGTTCAGGCTTTATTTTTATACATGCAGGCAATGAAACTGCAGGCCTTTACACAACGGTTTTTTCCAAACAAATTTCACTCCTGCGAGCTTTTAGATCCTACTTTTCAAGAAAGGATTGTTCAGAAATTGTGATTCAAAAAATATATCTTTTCAGGGCAAAATTTTTATCCTGACAAAATATTGCAAGAATTAGCTCTAAAAAAACAAACAAGATTCATCCTTGAAAACCTGATAAAATCCGTTCCTGAAAAAGAAGCTAAATTCGAAAAAGAGAAATTTAACGGCTTCTAAAGGGATATAACCGAATGAAAAAAACCAAAAGAAAAGGAAGAGTAAAGGGGAAACTAAAGATGGAAAGAACAAAAGAAAGACATTTACAGGCATTGAAAATCATCGCAGTGGCATTTATCCTGGCAGTCATATACACATGCCCTGCCGTTTTCGCAGCAAATCTGAACGTGGGCCCGGAGGGAGGGGACTATACCACAATACAGGCTGCAGTGGACGCCGCAAACGACGGAGATACTATTTTTGTGAGCCAGGGGACTTACAATGAAAACCTCAAAATCAACAAAGAGGTCAGGATCTGGTCGGACTCGCGAAACCCTGAGGATACGATTGTAAAGGCAGCGGACCCTGCAGAAAGTGCCGTAGAGATAACTGCGGACAGGGCGACTTTCAGCGGCTTTGGGGTCGAAGACTCGGATAAAGCCGGAATTTTGCTTACAGGGGTCAATAACTGCTATATCAACAATAACCTGGCAAAAAACTCGGAATACGGGATTCTGCTACAGAATGCGGGGACCAATAACATAAACGGCAACACCATGACCCTGAACGAAGTCGGGATAAGGCTCGAAGGCTCGGACTCAAATACGATCCAGGACAACCTCATCGCTTACAACTACGAGTACGGAATCTCCCTAAAAGAGAGCAGCAAGAACATCATTTATAATAACTACTTCAAAAACGCCGAAAATGTCGAGGAAAACACCGTAAACGCAGATAATAGCTGGCAGAGTACCCTTTCAACCAAAAGTAACATTATACGTGGCCCTTATATTGGCGGAAATTTCTGGGCAGACCTTGAAAACACCGGCTACAGCGAGACCTGCGTGGACGAAAACAGCAATGGGATATGCGACGCCTCATACGAGGTACCCGGAGGCGGAACCGATCAGTCACCGCTTTACCCGAAAGTCCAGGCTGCGGTCACATCCCTCGAAAACGAACTGGATGCCGAAGCTTACGAGCAGGGCCTGGTTGACAGGGAAGGAGCAGTCAATGTGACTGAAACTCCTCTGGAAGAAGTAACGGAAGAAGCAAACGAAACTGCAGTTGAAGGAGAGGAAACTCCCGAAACCGAAACTGAAGAAGAAAAAGGAGCCCCGGGACCGGGCCTGGGAATTGCGGTTCTGGCAACAGGAGCGGCTTATATCCTGAAACGGAAAAGATAAAACTGGTTTGAAATCGAAAAAAGAGAAGGGAACGGAAGGGACAGCTTTACTGTTCTTTTTCTGCCCTTCTTTTTTCCCTTAATTGTTTGAGGACAAAATTTACCCTTGACCATTTCGGACAAAATTTACCTTAATCATTTGTGGGCAAAGTACGCCACAACTTTTTCTCCTTCTACGGCATCAATTCTGCAGAAGCCGAAACGTTCGAACTGGACAATTTTATTAAGTTCTCCTGCAATTCCTTTTTCGCCGATTCCTTCAAGATCGCCTTCTGGTCCGCGCACTTTAACGGAAATTCCGTCAATTGGTGCCCAGTGGATGATCTTAGCTTTTGCTTTTTTAAGGGCTTCGAGAGAAACATCAGAGATCTTTGCCTGAAGCGGGGAAAGCGAAGTGATTTCGATATTACGGAAATCTTTTAGGCGGATGACTGAACCCACTTCCAGCTTTTCGACGTCCTCGGCACAGACAAGCACCTTATTTCCTACGGCTATTTCCCTTACGCCCCGGGAGTGGTCAGTCGGATGGAGGGGAAGTTTTGCAACCGTGGGCTCAGCACCTTCAATTTCCAGTTTTACCGGGGCCCAGACAAAGAAGTACCTGTTTGCAATGGGGTCCACGATTTTGCGGTTTTCGGCATAAAGGGACTCCATGCTGATACTCACATCAGTCATTCCGACACCCATTTCGATCATGAACTTTTTAAGGGCTTCAGCCTGTATTCCGCGGCGCCTGATTGCCCTTATCGTGGGCAGCCCGGGGTCGTCCCAGCCGCTGTACTCTCCGGCTTCGATGGCTTTTCGGAGGGAGCTTGTGCTGAACTTCCCGAACTCGTGGATCTTGACCCTACCCCAGTGGGTTGTTTTCGGGTAGGTCCAGCCGAAGTATTTGTAGACATAACCCTGCCGCTTTTCGCTGTCTATAAGGTCTTTGCCCCGGATGATGTGGGTCATGCCGAGATCATGGTCTTCGATTGCACCTGCAAAGTCCAGGAGGGGCCAGACAACGTATTTGTTCCCTATTTCGGCGCGAGGGTGAGACATCTTTCTGATCCTGAATGCCCCCCAGTCCCTCAGTGCAGGGTCCTTATGTTCGATATCGGTCTTGATCCTGAGCACTGCCTGCTGGTCTTCATATTCCCCGGCAAGCATTTTCTCCCAGTGCATGAGGTTTTCTTCCGGACTCGTGTCCCTGTGCGGGCAGGCCTGCTTGGTGTCCTTTAACCTTTTGAAGTCTTCTCCCTTACAGAAACAGACATAGGCCTTGCCCATCTCAATCAGTTTTCTTGCATAATCGTAATATATAGGGAAATGGTCCGAGGCGTAGACAACCCGGTCAGGCACGACCCCGAGCCATTTGAAGTCGTCCAGGTACCAGTCATAGGCTTCAAGCATTGGACGCTTAATATCAGGATCGGTATCGTCAAAGCGCAGAACAAACTTGCCCTCATACATCTTTACGTACTCGGAATTGACCACCATCCCCCTTGCACTGCCCAGGGTCCCGGGCCCGTTGGGGTTCGGGGCAAAACGCATTACGACTTTTCCGGGCTCTGCCCCTTCGAGGGGTTTTAAACCCTTATCAGGTTCTTTCTTTACACTCAGGGCTTCTATAAGCTCCGGAGCAATTTCCGACAGCCTGGCTACCCAGGTTTCTGGGTTTCCCTTAGCGATTTCGGAAACAATGTCTTTGAGTGCCGCAGAGACGGCCCCGGGATCGGCCCTCAGGTGGGGGCACTCTCCCATTACCTTGCCCATTACAGCTTTGGGCTGGGGGGCTTTTTCGTATTTTACAGCATTTTGAAGGGCGTATTTTTCTATTGTTTTAAGATCTTCAGGACTTAAGGTCATAGGAGTTTCTCCCGAAATAAACGAGGATTAAATCTTGATCGAATCAATAAACATGAATTAAACCTTATGTTAAATATGAATTAAATCTTGATCGGATGATATAGGAATATCACGAAGATTCAACTCAGAGGATAAAACCGCAAAAAGGGATTAATCCATAAAATGTGCCGAATCCGATGATTGCGGAAAAACATGTAAATAGGATTATAAAAAGTCACCGAAGCCCGGAGAAAAAAAAACCTACAGCAAAAAAGTATATCTTAAAAAAGCTTTTCAAAATCAGAACCTTTACTTTGAGGACATTTACTTTGAGGACATTTACCTTGAGAACCTTACTTCGGGATTGAAGCTTCAATCTCCCGGAGGCGGGACACTTTCTCATTGATTTCACTCAGGTCTCGCTCAAAGTTCTGCAGGAATTTAGGGACAGCATCCCCGGGCACAGCCCCCTGTGCCGAAGGCTTGATAAGATTTGCCTGTTCAAGGACCCTGAGGGAATAGCGCACCTTGTGGTTCTGCATCCCGGTAACTTCTGCAAGTTTAAGGATTCCTATTGGGCCTTCTTCAATTACCTTTTTGAGCACTATCAGGTGGCGCTCCGTAAGGTCAAGTTCATTTCCAATATGTTCAAGCAGCATTAGACAACCTCGTTTCTAAGTGTTCCGATTCCCTGGATCTCAACTTCCACGGTATCCCCTCTTTGCAGTTCTCCAACTCCCGGGGGTGTACCTGTAGCGATTACATCCCCAACTTCCAGGGTCATAATCTCGGTGATGAATTCGATAAGAAAAGGAATGTCAAAAATAAGGTTTGAAGTTCTCGACTCCTGTCTGGTTTCCCCGTTTACCCTGCAGGAGATCTTCAGGTCAGAAACATCAATTTCGTCCGTAGAGACAATATAGGGCCCGAATGCCGCAAAGGTATCAAAACTCTTTGCCCTTGTCCACTGCCCGTCTTTTTGCTGGAGATCCCGAGCAGTCACATCATTAAAACAGGTATAGCCAGCAATCACGTCCTCTGCCTTTTCGGCAGAAATATTCTTGCAGCGTTTTCCGATCACGACTGCAAGTTCGGCTTCGTAGTCCACCCGCGAACTGGACGGGGGATAAATGATCTTGTCTCCATGCCCTATAACCGCAGATGGAGGCTTTAAAAAAAGAACAGGGGTATCAGGGACTTCCATGGAAAGCTCGTCTGCATGATCCTTATAATTCAGGCCGACACAGACAATTTTTGAGGGAAAAGAAGGAGGCAGAACCCGAAGTTCCGAAAGTTCGAATGTGCCGGCCGAGACCCCTTCGTTGGAATACACCCGCCCATCTTCGATCTCCCCATAAAAAACGTTATCGCCTGACCTGAACCTTCCAATCATAGTTTTGCCTTCCTCGTCCTGTTCTCACAGAGCTGTTTACCTGCTCTCTTTCATTTTTTAAAAGGATATATCGAAACTTAAATTTTAACTCTTCGCCCACTGGCGTCCCGTGAATATTTCCCGAACTCCGAACCAAGGAGCTGAACCCCGGAAAACACAGGTCCGTCCTTGCAAACCCTGAGTCCGGACCGGTCTATGCAGCATGCCCCGCAAACACCGATGCCGCATTTGAAATAGCGGTGGAGGCTGAACTCTGCATTTTCCAGGACCTTCCTCTCCTCAAGGAGCCTGAACACCGAAGCCATCATTATTTCAGGGCCGCAGACTGCAATTCGGTCATAGGCTTCAACATCAAGCCCTTTGAGGACATCGGTCACAAACCCTTTAATTCCTTTTGAACCGTCATCAGTCGAGACATAAACCTCTCCGAGAGCTTCGAAGCGCCCTTCAAAAAGCAGGTCTCCGGCACTCCGCGCCCCAAGAATTGTATGCACTTCCGCGCCTGCGGCAGAGGCTGCCTCGGCATAAGGTGAGAGAGGAGCAGCTCCGACCCCGCCGGCTATAAGAAGGACTTTTTCGCCTTTTGAGGGAAGGGTAAAGCCCTTTCCGAAAGGCCCCCTGAGCCCGAAAGAGTCGCCTTCTTCTAACTCAAAAAGCTTTGAGGTAGCCTCGCCTACCTTCTGAACCGTTACTGAATTATTTCTGGAAAGGCCCATAGGGACCTCATCCACACCTCTGACCCAGACCATTACAAACTGGCCCGGCGCCATATCCTCAAACCTGTAATCAAAGAAAAAAGTCCTGACCAGGGGGGATTCTTCAGTTATCTGTATTATTGTAGCATTAAGAGGAAGCATCAGACCATCTCGTGGGCAAGCCCTATAATTTTCTTTATATCCGAATAGCCTTTTCTTTCGAGGAAAGCTTCTATTCCTTTCCCGATTTCAGAAAAGATGTCCACCCTGTCGTATACCGCAGACCCGACCTGGACAGCTGCAGCTCCTGCCATCATCAATTCCACAGCGTCTTCCCAGGAAGAAACTCCTCCCACCCCGATTACCGGAATTTCAAGAGCAGTATAGAGGTCATAGACGCATTTGACGGCTACGGGTTTGACAGCTTTTCCGGAAAGCCCTCCCGAACGGTTTCCAAGTACGGGATATCCGGATTCAATATCAATAGCCATTCCTTTTACGGTGTTGATCGCAACAACTGCGTCAGCTCCCCCGGATTCGGCTGCATTCCCTATGCAGGTAATGTCTGCAACATTTGGGGTCAGCTTGACCCAGACAGGAACGTCAACAACATCTTTTACCGCCGCTGTCACTGCCTCTACCAGGCAGGGGTTGGAACCGACTGCAGCCCCGTACCCTTCGGCGTGGGGACAGCTCACATTCAGCTCGAGAGCGTCAGGCTTTGCAGGCAGCAGCCCCTCGGCGACCTCGGCAAACTCCGAAGGATTCCCCCCGAAAATGCTTGCAATTACCGGAACTGCAGAGTTACTTTTTGCAAACTCGAGCTCCTGCATGAAGCCCGGATAAGAAGGGTTCGGAAGCCCCATTGCATTTAAAAAGCCACAGTCCAGCTTTATCATGCTGGGGTTGGAGTGGCCGGTTTTGGGAGCCGGACCTATGGATTTGGTCACAACTGCTCCTGCCTCCCCTTCACGCGCGACCCTGCAGAGGGAAGCCCCGGTTGTCCCGAGCACCCCGGCTGCAAGGATGGTCGGATTTTTTAATTCAAGTCCGGTGAGATTGTACATTGGATAGCTCCGTTTACTGCCCGCAGGCAGGCTCTGTATCAATAATCGGATGAATTCTCCGTACTGCACTCATTTCTGGATATCTGGAGGAGCGCCTCTTCGGCAAGCCGCTTGCCACCCATATCCACAAGCCTGTGCCCGAGTTCCCTGGCTTGCTCAATCCCCCCGACCATAGGGATAAACTCATCAATCCGGACATCTTCCCTGCCATCAAGAGAAAGGACTTCAGCCCGGACATGGATTTCTTGTTTATCGGGGGTAAGCTCAGCGTAAGAACCAATCGGAGTCGTACAGCCTCCTCCAAGTTCGGAAATTAGGATGCGCTCGATTTCGGTAACAATTCGGCTCTCGGTATGGTCAAGTCCGGAAACCGCAGCTTCAATCTCAGGATCTGCCCTTGTAACCACTGCAACCGTGCCCTGGTTCGGAGAAGGGCAGAAAAAGTCAGGGGAAAGGATTTCCCCTTCGATTTCCCAGCCCATGCGCTCAAGCCCGGCTTTTGCGAGCAGGATCCCATCATACTTCCCTTCTTTGAGCTTCCTGAGCCTGGTGTCGATATTGCCCCTGAGTTCCTGAGTAATAAGGTCTGGCCTGTAGCGCCGGATCTGGGCAGTCCTTCTCAGGGAACTGGTACCTATGATAGCCTGTTCGGGCAGTTCGTCAAGAGTTGTCCCGTCATAAGTGAGCAGGATATCAAAGGGGGTGTCCCGCTTCAGAACTGCAACCGTCGGGAGCCCTTCGGGGCGGATTGTGGGCATATCCTTCATCGAATGGACAGCGATATCGATTTCTCCTGCAAGCATGACATCGTCCAGTTCCCGGACAAATGCCCCGACTCCTCCGGATACGGCATGCAGAGGGCGGTCAGTAAACCGGTCCCCGCTGGTTTTTATGATCTGGATGCTGGTTTCAACGCCCCTCTCTTTAAGCAGGCGTGCAACATTTTCGGTCTGGGCAAGCGCAAGCTGGCTGCCCCGGGTACCTATTATCATGTAGAATCCTCAAACGTTTTCAAAGATAAATCCTGAGAGGCATAAGTTCTCAGATCTAAGCCCTCAGAGATTTTCCATATAAGCCTCAAGGGTCTTTTCAATGTCTTCTTCGCTGTGGGCTGCAGATATGAAGTTGGTCTCAAACTGGGAGGGAGGCAGGAAAACCCCGCTTGCAAGCATCCTGTGGAAGAAAGCCAGGTAACCTTCTTTGTCACATTTCAGGGCTTCCTGGTAATTATGGGGCTCGGTCCCGAAGAAGATCTTGAACATGGAAGCAATGCCGCATACCGTATAGTCAAGCCCTTCGTCCTCAACGATTTCCGAGAGCATGGTACGCATGTAATCCCCGGTGGAATTCAGCTTTGCGTGAATATCTTCCTTTTTCAGGTAATCAAGCATGGCAATTCCCGCAGCCACCGAACAGGGGCTTCCGCTGAAGGTCCCTGCCTGATAGACAGCTCCGGAAGGAGCGATCATTTCCATAATTTCCCGGCGGCCTCCGAAGACTCCGATGGGCAGGCCTCCACCTACAATCTTTCCGAGGGTGGTCATGTCAGGCACGACCCCGAAGAATTCCTGCGCCCCGCCCATTGCAAGCCTGAACCCGGTAATAACCTCATCGAAAATGAGCAGGACATCATTCTCCTTTGTGAGTTTTCGGATTTCTTTCAGGTATCCGGGAAGCGGGAGGATAGGCCCGATATTCCCAAGCACGGGTTCTATGATCAATGCTGCAAGGTCATCCCTGTTCTTTTCCACAATTGTGGTCATTGTTTCGATATCGTTATACGGAGCCTGCAGCGTATATTTGGTGAAATCGGCTGGGATTCCCGGGGAATCTGGCTCTCCGAGGGTTGTGGCTCCGGAACCTGCCTTTACGAGCACCGCATCATGGGCCCCGTGAAACCCACCTTCGATCTTGATAAACTTGTTTTTGCGTGTAAAGCCGCGGGCAAGGCGGAGAGCGCTCATAGTGGCTTCCGTGCCTGTAGAAACGAACCGGAGCATATCAATGCTAGGATAATAACCTGCGACCTTTTCTGCGAGGGTCACCTCAAGCTCGGTAGGAGTCCCATAGAGCCAGCCCTTATCAAGCTGCTCTTTGATTGCTGCCTTTATCACCGGGTGGTTGTGCCCGAGGACAGCAGGCCCGTAGGCAAGGCAGTAGTCAATGTACTCGTTTCCGTCAAGGTCCCTTATCTTCGAACCGTCAGCTGACGCTGTATAGAAAGGATAGGGTTTGATTGCGCGCACCGGACTGCTAACCCCGCCCGGAATTAGGGTCTTTGCTTTCTCATACATCTGTCTGGACTTATCAAGTGTTACCTCAAATGTCATGGGAATCTCACCGGATGGACTTAAATATTCGATAAAGGACTGTAAACAGGTTAATTTGGGCAAACTAAGTAAATTAGGGTAATTGAGTAAACCGAGTTAACTTAGTCAATTGAGTAGATTAAGTAGATCAAATCAAGGCAAACCAGAGCAAATTAAAGTAAAGCAGATTTTCATTTTCGAGCTTCTGGATCAAGTTAATGCTCCATCATATACTCTACTTATCTTTATCTATACTCCACTTATCTGTATCTATGCTCCGTCATCTCTATAACAACAGAGACTTCACCTATTAAGCAGTTATTGATGAAAGCGCTCCTTAAGGACAGCATAACAGGTAAAATTAACAGGCAATTAACAGGCAGGCTTAAAAATAAAATACAAAAAGGAGCCGGAAAGGAAGCCCTGATCTAAGCTCCTGAAAAAGTGAATGCCTGGAAAGAAGCCCTTACCTCAGCATCCGGGCAGCATCCTTTGCAAAGTAAGTTATAATGAAGTCCGCCCCTGCCCTCTTGATCGAGATAAGGGACTCGTAAATGGCTTTTTTCTCGTCAAGCCACCCATTGGCTGCAGCTGCTTTGACCATGGAATACTCTCCGCTCACATTGTATGCGGCTGTTGGCATATCGAACTCGGTCTTGACTCTGTATACGATATCCAGGTAGGGGAGAGCAGGCTTTACCATCAGGATATCCGCACCTTCTGCCACGTCAAGGGTTACTTCCCTGAGCGCTTCGTCGCTGTTTGCAGGGTCCATCTGGTAGGTCGAACGGTCTCCGAAGGAGTATCCCGATTCGGCAGCTTCCCTGAATGGGCCGTAGAAACAGGAATGGTATTTTGCGGCATAGGACATAATGGGAATATTCTCAAACCCGCTGAAGTCAAGCGCCTGTCGGATTGCGTCTACCATCCCGTCCATCATTCCCGAAGGAGCTATCATATCAGCCCCGGCTCTTGCATGGCTGACAGCGATCTTCCCGAGAACTTCGAGCGTCGGGTCGTTAAGAACTTCCTTGGTTTCAAAGTCGATTATCCCGCAGTGCCCGTGGCTTGTATATTCGCACATACAGAGGTCCGTGATCACAACAAGTCTGTCCCCAAACTCGGCTTTAATCCTCCTTACGGCTTCCTGAACGATATCTGCTTCCCCATAAGAAGAACTCCCTTCCGCATCCTTATGTGCGGGAACTCCGAAAATGATTACTGCAGGAATCCCGAGGTCCGCAATCTCTTTTGCTTCTTTTGCAACCCCGGAGAGGGGAAGATTATATATTCCGGGCATGGAAGAGATCTCAACCGGAGAATCGATGTTCTCGTTCACAAAAATAGGCATGACCAGGTCGTTAACCGACAGCGTCGTTTCACGGATAAGATCCCTGATTTTTCCTTTCCTCAACCTTCTCAACCTGACTTCTGGAAACATGTGATCACTCCTGAAATATGACTTGTTTTAACTGAGAATTACTTTAATCCGGAAATTAATTCCCGGGGAGTTGATTTTATCTGAATTATTCTTTAGGAATTATTTCTATATACGGGGAATTTCGTATCTGCCTACCAGCACGTTTAGTCTTGGCTTTAATCTTTAACAGCCGCCTGCTCTTTAACCGTTACCTGCTCTTTAACCACTGCTTGCTCTTTTGCACAGCCGGATTTTATCTGTTCAAACTTTGCCTGGTTTATTTTTTCAAGCTTTGCCTTATCCTTTTCGAGGCAGAAGACCCTTGAAACCACATCAAGGAACTCTTCGTTTCCGAGTTCTGCAGCCTGACGAAGGACTTTGGTAGGTTCGGCCAGGATCTTGTTAACAATCGAATGGGTGAGGTCGTCAAGCACCTCGGTTTCAATCTTTCCGATAGTATGATAGGCACTAAGCCGGTTGACTGCTTTTTCCCGTTCCCTTATGCGGACATCATAGACCTGCCTGTAAAGCTCGGAAATTAAACGATCGGCTTTCTGGCGTTTGTACTGGATATTTAAAAGTCGGATTTCTTCCCGGATAATGTCTTCGGCTTTTTTTGCTTCTTCTTTTCGCATCTTCAGGGTCCTTTCACTTATGACCCTCAGGTTATCGATATTGCAGAGCTCTACATTTTCAAGTTCCGCAACGGACTCCTCAATATCCCTGGGATTTGCGATATCGATGAGAAGGAGCTTTCTGTCCCTACCCTTCACGGCTTCTTCAATGATATCCCGCGTAAGGATATAATGGGGAGCCCCGGTGCCGCTAATCACGACATCCGCACCCGGGAGAAAAGCCCTGACATCGTCAAGCCTTACAGCGTATCCTCCAAGCTCGTAGGCGATTTCTTCGGCTTTCTTAAAAGTGCGGTTTGCAATATAAATTGCTTCGATATCCTTTTCGGCAAGAGCCTTTGCGACCAGGACTCCTATTTCACCGGCTCCGATTACGAGCACGGATTTTCCTGTGAGCCCTCCGAAGATATCTTCGGCAAGGTCCACAGCCGCAGAACCTATGGAGACCGAACCATTATTGATCCGGGTCTCGTTCCGGATCTTTTTGCCTACCTGAATCGCCTTTTCAAAAGCCGTATCAAGGATCTTGCCTGTGGTTCCGGCTTTCTTTGAGTAAGCGTAAAGATCCTTTATCTGCCCGAGAATCTGGTCTTCTCCCACAATCATGGACTCAAGTCCCCCCGCAAGCCTTAGAAGGTGTTCCAGGGACTCGTCATGCCCGTAAAAGTCAATGATGCGGGTGGAAGCTCCCATTTCTTTTGCAAAAGAGAAAAGTATACTGCTGCTTTTGGGGGAAACAACGTAGATTTCAACACGGTTACAGGTTTTTAAGACGACACACTCGTATACGTATTCATGGTTGTACAGGTTATTGAGCAGCCCGTCCAGATCTCCGTGCCAGGCGGACTCCATTTCCTCAATCTTTGCTTTTTTATGGGATATAACCATACTTGAGATTTCTGTCACAGAGAGCCTCCGGATAGAATAAATAAAGGAAATAGAATGAATGATATAGGGAGTTTTAAATTAAACTTGTCCGAAAATCTTCAGCCATTTTTATTACTAAAGAGTTTTCATTTAAAGATTGATTGTTCGATATTATTTGAAATTATTCGAGATTATCCGAGATTATTGCATATGCATTTTCTACGGCCTTTTCGTAAGATTCGGAAAAGCCATTCCAGACATTCTCGCTTTCCAGGACTTTCCAGAGAAGGGCTTTCCTTTTCCTCTGTTCCTTTACATGCAGTTTGAGGTAAGTCCTCAGTTCGTCCTGAAGCCGGATCATATCGGAATATGCAGGAGTTATCACCCCTTCGATCTGCCTGCGGGTGTATTTTGAGACCGCAGGACTATGCCCGAGAGTGGAAATCCCTATCACAAGGTCCCCTCTTTTTATAACCGAGGGGATTACAACACTACCTAAAGCATCCACCTGATTAATCAAAATATCGCTTTCCCCTGCAATATCAGTGATTTTCCGGTTAAGTTCGGAACTGCTGGTTGCAGGAATAACAAGAAAAGCTCCTGAAACGATCTCCCTGATCTCGGTGTCCGTTGCTGCCGAAAGATCAAGCCTGAGCAGCCGAACCTTCCCTGAGGCCCCGAGTTCCTGCAGCTTTTCGGAGAAGTCAAGGCTGACGACAAAGGTATCCGCGCAGCCGCAGAAAAGCTCAGCCTTACGCTCCCCAACGGAGCCACCCCCGAAAATCACGATTTTCCTGCCTGAAAGGTCAAGCATGAGGGGGAGAAAATTGTTTGTTTCATCCATTTTCAGGGACCTCGCAAATGAAAGCTTTGATCAATGAATATAAATGATTAATAAATTTTAAGTAAATACATAATAAATGAACAATAATAGGGTAAGAAGTGCTTAACAAACGAATAATAAACGGATAATAAATGCTTTAAAGCCAGCTTTTACAGCCAGCCTCAAAGACTTCCAGCCTTATTTACATCCGGCTTTTAAAGCCAGACTCCTTTTTAAAGCCGGGCTCCTTTTTAAAGCCGAACTCCTGTTTTCTTGAATTCTCTGTCGCTGAAGAAAAGGGTATAATCCTTAATCCCGGTAGCTTCCGAGATCCTTTCAGCCACTTCTTTGCAGTCTTCGGGAGTATAGGAATGGACCATCGTAAACAGGTTGTACTGCCAGTCAGAATAGCGGGGGCGTTCATAGCAGTGCGTAACTTCGGGAAATTCAGCCATGATATTCCCTACCGTTTCGATCTGCTCATCAGGAACATTCCAGACACACATTGCATTGGCTTTTATGCCTATGGCTCTGTGCCCGATTGAAGCCGCAAAGCGCCGGATCTTCCCGGCTTTCTGGAGGTTTTTAAGCCTGTCAACAACCTCCTGCTCACTGATTCCAAGTTCAGAAGCAAACCCTTTGAAAGGAGAATGAGTGATAGGAATTCCATCCTGCACGAGTTTTAGCAGTTTTACATCCGTTTTATCCATAATTTCACCTGATATCAAACTTTACCTGAATCTTAAACAGGTGCTTCGTAGGAAGATCAAGAAGAGGACAGCCTGTTTTCTCCCGAATTTCGCTGAGAATCCTCTCAAGCCTGTTTTTATTAGAAGCAGAAAGCGTAAACCAGAGATTATATTGTGCAGCACTTCTAAGATAATTATGGGAAACTTCGGGATACTCGTTAATAAAAATAGCAACTTCCTCTATGCGGGACTCAGGCACTTTCAGGGCTACAAGAGTACTTACTCCTCCCATATTTCTCATACTGAGGACAGGGCCTACCCTTCTTACTGCCCCTTTCCTGTTGAGTTCACGCAGCCTTTCAATGACTTCGGTTTCGGAAAGCCCGAGAATCTCGCCTAACTTTGCAAAAGGTTCGACTTCGAGGGGGACTTCCTGCTGGATAAGGTTAAGGATTTTCTTGTCGGTCTTATCAAGTTCTATTACCGGAACTTCCCTGTCAATATGATCCATATCGCAGGAAAACTCGGCAGCCTCTTTCTTGAGCTGATCTTTTAAATTATCAATGTCAATCATCCCGATCACGATCACTTTTTTCCTGGCCTGTATATGCAGTAAGGCTCTTCTTCGAGATAGTCGCCTGTAGCAGCATAGGCTCTTGCCCTGCAACCTGCACAGACTTTTTTGTATTCACATATCCCGCACTTTCCTTTAAGCTCTTCGGGATCTCTCAGCTTCCTGAAAACCTCGGCATTCTCCCAGATATCCCTGAAAGGCTGCTCCCTTATGTTTCCGGCAAGCACCGGCAGGTAGCCGCAGGGATAGACCTCTCCGACGCTTGATACGAAACAAAAGCCTGTCCCTCCGAGGCAGCCTTTTGTCATGGCTTCATAGCCGTGGGTCTTTACGGAGATTTCGATACCTTCTTTTTTTGCCCGCTGGCGCATTATCCTGAAATAGTGGGGAGCACAGGTCGCCTTCAGCTGGATTTCCGATTCTTTCTGCATGTCATAGAACCAGTGCAGGACACGCTCGTAGTCTGCGGGGGAAACCTCATCGGATTCTTCTCCCCTGCCTGTGGGCACAAGGAAAAAGACATGGTACGCAACTGCCCCGAGCTCTTTTGCAAGCTCAAAGGTCTTCGGGATTTCCTCAAGGTTGCGCCTTGAAATCGTGGTGTTGATCTGGAAAGGAAAATTAGCTTTCCTGAGGACTTCGATGCCTGCAAGGGTCCTGTCAAAAGCTCCCGGAACGCCTCTGAACTCGTCATGGGTCTTTGCAGTCGCTCCGTCGATACTTACGCTGAGCCTCTGCACCCCGGCAGCTCTTAATTTCTCCACAAGCTCGGGGGTCAGAAGGGTCCCGTTTGTTGCAAGCACCACACGAAGCCCGGCATCGGTGCCGTAGCGGGCAATTTCAAAAACATCCGGCCTGGTAAGAGGTTCGCCTCCGCTCAGGATGAGGATGGGCTTTCCAAGCTCGACAACCTCGTCAATGAAATGTTTAGCTTCTTCGGTAGTAAGCTCCCCTTCGGGAACCGAGGATGTGGAAGCTCCCCTGCAGTGCACGCAGTTAAGATTGCAGCCTGCAGTGAGTTCCCATGCAATAAGCCTTGGTGGATTTGTCATAGCAATCATGAAGTAAGGATTTTATCGGTGACAGTCAAAGGTTAATGAAGGTTACGGATTAACGATAATAATGACGTAAGAATCATAACCTGAAGACTGAGTATAGATAAGAATTAATTTTACTGATAGTTAATCTTATTGAAACTTGAGAGACCATATTAATAAAGTAATATTAATATTCTGTCATTTCAAACAAGAACTGATAAAAATATAACCGGAAGTCAGGTTTATTTGACTAAAGTCCGAAGATTTTGCTATCAAAAGCTTAAAATCCCTACCTTCTCAGGACGGGAGAGTTCCGAAAGTTACGACAGCCTTGCCATCGGCACTCCGGTGGAGAGAACATTTCAGGAAAACATAACTTCCAGCGAAAAGTCTGGCACCGGAGATGAATTCAGTAGAAAATAACTTCCTACCAGGTCTAACTATTTGTTATTCTAGTGTGCTATTAATGCGCTTCGGTTTTAACAGTAATCAGTTTGAGATTTCTCCTGGAAGCTGAGATTAAAAAAATATTTGGTTGGAACTTAAGATTTGTACCACCAATAGGGTTTGAGAAAACTATACATTGGGAAGGAGTTTGTTTTCTGTCATGCAAAATATGATTTCAGTGATGTGGAAATTTATAAGAGAATACCAGGGCAAGCTTTCTCTCAAACCGTTTCTATCATAATCATTATTGGACCCTCATTTTCCCAGTCTATCATCTTGGTTCTCCTCCATGTTATGTGCCTTGCACGAAAAAATCCAATACGACCACCACACCCTGGAGGGAAAGGAGAGGGTTCAGCAAGTGCAGACATGACTGTTTAGAAAAACAGAAGGAAAGTTATGAATAGCCTCATCCTTTGTTTCATATCTCCTGAAAAAATAAAATAATTGATCCAGTTTAATGCGCTGTTGATATGTGTAACAATCCATTGAATAGAAGAACAGTAGGCTGTTATCTCTGTGTATCACATAGTCCGTCATTTCCAAAGTTTGCCCAATAAACTTTGAAAATAATTTTCCATGAATCGTAGTTGAATGAAAAAGATGATCCTGTATCACTCCATGTATCTGCCGCATCTCTCTCACACTGCTTATAGTCAGCTCTTCAGAAGTTTTCCTCGCTAAGTTTTCAAATTATTGTTATCAGTTAGAGTTTAAAATCAATTGATTCCACTTAAGAAAACCGGAATCCACAGTATTCCAAAAAAAATGGAAATAATAAGGTACTTAAATTCTCTCTTTGATGAAAAATACCCGGCTAAACCACCAAGAGTTGCCAAACTCACAGCATAGACAAGAATAATCAAAAAACGGCTGATATTGAGACCGTCCTTATAGATAAGATTTCCAAAAAATAAATTTCCAAAAAACAAAAGAATGAAAATAGGAACTGTTCCAACTATAATTGCCCCAATCTTATCTTTTATAATCCACCCATAAATAATCGGAGTTACAGGGAAAATAAGTAGAGTAATAACTGTCTCAAATCTCTCACCATAAGTTCCAAATATCCTGTAAATATCTATAGTTTCAAGACCAGCTACGATGCAAATAACTACAAAAGAGATTATCAAAGGCTGGACTAATTTCTTTTGAAAATTAATGTTTAAGCCCCCTAAAAATAGGAAAGATGATTTTTTTTATCACTTTCTGTTTGATATGCATTTGTAGAATTTTGATTGTTTAACTTCATACATTTATATATAAGTGGTTTCTACATCATTCCGCTGTTATAAGTTGGGCGTTCCTACTTCATTATCAAGCTCTCGGGGATCATATAATACTTAGATGTTAAATGGAGTTGGAGACCTTTTGAGTACAGTAAAGGAAGGCCAAAAGTTCTAATGTAAAATAACATGCCAAAACTATTCTGTTATTACTCGAAATCTGAAATTTCATATAGATTCTTTCTCATTAAAAAATAAATGGAAATTATTATAATGTATCCACCGGCTATATTGAGAGAATAAGGGATAGTAATTTTAGATAAGAAAGTAATTATTGCTATTAAGAGCCACAGAATAAAGCCTATTAATGCGCTTTTCATACCGATGATGTCACGACTTTTTTCAATACTGCTCATGTTCTTACTATACAGTAAATAGTGTCCAAAAATCAAAAAAAATAAAATAAGACCTGCCCCAAGCCATTGATCTATTTGACCCCAATATTGAGCCCTGGTCATTTCGTTGCCATTTACAACTATTGTTTCTGAAAAAAATAACATTTTTATATCAGATTTAAATATTAGCCAAGAATAAAATAACACGACTCCAAATAAAGCTCCAACTACTTCCTGAGTTTTATTTAGAACCGAGGTCGTATCTTCCATACAATAAAACCTCTCAATAATTCAATTTGAGTTTCTATGTTTGAACTCCATTAACTACTTTTAGATTGCTCTTTATAAGTTTTCTTATCAGTGGATTCAACAACCAAATAGCATGTTATAGTTACGATTATATTTTTTAATATCAACACATGATAGGAAGAATTGTTTGATGATTCGGCCAAGAAGAATATATATCTTAAATGCTACCAGTACTTTTTTGCAACGAAATAAACTACTTTAAAATGGTATTATGTGGAATCCATCCCCATTTTTAATTTTTCCTTTTTTACGTAGTTGAAGAAAAAGAAGATCAAAACTACTATCAATATTTTATTTAACAGACTCAAATTATCACTCCTTTCCAAAATTGTAGGATAACAATCTGTATTATTCTGTATATGTGCGAAAATATTCACTTAGTTATAAAAACATCAACTCATGCCTCTAGACACAACAGGGGTTCAAATCTACTCTGGAAGATTCGTTTGAACCCTATAATACAAAAATATAATTTCAGTGATGTGGAAATTTATAAGAAAATAATTGGATAGCTATCTTCTCAAACCGTAGATAACATTATCATTATCGGATCCTCGTTTTCCCAATTTATGTCTATGACAGCCGTGCTCCAGCGATGTAAGGATACTGGAATGGTTTCCTCTTCAACTCCGTTATCCAGTGTAATCTTGAATGTATATTTTTTCATTCCAGTAGAATATTGAAGATCGAACGGTTTTGCTTCTGAAGCCCTTTCATCCGGATAAAGTTTGTATGATTCTTCAAATATGGAACTATTGTGCGAGTCCAATATTTCTACAGTTACTTCATGGGTCCCTGCATCATTATTTCTGATTTCAAAAAAATTAGGTAAAGCCGGACCGCCCAGAAGAAATATCAATGCATAATAACCCACAATTGCAACTATGGGTATGATCAGCAAGAAGAGAAGTATTTTTCTGATATGTTGCATTTGAAATCCTCCTATGACCGCAGGTTCAAAAGATTAAACGGTTATTTCTTTTATGCAGATTTGAGAGTTAGAATCATTCGCTTCATCTATATCTATAATTACAGAATTCCAGGGGTGTGGCAGTGTTCTGTAGGTATTCGTAATTTCGCCATCTAAAATAACTTTAAATTCATATACTCCCTCTGCCCAATACGTATATTTTCCTTTGGACCATGGCATCGACCATCGAAGCAGCAGCCATGATGATTTGGGTTGTGCTATATGCTCTTCGGGAGCCAGTTCATACGTTTCTTTGAATATAGACTTATTATGCGAATCAAATACTTCAACTGCTACTTCATGGCTCTGAAGATCATTATTATGCACATAAAATAAAGGTGTTGGAGATCCGACTAACAAAAATGGGAAAATAAAGAAATAGCTCAACAAAATCAATATTAAAATTCCTAAAAAAATGAGTATTTTTCGGTAATTTTTAATGTTTATACCTCCGTAAGAACTCAAGACATGACTTTTTTAGTGGGAAATATTGAAAAAGAGGGATTTACACCTCGTGTTTAATTCTATGTACCATTATTTACGACTTTAATTCATGGACTGAACCATATGTTTGTACCGCCATAAGCCCATTCAGAATTCATTATGCATTCAGCAGGATGTTGATACTCGAAAGTGCTTCCTTCCTCAGTATCAAAATCATGGGAAATTTCATGTTGAACAATACTGTCGTGTGACCAGCCAAAACCAGGATACAACTTAAATTTAGAGTGATATCGTAAATGTTGTAATAATACGAAATGCATAGACTACGACTGCGTAAGTCCTAAAAAGTTTCATTTTTCGTTGATTACTTTATAAATTTTATTTAACAATAGTGCAATATAGAAAAGCAAAATGGTGTTAAGGAGTGGGGAGATAAATGATATGATCTCCTTAAAAATAGAGAGAAATGGAGTAAAGGTCATTTACCTGTTTCTCCTTTTAATCATTGTATGCGGTAGCTGTACCTGAATAACCTGTTCCTTCATCATCCAGAAATTCACCCCAATATTGCCATTGCCAGTTAACCACTAACTCCATTTGTATATGCCAGTACGTATAGTCCATTCACGTCTATGGTATCATCATCTATGAAGTTCAAGCTAGGATCATAGAGTGTAAGGTCAACATCGTTGTAAACCCAATCGTATAAATCGGAGTCAATTTCTATTCGGTCTTCGTCAGAATTTATAGTCCATGTCCACCAGTCGTCAGGAGGAGATAGTTCACCAGCAAATTTATAACTCCGAGATGTTGACCTTAGTGATAGATCAGAAGAGTTATCTGTTTTGTTTACAGAGTTTTCAGAAGTATCAGATACTTCAGTTATTAGGTTTATTTTGTTATGTTTTCCCTTTAATTTATCTTTAAGAATTTCCTTCAAAACTTTTCCTTCCGCGTTGACAATATATGTATTGTTAGATCCTTCTATCATGTCTACATCTTGTAATTCATCTATTGCCTTAGTATCCCATACCTGAACCATTACTTTATATGTTTTATCAGGGTTTTGTTTCACTTTTTCAAGTAATGTATTCATTATTTTTTGCTTAACTACCGCAGCCTCTTCATCGGATAATTTTCATGGAGAGTTTTCATCATTCGTGATTTCAGCAGTTGTATCTACTTGCGCATTCACAATAGGCACAAACGCCATGCTCACGATCAATATTGCAGCAAGTAGTGCGCCAATTCCAAATTTTCTGTTTGAAATCATTCTTTAACCTCTTTACTTTACTCCAGAGGCAGAATCAGACAAAACTTAAATAACCGCAAAGCTAACACTAACAATGCCTCCGGGCACAATGGAGTTCAAATCTACTCTGGAAGGTGCGTTTGAACTCCACAAACTATTTTCTCAGACATATTATATAAAGTATAAAGTTTTTCACCATATCATCTAACAATAAACGCTGAATTTACGATTACTTTCATCAGTTGTAACACTTTATGAGCCTATCCCAAAAGCTCATTTAATCTAATTATTGCTGCTACCATTACAACTCCTAAATATGATGTCTCTTTAATTTCATATCTTGGAAATACTTTCTTGCATGACTCTATCCAGCTAAAGAACCTTTCTACTATGCTTTTCTTTTTGTATTCTTCCTGATCTACCTTTATTGGTCTTCCTATCTTCTTTTTCTTCCGATTTCTTTTATTTACTGGTATATTGGACTTTATTCCTCTTCTCCTGTTATATTTTCTAATTTTAGCTGTATCATACATTGCATCAGCTGTTACTTTGGAAGGCCTGTTAACAGGCCTTCCTATAGGTCTCTTTATATTGAAATTTTTAAGTGTCGGTATATAAAGTGTAGAATCATTCTTATTTGCAGGAACAATAATAATCGAAAGAGGTAGACCTTGTAAATCTACTAAAACGCTTATTTTTATTCCTTTTATTTTTTTGTGACCATCGTAGCCGATATTCCCCCTTTTTTAGCCGGAACATCCTTTGTATCAGTAAAGCATTGAGAAAGATCTATTTTATTCAAATCGTAACCTTTGTTCAAAAGTTCATTGAAAATCTTCTGATAGATACCATGTTCACACAGATATAGATGAAATCTATGAACTGTTGACTTTTGATCCATATCTCTTTGGGAACGTCTTTCCACGTACAACCGGTCATAACAACGTAAAAAATACCATTCATTAACTTCCTCATATTTGCACGCGGCCTTCCTGTAAGTGGTTTCTGTGGAGGAAGATAAGGTTCTATGGAGTTCCATAGAACATCATCGATTTCACGAAATGACATAAAAGTAAATTTATAATTTCAACATAATATTACTTTTGGGATAGGCTCTATATGAGAAATTACATGATGATTTTGACAGAATGATTGTAACTCCCAAATGTTGCCAGTACTTATTTTACAAAAAAAGAATGTGAAGTCTGTAACTTCACCTTTTATTTTATTCGTTCTGAAAACTTCTCGGATATCAGGAGAAGGATTCTGCAATATTAAGCAGCTCCCCCTTATCAAAAGAAGAAATAATAGTAATTTCGAATTCCCCATCTTGCCAGGTCAGAGCTTTCATATTTCCTCCAAATACCGAAGAAATAGTACCGGACTTGTTATTGACCGAGTACCGGACTTGTTATTGACCGGAACAGGCTCTCCTTCACTTTCAAAATTCTGAGTTTCAGGTAAAATCTGTTCAGAAATGCTTTCTACAATACGTATTTCATCGTCCCCATTAGTATATACCAGAGTAACCTTTTCTTGCGGGTATCCTGCAAAAATGCTGAAGCTGCTATGGAGAAAAGTGGAATAAAGCCTATCGATACCGGAAGATACTGTTGAATAATTAAATTCATATACATGCGTCTTCGATTAAGTAAGGAATTGTGATATATTCAGTACTTCGCTAATTTTCATTTCCTCCTAAACGAGGCTGTTCGATACCTTTATATGTGATAAAAACTGCCTCAGTATGTCTTTTCCACCATATAAGTCTGGATATTCCCCTAAAATAGAATTAAAGTCAAAAAAATGTATTGATACCGTATTAAGACCTCTCACTGACCATGTTACCATCAAGATCAATGGTTCTCTTACAAGTGAAGACGTTTTTCGTACCGTTGTGAGTATGTCAATCAACAGGAATTCTGTTCATTCTGTTACGACACAGTATAAGAATGTTGCTTGCGAAACATCTCTACGATACCATCTTAAAAAACTAAACATGGAAGAACTGATCAAATCGAATGAAAAGATTCTCCTTCAAGAACTCATAAAAACCCTGAAAACAGGCAAGTGCTATGAATTCGCTGCTGATTATACCAATGATCCTTATTATGGAAAAAAAGATTCATCTAATGAGAAATATGTAATAGGTGGACAGGCTAAAAAGTCAACAAACTCCTTTTACTCATATGTCTCTCTTTATATCATTAACAAGAATGAGAGGTTTACCATATCTGTTCTTCCTGTCGAAAAGGATAAAACAAAGGTTGAATACCTCTCCCATTTAATCGGCCTCATCAAAAAACTGAACTTTAATATTAAGATTCTCTGCCTGGATAGAGAGTTTTATTCTATTGACGTGTTTAAATTTTTGCAAAGTAACCAGGTTCCACATATAGTTCCAGTTGTTAAGAAAGGCGAGCGGATAAAGCAGATCCTGAAAGGGAATAAGGCACGTAGCGAACAATATGTTATGGGGAACTCTAAGAAAAAGATTCTTTTGGACATTGTAATTGACGTCAAGTACCTTAAAGGCAAAAGAAAAAAAGGGGATGTGAAAATCTTGGTTTTGTCGTTTTTGGAGTCAAATGGTCTCCAAAAAAGGTCAGTACGGTTTACAGAAGAAGATTTGCTATTGAATCTTCATACAGGATAAGGAATGTAGTTAAACCAAAGACCTCATCTAAAAACGCAATTATCAGGTACTTTTATGCACTGATATCTTTCCTGTTAAAAAACATATGGCTATACATTCAGAAAAAACATTTTACAATTGTCAAGAGAGGACCACAAGTTATAGATGAAGATAAGTTCAGATTTGAAATGTTTATACTTCTAATTGAAGAATGGCTGAGAAGAAAGTTGAAGGTTAGATTAGTAGTGGAGTGTCTGAGGTAAACGAATGGAGAGAAGACATGGAGAAGAGATTTTTAGCGAAGTACTGAAATTATTGCCATCAGTTAGACTTTAAAATCAATTGATTCCACTTAAGAAAACCGGAATCCACAGTATTCCAAAAAAAATGGAAATAATAAGGTACTTAAATTCTCTCTTTGATGAAAAATACCCGGCTAAACCACCAAGAGTTGCTAAACTTCCAGTATAAACAATTACTTTGAGAATTCTATTCATGTAATATGTACTTCCTAAAATAAAATTTCCATAAAGTAAAACAACAATGATTGGTGTTACTCCAACTACAATGGATCCTACCTTATCCTTTGTAACCCACCCATAAATAATTGGAGTTATAGGGAAAATAAGTATAGTAATAGTAGAAATAATATACTTAACATCCGCTTCATAATCACCAAATATTTTGAAGAATGTGCTTTCCATATTAACAATAATTACAGTGACAAAAATAATGAACGAGATAATTAATGGTAAAATCAATCTTTTTTGAAAATTAATGATCTAGCCTCCTAAAAATAAATGTGGTGATAAAATCACCTTCTCCGCTATACTATAATACCTTCAAATTAACTTCCAACTTTATATATGCAAGTTGCATACTCATCGTTCAGTGGATTTGCTATGTAATTATCGAGCTCATAATGGTCATGCAGCACCCACCAATTATTTAAATCATTATCAAAAAACCCAGCGACTAAATCTTCAGCTTCTTCATATTGATCAGCTTGATGGGGAGAATCGTTATCATGATGTGCATTTGCAACAACATCACCATTGCTCATCTGCCATAACCTTGTATGATAGCGACCCAAAATACCATATTTATCGTCCGCTACACCTTCATCCAATATCCAACCATATTGCGGATCAGATACGTATTGATCATACTCGTATGGGTAAGACACACTGATCCAACCTTGATCCAACATTTTTTCTTTTACAGTATTGAGATTTGTATATTCCCATGCAAGATTTATCGGGTCTTCTCTGGCATACTGGCCATTGTCTTCTGACCATGTCCATTGAGGATATTGATAGCCATAACCCCACCAGGGGTATGGATCAGTTTGACTTGTTATTACTACTGTTTTTTCAGTTACGATAACTTTCTCGCTTCCTTCTTCAAGAGTGAAGGACTCACCATTTAAAATCGTGATTTTATCTTTTGCGCTGATTGGTATTTTATTTATTTTTGTAAAATCATTGACTTTAGCTTTATTTTCAGGATCTTTACTTGTATAAACTTCTTTTATTTCGAGTTGCCCATTATAGTATTTGTAAGTTGTAGTTGATGTTACATTTACAGTATGATTTTGCATCCATTGTTCGGTTTGTTTCGCTCTCCAAATTTTTGTTTCTTCATCCACCGTATTTTTTCAATCCATTCTTTTACTTCTTCTGGCATCTGTTGTTAATTGGTTTTCTCAAAAGAGGCACTCACAGCCGGCACAAACGCCATGCTTACCAGCAGAATTGCCAAAATTAGCATTTTGATTCCAAATTTATTTTTTATCATTTGTTTCTACCTCACCATTTTGTTACTCCAGAGGCAGAATCAGACAAAACTTAAATAACCGCAAAGCTAACACTAACCATGCCTTCGGGCACAATGGAGTTCAAATCTACTCTGGAATGTGCGTTTGAACTCCACAAACTATTTTATCAGATATATTATATAAAGTATAAAGTTTTTCACCATATCATTTAACAATAAACGCTGAATTTACGATTATTTTCATCAGTTGTAACACTTTATATGAGAAATTACATGATGATTTTGACAGAATGATTGTAACTCCCAAATGTCGCCAGTACTTTTTTACAACAAAAAAGAATGTGAAGTCTGTAACTTCACCGCTTATTTTATTCGTTCTAAAATTTCTCGGATATCAGGAGAAAGATTCTGCAATATTAAGTAGCTCCCCCTTATCAAGAGAAGAAAAAATAGTAATTTCGAGTTCCCCATCTTGCCAGGCCAGAGCTTTCATATTTCCTCCAAATACCGGAGAAATCGTAACATCCTTGTTATTTGACCAGAGCAGGCTCTACTTCATTTTCAAGATCCTGAATTGCAGGTAAACTCTTTTTAGAAATGCTTTCAACAATACGTATTTCTTCGTCCCCTTTTGTATATACCAGAGTGACCTTTTCGTGAGGGTAGCCTGCAAAAATGCCGAAACCGTTATGGAGAAAAGTAGAATAAGGCGTATCGATACCGGAAGATACCGTTGAATAATTAAATTCATATCCATGCTTCTTCGGTTAAGTAAGGAATCATGATATATTGCATCCATTTCCACAACAGATGTTCAAAATTTTAACGTATAAGGAGATAGAGCAGGTGTCAATTTGAGGAAGATTGGGCAAAATTGAGGCAGACTTCTGGTGCAAAATCGATAGCTTTCGGGCAAGAAAATTCCTTAGCTGATGACCAATGGAATCACGTATTGAATTTTGGGATCTGCTCATCGAAAAAAATGCAAATGAGGGCTAACCTTTTTGTTAAAACCATGGAAGTAACGAATTACCCGTTCCTTTTTTATTCCCCATCTTTAAACCGTCAACTTTTCCTTCTTCATTAGACATATAAAAGGATTCTGCAATCAATTTTTTCAGCGCTGGAGTTTCTTCAGAGAGATTTGTTGTTCCCATGATTCCGTAATAAGCTATGAAATAGTCTTCTCTCCCTTTAAGGAAAGGTCTCTCGTATACTATAAAGTATCCCGACGTATTAGGGCTTTCATATCTTGTTGAATTAAAAGATGTGATATTAGGGAAATTTTCAACTTCACGTCTTTCAATTTCTTCATGAAGTTCTGTACTAATATTCAGTTCCTGATGGAACACATTACCGTTTTCTTCCAGATGGAGATAAAGCATCTCTTCTCCGTTTAGAAATTTAGATTCATCATCAAAGTACCAGACACTTATAAATTTTCCTCCGGAAAAATTCCTCTTATCACAGTAAGAAGAGATTTCCGGAAAAAGTGATGTACAGCTCTGTTCATGTTTTTGCCAGGATCCGGGGATGTACCATTTTGGCATGGATTCAGAAGGAGGTAAGCCGGGACCAATTTTAATGAAATTAAGTAAAAACCACACCCCAACAACAGCAACTACCAAAAAGATAAAAAACACTATATTTCGGTTAATTTTCTTGTAAAACATGTGCCTGCTCCAGTTCAATACTTAAATAATCAAAATGCTAAAATAACCATGCCTATGGACACAATGGAAGCTCAAATCTATTCCGAAAGATTTGTTTAAACTTTATAAACTATTTTTTAACATATTTAACATAAATAATAAAGTTTTTAGCCAGGTCATCAAACAATTCACGCTTAATTATGATCATATTTCCAGTATTAACACTTTATAGGACAGATATATGGTGCTCGGATAGATATGGTGCTCGGATAGATATGATGCTCGGATAGAAAACATAGTGTATCTATAGCTGCTATCATTATTTACGAGGAAGAAAAAACCATGAGGCTTTATAGATGGTTTTTTTTCCTGAAAACCACGATTCAGAATATACTTTAAGGTTCATTTTCCGAAACTTCTTCAATTACAGCTACTGTAGTCCATTCAGGCAACTCATCCACCTTTTCAATCGATTTCACGGTTTCATTTGGCGTATCAACAATTATCACATAGAATTCTCCACCGGTAATTTGCGAATAAGTGGATATTACGGACCCGTTTAGAGAATCAGCTTCTTTGTAGAGCTCTTCCATAGAGGCACTCGGTCCAATGGTTTTTGATGTACCGTTTTGCAGCTCAATAGTTGCTTTATGAATATACCAGCCGTTAATCCGGATATATACTGTGGATTCCCCGGTTTCATTGAAGATTGCACCTGCACCTGAATAGTTGCCTTTTGTCAGGTTTTGGAAATCGCTATCATTCACGTATATTTTTCTTAATATTTCCGATACATCTCTGTTAATCCCTCCATAGTTATCAACGTCATTCACACCCAGGGACAAATTCCCGGATTCATAGAGGGATAAAAGAAAAATTGCCGAGATAAAAACGAGAATCAACATCGAAAGCCATTTACTTTCATCCAGAACCATTCCTCCCTGACCATCAGTGTCTATAAATATTCTGTGTCTTATTTAGAATTTTAGAGTTATAGAGCCCTGGATGTTACTGCTTTTTTCCGGGCTACGCAAGCATATCCATGAAAGGAAAATGAAGGGAAAAAGAAGCCATAAAGAACAGCATCTTTTACGCCTTAAAAGACTCAACCCATTCCGGCCTTTCAGGAGGGTTATTTTCTAACATTTCTCCCCATTCTTCATCAGTCAACCTTTCTCCTGAAGGCTGCCAGAACTCATAATAACTCATTACAGGGCCTGCTCCAAGCACTATCCTGCCGTCAGGCTGTTTATAGGCTACTACTATCAGGTCCAGTTTCCCGGTTCCTTCTTCCAGAGCCTTCCTTTCCTCTGTGTATACATCGGCAACCATGACAGAGCTCTGGGAATCCTCGTCTATGTTCGCAAGCATCGGGGCTATGTTTTGTTCGAAATTCTTAATAAACTCATATTCTTCATCTTTCAACTCTTTATTTTCAAGCTCTTTAATCGAGATTTCCAGCAGTTTTTCAAGAGTGCTTTCAAGAGTTGTAAAGTCTTTATCCGACTGTTCGTCAAGTACTTCCATTTCAGCCAGCCCACTATGCGCCATTTTTGTAAGGGCAAGCATCCTGGCATAGAATTCAGGGACTGGCTCCACATATCCTTTCACAGGTTTTTCTTCCAGATTATAGAACGCACTTATGAAGTAGGCCTGCTTTGCATAGAGGATAGTATCATGCCTGAGTTCTGTCCAGGAAGCAAGGGCCGTGTTAAGCTGCTTATCTTCCCAGGCTTTGGTCTGCATGAAGGTAGGGTAACCTTCCGGGTAGCTTACAAGGAGAGGTTTTAAGGTGTACAGTTGAGACCAGTAGATATTTTTATTCCATTCTTCTTCATCAAAAGCTCCAAATTCACTTTCCAGAGATTGGTAGCGCCTATTATACTCTTCGTTTTCGGAAACACCCATATTTTTTAGATGTTCTCTGGCTCTTTCAGAACCCAGAAGGTCCATGATGTTCAGGGCTGGAGGATTGAGTTTCTGGAGAACATAAGAGTCCGGAGTGTAGCGCTGCCCCATGAACCTGAACTCTTTCGTGGCCTCAAGAGTTTCGTTTCCAGTTTCTGAGCCTGACGGAATTATTTCCCCGCTACCTCCATAGATTTTCGGGCTTTCATATCTTTCCAGCTCGGTCTTCAGTGCTGTAAGGTTTTCACTATCGAAGCTTGGTTCTTCTCTATCATTCCCAAAGACGGTATCCAGAGCTTTTGCATATTCATAAGGCCCGAGATCGTCGGAAAAACCGACATAAAGAGCTGTCACATCGTAAATTCTGTCCCATCTGTCCCGGAGGTTTTTGTCCCTGTCAAAATGGTCAGAAATCAAAAGGGCCTGAATTGTCTGAATTCTGGACTCCTTTTCGGATTCTTCCACAGCTGATTTTTCCGCAACTGATTCTTTTGCCATTGATTCTTCTGAAATGATCATGTCCGGCCGAAGGAGCATGCTCATTCTACCGTGCCACATCATGGCCTTAAAATAGTTAGTTAATTTCTCAGATGTTGTATAGTGCCCTCTTGGAATGTACTGTGAATAATCTTCATAATACTTGAAAATTGGAGATATTTCTCCTTTTTGCGCTTCTATCAGGGCAAGTTCGGTTTCTACATCGGCTTTTACAAATGAAGGGATTTCTACACTGTATTGTTTCACATTCTTAGGGTCAAAAAGTCTGGTTTTCCCTAAATATATCTGTGATTGCTCTATCTGCTCAGGTTTCGGCTGGAGCAGGCTCAAAGCCACGGTGAAGTACGCAACATTTCTTCTTGCAGCTTCCGTTACTTCTTCAGAGGCTTTATCCTCTATCGACCTGTTATAATCCTCTATGGAGGCTTCAAGAAAAGCTTTGTCAAGTTTCCACAAATCGTCATAAAATTCGTCCTCTTCTACCTTTTTTAAGGTCTCATCAAACTGGATGTGGTAAAGATGAAGAAGAGAGTCCGACGTGATGAAAATAGGAACGTCAGCCGTTTTCAGGGCGTTGTAAGTCTCGTTTACTCTTACCGGCTCTGCCTCAAACAGGTTTCCAGCAGCTCTGCTTTCAATTACAACAAACCCGTTTTTGTACAGTAAGTCCCTGTTCTTGTTCGTCAGAGGAATTTTTTGGATAAAATCGTCATAATTTGTAATTTTGGAAGCCTTTAGAGGCAGAGAATAAGCGGGAACATCAGCCTCAAACTGCAGGTTTTCTTTCCTGTAATAGCCGGAAAAGGAGGCTTCATTTTCAAGCTCAAGAGTATTGCTCTTCCCGGAGAAATTCTCTGGAGGAGAGGTTTCTGCTGTATCACTGGACGAACCGTCCTGATTGTCTGTTCCTTCATCCGGTTTCGTTTCATTGACAGGTTCGCTACTGCTATCAATACAGCCCGATCCAGGTATCAGTGAAACCACCAGTAAAAATATAACTATCGATGTCCTTATTTTCAATTGAGATCCCTTCAAAACTGCAATAATAAGCATATCTGTGGCTGGCACGTTTATAGAAAATCGGAAAACTAACTTTACACGAAATATTAGTTATCTCTTTATATGTTTTCCAGGTAAAACTTTCGAAATGACTGTTTTCACATTCATTTCAGGTATGTGCTTATTCCCCTACCTTTGATTGTTTGAGACTTTGGACAGAAAGATTATATGACCATACCTACTGCAAGTGTATTTGCAGCGAAATAACAAAAGTCCTGTGAGACATCAGGTATCTGGAAACATTAGCTACCTGTAAAAATTAAGAACCTATCCGAAAAGTGCTGCAGTTTGCTATAACTTTTACATTGAGCAATACACAACCGGAACGGAACCCGGATATTATAGCCTTCTCGTAATCTTTGCAACATGCCATTATCGACTTTTCGGATAGGCTCTTATAGTCACCACGTTAAATAACCGCAAAGCTAACACTAACCATGCCTCCGGGCACAATGGAGTTCAAATCTACTCTGGAAGGTGCGTTTGAACTCCACAAACTATTTTCTCAGATATATTATATAAAGTATAAAGTTTTTCACCATATCATCTAACAATAAACGCTGAATTTACGATTACTTTCATCAGTTGTAACACTTTATGTGAGAAATTACATGATGATTTTGACAGGATGATTGTAACTCCCAAATGTCGCCAGTACTTATATTACAAAAAAAAGAATGTGAAGTCTGTAACTTCACCCTTACTTCATTCATTCTGAAAACTTCTCGGATGTCAGGAGAAGGATCCTGCGATATTAAGCAGCTCCCCCTTATCAAGAGAAGAAATAATAGTAATTTCGAATTCCCCATCTTGCCAGGTCAGGGCTTTCATATTTCCTCCAAATACCGAAGAAATCGTACCGGACTTGTTATTGACCGGAACAGGCTCTCCTTCAAGTTCAAAATCCTGAGTTTCAGGTAAACTCTGTTCAGAAATGCTTTCTACAATACGTATTTCGTCTTCCCCATTAGTATATACCAGAGTGACCTTTTCGCGAGGGTATCCTGCAAAAATGCCGAAGCTGCTATGGAGAAAAGTGGAATAAGGCGTATCGATACCGGAAGATACCGTAGAATAATTAAATTCATATCCTTCCGGGAGATATTCAGGGATAAGTATTTCAAAATCAGTAAGTTGTTTTGCTTCTTCAAGCGTCATTTTTTCAGGCTCGTTTTTGAAGTCTTCCGGCTCCAATACCTTTACCTGTGCCCCATCCGGAATATTAAACTCAAATTCAGAATCCGGAATTCCCGTATTCAATCTCAGGTCCCTAATTTCCATGTCAAGATAAACATTTCCTTTGCTGTCATATAGTTCATACCCGAGAAACATCCAGTTTTCGCTGTCGACCCATATTCTTGATTTCGATTGAAGTGATTCATTATTCCCAGAGGGTGAGAGCTCAAGCAAATATACGCTTTTCCCATCTATATTTTCGGTCCCGAGGATAGAAGGGGACCTCCCACTAAGGACGAAACCGTTCAAAAAACCAGCGTAAACGTCAGGCTCAAAAAGTTTCAAACCGTCAAAGTCATCCGAAGTTTCCGCTTTGAAAACAGTCTCGGATTCGGAACTGTAAATCCATTGAAAATCTCCGTCAGAGACCATGATTATTTTCGTATCATTATCCGGACCTAAAAGAATCATTTTCATTAAATCAGGCTTTTTCCAGACAACTTCATATATTTCCGGATTCTGCCCTCTTAAACTTGAATTTACATACATTGTGAAAGAATAGTCTTCAAGACTATCCATTTTCATCTGCATGTTATATACGACTTCTTCACCGTCGGGCCGTATGTCAGATGTAACCCCTTCACCACCGGATTTCCCCCCACAACCTGAAATAAAAATGGATAGGGATACCAGGAACAGGATGAGCAGTAAATATCTTTTGGATTTATTCTTCATATAGAGTTCTCCACAGGTTATTTAATTAACAAACGGATTTGCATGATAATGTCAGGTCATGTCAGGGAATAAGCTCAGCTCCCACTACTTCAGCTTCTGCAGTCCAGTCAGGCAGTTCGTCCACCTTTTCAATCGATCTCACCGTCTCGTTTGGCGTGTCAATAGTTATTATGTAGAATTCTCCGCCTGTAATTTTAGAAGAAGTGGATATTACGGACCCGTTCAGGGAATCAGCTTCCATGTAAAGATCTTCCAGAGAATCGGAAGGTCCAACGGTTTTTAATGTACCGTTTTGCAGCTCAACAGTTACTTCGTGAATATACCAGCCATTAATCCGGATATATGCGACAGATTCCCCTGTTTCATTGAAGATTCCAACTTCATAGGTATAGTTGCCTTTTGTCAGGTTTTGAAAATCACTATCATTCACGTATATTTTTCTTAATATTTCCGATCCGGGCTCTCTGTTAATCCCTCCAGAATTATCAACGTCATTCATACCCAGGGGCAAATTTCCGGATTCATAGAGGGATAAAAGAAAAATTGCCGAAAGAAAACCAAGAATCACCAGCATAAACCATTTATTTCCGTCCAGAATTATTCCTCCCTGACCACCAGTGGCTTTAAATGTTCTGTAACTTATTAAGATTTATGATATATAGGTATAGAATCATAGAGGTACAGAGTTATGGGTACAGAGTTATAGGTACAGAGTTATGAAGTTGCGGAGTTGTAGAGTTACAGAATTCTAAATGTTACTGTTTTTTCCGGGCTACCCAAGCATATCCATGAAAGAAAAATGAAGGGAAAAGAAGCCATAAAGAACAACATCTTTTACGTCTTAAAAGACTCAACCCATTCCGGCCTTTCAGGAGGGTTATTCTCTAACATTTCTCTCCATTCTTCATCAGTCAACCTTTCTCCTGAAGGCTGCAAGAACTCATAATAACTCATTACAGGACCTGCTCCAAGAACTATCCTGCCGTCAGGCTGTTTATAAGCTACAACCATCAGGTCCAGTTTTCCGGTCCCTTCTTCCAAAACACTCCCCAGATTTGTGTAGACATCCGCAACCATGACAGAGCTCTGGGCATCCCCATCGATGTCCTCAAGCATTGGAGCTATATTCTGGTCGAAATTTCTAATGAACTCGTACTCTTCATCCGTCAGCTCTTTATTTTCAAGCTCTTTAATCGAGATTTCCAGCAGTTTTTCGAGGGTTTTTTCAAGAGTTGTAAAGTCTCTATCTGACTGCTCATCAAGCACTTCCATTTCAGCCAGCCCGGTATGTGCCATTCTGGTAAGGGCGAGCATCCTTGCATAAAATTCAGGTACCGGCTCCACATAGCCTTGGACCGGTTTTTCCTCCGGTGGCACATAGAGTGCACCTGTAGAGTAAGCCTGCTTCGCATAGAGAATAGTATCACGCCGGAGTTCGGTCCAGGAGGCGAGGGCTGTGTTAAGCTGCTTATCTTCCCAGGCTTCGGTCTGCATAAAGGTAGGATAACCCGCCGGATAGCTTGCAAGGAGGGGCTTTAAGGCATATAGTTGAGCCCAGTAAAGGTTTTTGTTCCACTCATCTTCATCAAGAGCTCCAAATTCATTTTCAAGAGATCGGTAACGCACTTTATAAGATTCACTTTCTGAAATATTTAGGTTTATAAGATGTTCTCCGGCTCTTTCAGAACCGAGAAGGCACATTATATTCAGAGCAGGAGGATGCAGAACCTGGAGAATATAGGAGTCCGGAACATATCGTTGACCCATGAACCTGAAACCTTTTGTGGCGTCAAGAGTTTCATTTTCAGTTTCGGAACCTGTAAGAATCATATTCCCTGTTCCACCGTAGATTTTCGGACTTTCATATTTTTCCAGTTCCACTTTAAGTGCCGTGAAGCTTTCGTTGTCGAAGCTTACTCTTCCTCTATCGTCCCCAAAAACGGCATTCAGAGCTGTTGCGTATTCATAAGGTCCGAGGTCATCGGAAAAACCTACATAGAAAGCTGTTACATCGTAGATCCGATCCCATCTGGTCCGAAGGTTTTCGTCCCTGTCAAAATGGTCAGAAATTAAAAGGGCCTGAATAGTCTGAATTTTTGCTTTCTTTTCTGACATTTCCAAAGCTGATTCTCCTGCCGTTGAATCTTCCGTAGCTGAACCTTCCACTGTTTGCTCTTCTGCAGTGAGAAGGTCCGACCGGAGCAGCATACTTATTCTACCGTGCCACATCATGGCTCTGAAATAGTTAATCAGCTTTTCAGAGGACGTGTAATGTCCTCTTGGGACGTACTGAGAGTAATCTTCTTCATACAGGAAAATCGGAGAGCGAGCAAATCCTTCGTGAGCTTGTATCAAAGAGAGTTCGGCTTCAACCTCTTCTTTTACAAATGAAGGAACTTCAAAGCCGTATTCTTCGGAACCCTGCTTCTCTGTGGATTTGACTTCGATCCTGTTTGGATCCGGTTTCTCTTCAAGCAAACTAAGGGCTACTGCAAAATATGCAACATTTCTTCTTGCAGCCTCTATTACTTCTTCAGATGAAGAATTGTTTTCTTTTGCCTCATTATAGTCCTCTATGGAAGCTTCAAGAAAAGCTTTATCAAGTTCCCAGAGCTTATCATAAAACTCCTCTTCTTCGACTCTTTTTAAAGTCTCATCAAACTGGATATGATAAAGGTGAAGAAGAGAATCCGTTGTGATGAAGATCGGGACCCCAGCCACTTTAAGGCTCCTGTAAGTTGCATTTACCTGCTCAGCTTTAAATCGGTTCTCAGTAACCTCATTTTCAATCACAACAAACCCGTTTTTGTACAATAAGTTCCTGTTTTCGTTTGTAAGGGGGATCTGTTGAGTGAAATAATAATAATTCTCAAGCTCTGAAGCCTTTAGAGGCAAAGAATAAGCGGGAACGTCGGCCTCGAACTGCAGGTTTTCTTTACTGTAATATCCGGAAAAGGCGCTTTGTTTTTCAAGTTCAAGGGCATTGCTCCTGTCAGAGAAATTCTCTACAGATACAGAAATAGTTTCCCTGGTATCATTAAATGAATCATCCGATCTATCAGTCATTTCTTCCAAAAATGTCTCTATAACAGGGTCGCTATTGTTAGTGTTCAGGTTACCAGTCATTTCTTCAAGGCCGGTTTCTTGGACTGGTTCGCTGCTGCTGTCAATGCAGCCAGACCCGGAAATAAGAGTTATTGCCAGCAGACAGATAACTATCAATGTCCTTATTTTCAAATCAAATCCCTCACATCTTGAATTTGGTTTTAGTGAACCGGCTCAAAAAAGAAAATGAAAAAGATAGCCTATTCAGAATGGCATCTTTTACCCCCTAAAGGAACTTGTCCACTCCGGTCTTTCAGGAGGGTTATTATTCAGCATCGATCTCCATTCTTCATCAGTCAACCTTTCCCCTGAGGGCTGCCAGAACTCATAGTAACTCATTACAGGGCCTGCTCCAAGCACGATCCTGCCGTCAGGCTGTTTATAAGCTACAACCATCAGGTCCAGTTTTCCGGTCCCTTCTTCCAAGACATTTCCTCCCGGACCTGTATAAACATCCGCAACCAGAGTGGACATCTGGGACTTGATATCTACGTTCTCAAGCATTGGAGCTATATTCTGGTCGAAATTCCTGATGAACTCGTACTCTTCATCCGTCAGCTCTTCGTTTTCAAGCTCTTTAATTGAGATTTCCAGCAGCCTTTCAAGGGTGTTTTCAAGAGTTGTAAAGTCTTTATCCGACTGCTCATCAAGCACTTCCATATCATTTAATCCGGAATGTGCCATTCTGGTAAGGGCAAGCATCCGGGCATAAAACTCCGGAACCGGTTCCACATATCCCTCTACAGGTTTTTCTTCCTGAATTTGAGGAGAGCCCATGAAGTAAGCCTGTTTTGCATAGAGGATAGTGTCGTGCCTGAGCTCGGTCCAGGAAGCAAGGGCGGCATTAAGCTGTTTATCTTCCCAGGCTGCGGTCTGCATGAAAGTGGGATACCCCTCAGGATAACTTACCAGGAGGGGCTTTAAGGCATATAGTTGAGCCCAGTAAAGGTTTTTGTTCCAGTCTTCTTCATCAAAAGCTCCGAATTCATTTTCAAGAGATTGATGGCTGATTTCATATTCTGCATTTTCGGAAATACCCATATTTTTAAGGTGTTCCGTGGCTCTTTCAGAACCGAGAAGATCCATGACATTCAGGGCTGGAGGATAGAGTTTCTGGAAGATATAGGAATCAGGGGTATAGCGCTGACCCATGAGCCTGAAACCCTTTGTGGCATCAAGAGTTTTGTTTTCAGTTTCGGAGCCTGCCTGAATTATTCCACCTGTTCCGCCGTAGATTTTCGGACTTTCATATATTTCCAGCTCGGTTTTCAGTTCTGCCAGGCTTTCGTTATCGAAACTCACTCCATATCTATTATCCCCAAAGACGGTATCCAGGGCTTTTGCATATTCATAAGGCCCGAGGTCGTCGGAATAACCAACATAGAAAGCCGTTACATCGTAAATCCTGTCCCACCTGTCCCGGAGCTCTTTATCCCTGTCAAAATGGTCGGAAATTAAAAAGGCCTGAATAGTCTGAATTTTTGCTTCCTTTTCCGGGTCTTCTGCAGAAATCATATCCGATTGGAGCAGCATACTCATTCTGCCGTGCCACATCATGGCCTTGAAGTAGTTCTGTAGCTTTTCAGAACGAGTGTAATGGCCTCTTGGGGTGTACTGAGAGTAATCTTCCCCGTACTTGAAAATTGGAGATACCCCGCCTTCCTGAGCTTCTATTAAGCGCAGCTCGTCATCTACGTCGGTTTTTACAAAAGATGGGACTTCGACACTGTACTGCTTTGCTTCCTGAGAGTCGAAGAGTAGAATATCTCCCGAATCTTCTCGTGATTCCCCTATCTGGTAAGATTCCGGTTCAAGAAGCTTCAAAGCAGCTGCAAAGTATGCAACATTTCTTCTTGCAGCTTCCTTTTCTCGCCCTGAGGCACTGTCATAATCCTCTATGGAGGCATCAAGGAGAGCTTTGTCAAGTTTCCAGAGTTCATCGAAAAATTCCTCAGATTCCGCCCTTTTTAAAGTCTCATCAAACTGGATATGATAAAGGTGAAGAAGAGAATCCGAAGTGATGAAAATAGGAACATCAGCCACTTTCAGGTCTTTATAAGTAGAATTTACCAGCGTATTCCCTGCTCCAGGCAGATTTTCGATAGCCGGATTTTCAATTACAACAAATCCATTTTTGTACAGCAAATCCATACTCTCGTTTGTCAGGGGAATTTGTTGAATGAAATCGTCATAATTCGCAATTTCAGAAGCCTTTAAAGGCAGGGAATAAGCTGGAACATCAGCCTCTAACTGCAGGTTTTCTTTCCTGTAATATCCGGAAAAGGAGCTTTCCTTTTCAAGTTCAAGAGTGTTGCTCTTGTCAGAGAAATTCTCTGCAGGAGCGGTGTTTATGGAATCATTAAATGAATCGCTCTGATCATCTGTTTGATTATCTGTCATTTCTTCCAGGCCGGTTTCGTTAACTGGTTCGCTGCTGCTGTCAATGCAGCCGGACACGGAAATAAGAGTTATTGCCAGCAGGAAGACAACTATCAATGCACTTATTTTCAATGCCTTTATTTTCAAGTCAAATCCCTCACATCTTGATTTTGGTTTTAGAAGGCAGATTCATAAAAAGTAAGAAAATTTAAAAATTAGAAAATTAAAGCAGCATACCGAAACCGGGAATGAAAAGCTTAGTTTATTACAATTACAATCCCACAAATTTCCCGGAATGTTGAGCATAACCCAATCGGTGCGGCATGATGAATATCCCTATCGGAAAGACATTATCTCCTACCGAAAAAGTAGTATTTTTATCTCCTACCGAAAAGGTAGTATTTTCCGGATCGTTTAATTGGGCCGAGCTGTTTAATGTGGAATTTTCTATCCCGCCGCTACTCCATGAAGTCAGGTTCCCGGGCCGGAAATATGATTTATTATAGTAATTATCAAAACGCACTTTACCTTTCTCGTTGTAGAAATCAACGGAAACGCCATCAAGACCGGCTCTTTTTGCATGTTTTGTCACGAGATTGTATATTTCAGTAAGTTCGCTTTGGGAATAGACTGTTTCGTTTCCTTCATAATAGAGTTCTATAGGGAAAACTTGATCCATGGTGTCGGAACCGTAGGTAATTATCGGGCCTTCGGGGTAGAGGTATGGTTTTATTTCGGGAAGTGAACTGTTTTGTATAAATTGCAATGATGAAGAATTAACTATATAATAAAAACACTCAGGGAAGCAAACATCTGTTAGCTGGACAACATCTTTGCCGAAGCCAGGTTTATTTTCAGGAAAACAGAATATTGCTGTCTTATCCCAGAGACAAAATATGACCGGGACTTCATCAAGTCCGGCTTTATTCGCATTCTTTTCCACAACATTGCAAATATCTTTTAACTCGGTTTCTGGATAAGCAGTTTTGTTACCCCCATAGTCATAGAGTTTGATCAAAAAATACCCTGGCATAGGACCGCCCCCGTAGTAAACTATCGGACCGTCAGGATAAAGATAAGGCTTTGCCTCGCGAATAGAACTGTCCCTTACAGCCTGCAGGGTTGAACTGAACTCAGCTAGCTGGGAAGCATTTTTAATCGCCGGAACACTTCCATATGCTTTTAACACGTTGGGATCATATACAGGACTTTCAGGGTTTGTACAGTTTGCAAGTGATTCTTCGCTTAATTTTGAGAGCAGGGAGATTGTTTCCTCCGGACTATCATGCCAGGTATAGTATGGCACGTCATACACAGGTATCTCTAACCAGCCAGTATTTACCTCTAAAGTCTTTTCCTCTGATATTTCATTCTGGCCGGACGTATTGTAAGTGTCTGCAAGTGCAGGTCCTGAAAGCAGGACTAACATCAAAAAAATAAGAACTGATTTTCTACCCATATTATCACCAAATTTCCCCTAAAGGTAAGAATAATACTATTTTACAAAATTTCTTTCACCAGCAGTTCCTCTGCTTGGATAATTATCCCCAGCTCTATCCCTGGCTCCAAAACCGATATAACAGTCCGTAAATGCTATAACAACTGTTTTTTCAGTCAGTGTTTAAGTACCCAAAAAAAGCACAAATATAGTTCAGCAACATTGCTGAAATTAGCGTTCCTTCAGGTTTCTTCTGTGGGATCACACCTTCCGACCTTTTCTTTACTCAAGAGGCAGAACCAGAGAAACCAGTACTTCCAAAACTGGTATAATCCTGCCTCAGGAGCATGGAGTTCAAGCGAGTCGGGAAAGTAAATTAGAACTCCATAGTTGACATTTAATAGACACTATATAAGTTTTCTAGCCAGATCGTCAAACTGATGGTTTTCCATACTTATTCCAAATACACAAAAAGCCTGTAATTAATGATTGTTAAAGACTCTGGTCAGAAAACTTATAAGGTGATAGTTACCACATTCGTTTTCCACACTGAAAAATGCTAAAGTTTTCAGCTCTTCTCTATTTTGTGTAAGTTGAAAATAATTGCTTAGTTAGGAAGGGCGTTCACATAACCCAATCCCTGCAATATGATTGATGGATATTTCTAACTGGTCAATCACTTCCCTTATAACTGCGGTCAATCACTTCCCTTATAACTTCGGTCAATCGCTTCCCTTATAACTTCGGTCAATCGCTTCCCTTATAATTTCAGCCAGCTATTAAGAGGCTCTGGCAAAAGCGACCAATAGTCGCAACTCAACAGTTTAACTTTCAGTGTCAGAGGTCACGTCACCATAAAAATCTAAAACATATTGACTACTCCATAAAGAAGCAGACCCACTCCTCCATGGCACTTCCTGTCCGAGAATAGCCCGGGCTTTTACATAGCCTGTGTCATTAACTTTTGCGAGTAGCAGGTTATTGTAACAACCACAGTATTCTTCAGGCCATTCTGTTGGGTCGTTATTTGCCTCCAATTCGATATTGAAAGATACTGTATCTCCCCCTTCCAGATTTTCACTTAAGTAGACGTAGGTATCATATGTCGGATTTGAGACATACTTAACGTAGTCTCCATAAGGAACTACAGAGATTTCAGAAACGTTTTCAACGGGGTACAATACGGGGCTTCCATTATTAATGGGATCGAAAATATCGAAGTAATCTGCAACGAATTCTCTACTAAAAGAAATATCGTCAAGCCTCGTCTCATTTGTCCTGAATCCATACATATAACCTTTATCAGTTTCTGCAATGAATGTTGTCCAGTTCCCGGATATCGTTTTGTTGTCAAAAACTTCAGTTGAATTTTCAAAATAGGGTCCTTTGCGGTGTTGTTCAGGCCAGTCAAGGATTTCATGCATCAGTCTCTGGCTTAAATAAGGATCCTTCTGGGCAGGTGGAGTAAAAAACTTGCCTTCTTTTGTTGCAGGAATCGGGACCATTATCACAGTAGTTCCAGCTACTTCCCTTCCGGAAAGGCCGCCTACACTGACCTCATATATACAATGGTATCTTCGACCCGGGGATCTCCAGTCCTCTGCATCCGTATAAATAGCATGAGCAAATATGGACCCAACGAAAAGAACGATAAATATAGCCAGGAGTAACAAATTCTTTTTTCTCACTTTTACCTATCCGCTTCATTCTTTCACATAATTAACAAGTTCCCTAATTTACCAGGAAGCAGGACCATGTAAGTCTTAAATATACTCAAAACTGATATAATTCTGCTCCAGGCGCATGGAGTCCAGGCAAATCGTCTGGAGGGCGTATTTGAACTCCATAATTGACATTTAATCGACTGTATATAAGTTTTCTAGCCAGATCATCAAACTGACGTTTTTTAGTACTATTTTGGAGTACACAAATATTCTTTGATTTTTGATGTTTAATATCCGGGTGAGAAAACTTATAATGTTGCAGTTGACCCAGGCGTTTTTCATGATATAAAAAAGACTTCATATTCTACAGTTAATACTCTGACATTTAAAAAGGAACCTGCGAAAAGAGAACAGGAAGTAAAGCTCCGGTCAAGTGCAGGACTGAAGATTTTACTGGCAACGAGAAAAGACAATATGAAAGGTCATTTGAGTGTGAATGCTTTCAGGACACTGTATTTTTATCAGGGATTATGATCTTTCCGCTACCTTGAATGTAATTATGAATTTTGTCCCCTGCTCTTGCTTGGAATCGATTTTTCCATCCAGCTGGTCAACAAGGATACTCACTAACTGCAGTCCGAGTGATTCAAAACTTTCGAATTCTACGTTTTCAGGAATACCATTTCCGTTATCTGAAATTGTCAGACTGAAAAGAGATTTATCCAGTTTGTTATTATTTTCTTCCCTGCAAAGCCGGATTCTAATTTCCCCTTCTTTTTCCTCAGTGAAGGCGTGCTTGAGAGAGTTAGAAACGAGTTCATTAACAATAATTCCTAAAGGAACAGCAATATCCATATCAAAAAAGATTTTTTCTTCAAGATCCATTTTTAAGTTGATATCAGCATTTCCAAGCCTGTATGTCTGGAAAAGGTTCTCAGCGAGTTCCTCAATATACGATGAAAAGTTAAGGGTGTCGAACCCTCCACCCTTGTACAGTTCCTCGTGGATAAGAGCCATTGATATTACTCTGTCCTGGCTTTCCCTGAAAGCTTCCATAATTTCCGATTTTTCAACATGTTCCCTGTTATTGAACTTTTCAGCCTGAAGGTCAAGAAGGGATGAAATTACCTGCAAGTTATTCTTAATCCTGTGATGAATTTCTTTTTTGCGGGCACTCTCAAGGTTCACCAGAGCCTTCTCGGCTTTTTTACGTTCGGTGATGTCCTGAACCGTCCCCTTTAGTCGAACAGGGACCTTCTCTTCATTAAAAATAACTTCGGATTGCAAGTGGATTGTGTGTTCTTCCCCGCTAGCTAAAATAATCCTCTGGTCAGTGCTGTAAGGTTTTCCCTCTACGGCACCCTTGTGGGCATTATCATAGTAGTCCCGGTCATCGGGATGTATGTAACTCAAATACTCATCGTAAGATGGCGCCATTTCCCGGGGATCACGTCTGAAAATACGGTACATTTCCTCAGACCAGTATGCTTTATCGCTTGCAATATCCCATTCCCAGTTTCCGATATGAGCCATTTTTTGAGCTTCAGCCAGACCTTTTTCGCTTTCTTTCAACAAGTTGTAAGCTTTCTCAAGCTGGATTGTTCGCTCTTCAACTAATTTTTCCAAATTTTCATGTGCTTCTTTCAACCTGGATTCTGCTTCTTTTGCATACGTAATATCCCTGGAAATCGCAAGAACGGAAGTCACTTCCCCGCCAGCAAACTCCGGTACTATTCGTGTATTAAAATAGTACTCTTTTCCCCGGGGCGATGTATGCTGAAATTCCGCTGTTTCGGGTTTACCTGTGGAAAAAACATTTTCATGGTGTTCTTCCAGGAATTTTACCTTCTCAGGATTCATTCCCAGTTCAGTGTGAGTTTTCCCAATGATTTCTTCCGGAGAGCGGCTATAAGGTTCCACAGCTGCAGGATTGGCATATATATGTCGCTTTTGTCTATCAAATCGGACAATTATGTCGGGAGAATTTTCAGCCAGTGTACGGAATTTGTTCTCATTCCTTATCAGGGCCTCTTCAACCTGCTTGTGCTCGGTAATGTCGCGGACGATACCTCCCCTGAAGAGGGGCCTGCTATTCTGATCCTTTATCTCCGTGAAGTGATCTGCAAGCCAGCGGTATTTTCCGTCCCTGCACCTGAACCGGTACTCAACAGTCCCACGGCCTGCATCTAATGCCCGGGCCAGTTCCGCGCTAACCAGGGGGAGGTCGTCGGGATGAATGCGACCAAGAACTTCGTTTATGCTCATCGCGCTCATCTCCCGGACAGAGAAGCCTGTTATTTGCTTTATCACCGGACTCATGTAATCATAGCTGTCGGTCTGAAGGTTTCGCCGGTACGCCGCATCAAGGGAGTGCTCAAGAACCGAGCGGAACCGCTCTTCACTCTCCCGCACCACATCCAGCAGGGCATCGCGTTCCGTAAGCGACCGGGCCATTTTGATATTGCTGTAGCCTAGCTGCGAGATCATGTGAGCAAGCTTCATGAAAAAGGACATACATATGCCTACGGTCTCCCTGCTCAGGCGCGGAACTTTTTCAAGCGCCGCTATGTATTCCTTCTCGTTGAAATCGTATTTTCTGGCCTGGATGCGGAAAAACTCATAGTCCGGAGTCTCTTCCTCAAAAAAGAACTGCCCTGAGAAGATATTGCCAACATGCCGCCCGTCCACTATGATAGGGGTTGCTACGTCCCACATGTTGTTTTTGCATTTGTACAGCTTAAATTCTCCAGGAGCAACGCCAGCGGATAGTTTTGTGTCGCTTTCCACGCAGCGTTTGCAGGTTTCGGGGTGTACCCTGTGGAACCTGGTGCAGATGTCCTGCCATCCGACATTTACCAGAACATTGCCTTTGAGATCCACCAGGGCCATGGTAATGTGAGCAAAGTTATAGAAATCATCCATCAGGGAATGGATCGCACGGGCATCAACTATATCGGCAAGCTCCGGCTCAGCCATCTGCCGGGAAGGAAAGGTAAGCGAAAGCATGTTCTCCAGCTTCAGCCTGAAGTGCTGCTCACTCCGGCGTAGTTCCTCTTCTGCGCGCTTTCGGCTGTAACTTTCTATCCGCTCCCATATTCCTTCCTTTTTGATCAAAGCAAATTGATGATTGAAGGCAATTTTGAGGATATCTGCGGTGCTGCACATATCGAGAAAATATGGAAACAAAGATATAGTCTGGTATTTGCCGATATTCGCATCCACTTCACTCTCATAATCAACAAAATCACCCAACTCCCCTTTTTTCGACCAGGGAGTGTCCCCTGCTGTCCTGAGCCCTCCATAGCCACCTGCCAGAACCGGATCTGATTTCTTAACCCGGTCTTTTATGACTTTCTCTGAACCGAAAACACCTTCATTTATATGTTCGTGAATGTAGGGAATGATTTCGATTTGCCCTTTCTCCAGATAAACATCAAAATCAGGAATAACCCTTCTCAAGGCTTCTTTTGCCTCTCCCGCTTCCAGAGGCTTTGATGTGATCCACACGCAAAGCTCGTTATTTTCCAGCCCTGCTTTGAAGTAGGGAACAATTATTTCCATTAAATCTTCTTTTGTTTGGTAGAATTGACAGAAGTGCGTTCCCCAGGGCACGTCTCCAATCACATCAATGCCAGATTTTCTCAGGCTTTCTTTCATCCCAAAAATTTCTCCTACATGAAGATGTATAAAGCGAAAATTCCATTGCCTCTATGCTGTATGGTCTTGCTTCCCGTGCTTCATAATTAGACTTACTTAAAAAATACTATGCAGAGCGATATTTGGAAGAATCAAAAACCTCATTTGGCGGGAGAGGTGACAGTTTATAATGCTATGCCAGCCATATGACACAGGAGTATTAATTTCCTTTTATTTATTTTAACCACTATATATAATTATTGAGCCTGCAAAGGTATCCGCTTTGTAAATATTAATTAAAATCTTATCTTTTTATTCCAGCAGGGTCCTGGAATTGATAAAGCCGCTCCTGAGCATATGGTCGGCAAGTACGAGGGCAACCATGGATTCAGCAACCGGAACCATGCGCGGAGGGATAGTGGGATCATGACGCCCTTTGATTGCGATTTCTGTGTTTTCCCGGGTTGTAAGGTCAACGGTTTGCTGGACCTTTCCTATGGAGGGGGTGGGTTTTACTGCTACTCTGCAGACGATATCAAGACCAGTAGAAATTCCTCCGAGGATTCCGCCTGCATTATTTTTCGAACAGGTTACTTTTCCTGCTTCCATGCTGAAAGGATCGTTCATTTCACTTCCGCGCATACGGGCTGCCTCAAATCCGGCTCCTATTTCAAAGCCCTTGACTGCGGGGATGCTCAGAAGGGCTTTTGCAAGGTCTGAATCAAGCCTGTCAAATACGGGTTCTCCGAGACCTGCAGGCACACCTTTTACAATAAGCTCAACAATTCCGCCAACACTGTCTCCTTCCTGCCGCAGAGCTGCAACTTTTTCAAGCATTTTTTCAGCCGCCTCAAGATCGGCACAGCGCACAGGGGTTTTTTCCACGTTTTCAAGAATTTCTTCAAAAGAGAGGGGTTTTGCCCGGATTCCACCAAGTTCGAGCACATTCCCGGCAATCCTGATTCCGTAACGTGAAAGCAGAAGCTTTGCAAGAGCCCCGCCTGCAACCCGACCTATTGTTTCACGGGCTGAAGACCTGCCTCCTCCGCGGTGGTCCCGGATTCCGTAGCGGGCCATGTATGTAAAATCGGCATGTCCTGGACGGGGAGTATTTTTAATAGCATCATAAGAAGAAGACCTGGCGTCCGAGTTCCAGACCAGCATAGAGATGGGAGTACCTGTGCTCATGCCTTCGAAAATTCCTGAAAGGATCTCCACCCTGTCAGCTTCACTTCTCGGTGTGGAAACCTCACTCTGCCCGGGGCGCCTTCTGTCCAGTTCTTTCTGGATGTCGGCTTCGGAGAAAGGAAGTCCTGCAGGCAGCCCGTCAACCACGACCCCAACAGCCCTGCCGTGGGACTCGCCCCATGTCGTGATTCGAAACATCTGCCCGAAAATGTTTCCAGCCATGCATCTTAACTGGTTTTTTTGCTATTTGATCCTTGGGGTAAGGCTGGCTCAAGATGTACAACCACATCAGAAACGTCTTTGTATTCGGCTTTCAGCATCTTGCTAACCCTGTGAGCGATAAGATGCGCATCTTCAAGAGGCATATCGGGCCGCACAAGCACATGCATGTCTATCCTGATATCCCCCATGCCCCCGCGAGTCCGGATCTTGTGGCAGTCGATAACTCCATCGACTCCCAGGACAAGATTACAAATCTCTTCTTCCTCAAGTCTGGACATATCAAGGAGGACTCTTGAGCTCTCCTTCATAATCCTGAACCCGGCCCTGAAGATAAGGAAAGAGATGAGAAGAGCGATTAACGGATCCAGGAGAGGAAACCCGGACTTTATAGCAACCAGGCTTGCGATAACCGAGAGAGAAACATAAATGTCACTTTTAGTATGCATGGAGTCGGCAATAAGGACCTGGCTTCTCAGGGCTAACCCCTTCCCGTATTCATAGCGGGTAACAAGGTAGTTTATGCCCATTGTCCCGAGCATAATGACAAAGCTCAGGGTTGTTACCTCGGGAGTGCTCCGTACAAGAAAACGGTTCAAAGCGTTCTGGAAGATCTCAAACCCGACAAACAACAACAAGACAGCTATAAAAATAGAAGCAAATGTTTCGTACTTCTGGTGGCCGTAAGGATGCTCCCGATCAGGAGGACGGGATGAGATATAAATTCCCACAAGCCCCACAATATTGGATACCCCGTCAAAAAGGGAGTGGTATCCGTCCGCAGTCATGCTCAGGGTGCCGGTAAATGTTCCGTAGATGATTTTAGCAAAAGCTACGGCAAGGTTCAGGAAAAGTACGAGAATAAGAACCTGCTGGACTTTTTTATATCTATGGATCATCAGATGACACCTCGGATGTAAGTTGAAAAATACAGGAATACGGCACAACAAAAACAAAAGGTTCAGTATAGTCGGAAGAGACTGCTATTATATAGTAACTTACGTTTTATGTTATAATATTCTGCTGTCCCGGACTCGCAAATGGGAGAAGAAAAAGGAATCTAAGATGGGAAATAAAAAATAAGGGTAAAAGAAGGAAGAAAAAAGGTGTTTCAGCACTCAGAACCTGCCCACAGCATATAAGCTTCCAGGATTTCTTTCCCTTCAAGGAAGACAAGCCCGTGGTCTTTGCCGTAATCTTTTGAATTTTCTTTTGAAAGGGCTTTTCCACTCTCATCATCCAGCATTTCACAGACAACCATTGCAGGGGTAATTCCTGCCATTCTGGCTAAGGCTACTGAAAGTTCTGTCTGGCCCATACGTTCATCGAGGAGCCCTTCGGCAGCCCGGAGGAGAGCCACATGCCCCGGAGTCCGAAACTCGTTTCCAAAAAGGACTCCGTTTCCAGAAAGGGATTTTTCGGTGATTTCACCTATTTTCCGGATTGTAAGGGCTCTTTCAAGGTCAGGAATTCCGGTCCTTGTGTCCCTGTGGTTGACCCAGATGGAAAAGGAGGAGTGAGAATCGTACTTAAGGTCCCCGTCTTTTTCAACAACTTCTCCGAGGGACTCGCTGGTTTTGCTGGCTTCCCGGACAAGATCTGCCATAAAAGGCAGCCTGAGCTGTTTTGAGGCAACAGGGTCCACTGCCACACAGATAAGTCCGCCTGCGTCTTTCCGCATCCACTTCACACTCTTGTAAGTGACAGCCTTTGCAGGGATCACAAGATCTGTTTCCCCTTCCCTGGAGTCCGAGTCATAGATCTGGATCATTTTTCCGGCACGCAGGGCTTCCAGTGCCATGTTAATGTTTTCATTCCCGTACTTCAGGCATTCATATATCGTGCTTTCATTCATTTCTATCCCTCCATACCCTGTTTTTTTACCCTTGTCACAATTCTGTCTCCGTCTTTCAATTTCAGGGCATCCCTGAGTTTTACCGGTGCAATAATCTCAATTAAATCCGAGGGGTAGTGTGTTCTGTCAGGGACGACCACAGCAGCTTCGATCCCCTCTACTTTAATAGGATAACAATTCCCGCCTCCGAAAGTGCGCTCTCCGTCATTAAAACCGTCTATTCGGATAGCAGGCATTTCTTTAAGCCTGTTTCGAAGAGCCGAGCTGGTTTCCGAAAGCTGCACGTTCAGAGTACCCGGAAAAGGCACGAAATGAAGTTTTTCTTCAAATTGATGCCTGTATCCTGGGATGTTTATATAATACTGACCTTCCCCAAGACCTTTAAGCACATTTCCCTCGAGTTCCAGAATATCGGGCTCTGAGGAAAAGATCCTGCTGTATTCGACGTATTCATTCTTCAGGATTTCAATCCCTTTTTCTGTCATTTTTATCAACTGGCCACCGGGAACTATCTTTCTTTCAATCAACTGCTCTTCTTCCATCTGTTTTAGCTTTCGTGCTGTGGTTTTAGAGCTGTCTCCCGTATGCTTGTGAAACTCACTCGAAGAGACCTTAACAGTTTTATTTACTGCCCCTCTGAGGGCAAGTTTCTTCAGGTATTCGATGTCCGGCACTGTCGGCACCCACATTGCCTTAATTTTGAGATGCATCTCAATAATGAGATGTTAGACTACGCATTTCAGTATAATAAAACTTTTGATATTGGGCGAAGTAGGAGGAAAACGGAAGCAGTATTCCGAATAGTGATATAAAAAGTTTTACGAAACAATTAAGTAGAATTATGAGAATTAGAGAATCAGACTTGCCATGACACAACATCTCAATATTGAATGCCCCTCCTGTTCACCGAAGGAAAAAGTCTCTCACGAACTGATAAAATTCGGGATAAACCCTATGGTGCACTGCCTTGAATGCGGACTTGTCTACATCGCCTCAGGACTGAAGACCCCTGATAAAATAAGTGTAAGAGTCTATGTAAACAGGATCGATCGCCCCTTCACCCGCTGGGTAAAACTGAATGCAGGAGAACTCCTTAGCGAAGATGAGGAAATAGTTCTGGATTCAGGAAGAAGCAGTGATAGGAACCAGTATGTTATAACCTCACTCCAGGTAGGAGTCAGGCGCGTGCCTTCTGCCCTTGCAGAGGAACTGGACACAATCTGGGCGAGACCCCTTGATGAAATCACTTTCGCAAAGAGAAGGAAAGTGAGACAAAAACATCCCGCAGCTCTTGAAAATATGATAGGAGTTCCCTCCCCTTCGGGAGCCTTTGACATAGCACAGGAAACGTAATTTACAGGTTCTGCCGGGAAATTGAATGGTATTGCCCGGAAGAGAAAAAATTCGAGCCCAAAATGGGAATCTATTTACTTTTTTTGCTATTTTTGCTATTTTTGCTTTTTTTGCTATTTTTTGTGATGTTGGATTTATTTTAAAGGGGACTTTCTCCCGTCCTGACCTCTACTTCTGGATACCTTAGGAAGAAAACACCACCGGAGAAGTTAAGTATTTAGTATTTTGAATCCATCTAGTGATTAGACCATGATAAGAGAAATAGAGATTGAGTGCCCTTCCTGTTCCCCGCAGGAAGAGGTCGCGCATGAAGTTTTAAAAGAAGGACAGAGCCCCCTTGTTCGCTGTATGGAATGCGGCCAGGTGCATCCTGCAAAAATGAAAACCCCGAAAAACGTCAGATTGAAAGTTATTGTCAGCAAGATGGACGTCTCAAATACCTTCAAAACCGAGCTGGACTCCGAGACCGTGCTTCAGGTGGATGATGAGCTGGTTGTTGATGACGAAGAAAGCGGAATAGTATGTCCCATTCTGATTACCTCCCTTGAAGCCGGAGGAAAACGAGTCAATGCAGGCATGGCTGAAGAAATTGAGACAGTGTGGGGCAGGGCAATTGACGAAGTAACAGTTAAATTCTCTGCACAGGAAGGAACTGAAAAAACGGAAGTAATGGAAAAAAGCTTTCATGGAGACTATGAATTTGTAGTGGGAGCGGAGGAAAAAGTTGGGAACACCAGGCTTTTCATTAACAAAATCAAGGTCCGGGACGGGAATTTCAGGTCAAGAAAAGGAGACGTTGTACTTGCAAAATATGTAAAACGCATATTTGCCAGAAAGAAAAGAGAAGGGTCAGGCCAGCGTGGGAGCAGAAGAGGACCGTGGTAAAAAAGGCCACAGCGAAAAAAAGAATAAAAGAAAACAGGAAAAAGAACAGGAAGAACTGCATAAACTCGAAGAGATGCGGGAACGTCTCATAAGAGGACTTGAGCTCCACGGAACGGATGAAAAAGTCCTCAAAGCCATGCTCAGGGTCCCGAGGCATGTATTTGTCCCGAAATACGCGAAAAAAGGGGCTTATATTGACACACCCCTTGAGATCGGCTTCGGGCAAACGATCTCTGCCCCCCATATGGTTGCTATCATGTGTGACCTCCTTGAGCTTTCGGAAGGACTGAAAGTTCTGGAAATTGGGGCAGGGTCAGGTTATAACGCAGCAGTAATGGGGGAGCTGGTAGGAAAGAGCGGGCATGTTTATACTGTTGAACGCATTGAGTCCCTTGTAGATTTTGCCAGGGAGAACCTGAAAAAAGCGGGCTATGAAAACGTTACGGTGCTGCTTGATGACGGGTCCATGGGCTATCCCAAATACGCTCCCTATGACAGGATAGTTGTAACATGCGCAGCACCCGATATTCCTGAACCTCTGCTGGAGCAGTTGAAACCCGGAGGAATAATGATAATTCCAGTGGGGGACTATATCCAGGAGCTGATCAGAATAAAGAAAGATTCTGAAGGCAATATACACGAAGAAAAAAGAGGGGGAGTTGTTTTCGTGCCCATGTTCGGCAGACATGGCTTCCCAAGAAATTGAGAATATAAGACTATGAAATTAAAAAAAAGTATGAATAAGGGTATACGCATCTCCATAAATAAATTAAAAAAAATTAAAAAAGGTATTAATATTTGTTAAATTAACTACTGGATATGGACACCGATGACTACGAAGATTTTGAAGAAATTCGTGTCAAAGATGTGTATATAGTCGATGTTTTCAGTGACCCTACTCCTGTTGTACTTTTAGAGAATTTGAAAGGTGAGATGCTCCCCATTTATATAGGGCACCTAGAAGCCCTTTCAATAGGAAACGTGATTAAAAAAATATCTCCTCCTCGCCCGATGGCTCACGACCTCATGGTCAATATTTTTGACCGCCTTGATATAAAAGTAGAGGGTGTAATGATTGATGACAAGGTGGACAAAGTTTATTACGCTCGTCTCCTGATCAAAAAGGACAATAATATAATGCAGTTCGATGCCAGACCAAGCGACTGTATAGCCCTTGCCCTCAGGGTGGGTGCCCCTATAAGGATCAGAAAGAAAGTGCTGGAATGTTCAGAAATAGAAATGTCGAGACTTGAAGGTGCCCGTGTAATGAATATTTTTGGCTAACCCGGCAGAGTTGCGGCTCTGCAGTGCGCTGTCCTTTTCGCTCGCTTCGCTCGCTCAAGAGGACTACTTGATGGATTTTAACATTTAAAATCTGGTTTTTCTGCTTTTTTGCATGACCAACAGACAGGTGGCTGGGGCGTTTATATTTCATGTGACTTGAAAAGAAGATTCTGTAAAAGAAACAGTATTCTCTCGGTCCATACTATTTCCTTCAATATCTGTATTTCTTAATTGCGGCATCGGCTTTTGGAGAGTGTTTTGTCGGACTGAAGGCTGGCACGGGTCCTTACGGACGCAGGGAGAGAAAAAAGGAAGATCTCCTTACGGGGACTCTGCAAGAGGCCAACGAGTTAATAACGGCTTACCGGGTTATTTTGTCTATGCTCATTCTGGCAGCCTGCGGTCTTCAGGACTTCTCCCGCTCAATTTCAATAAGCTTTTAATAACAGTTAATTTCATTATCCCTTAGATGCTCACCAAAAGAATAATACCATGCCTTGATGTGACCCTTGACAGGGCAGGCGGTTGTGTAGTCAAGGGTGTGGAGTTTGTGGACCTGAAAGAGGCCGGAGACCCTGTGGAGCTCGCTAAACGTTATAATGAAGACGGCGCTGATGAACTTGTTTTCCTGGATATCACAGCTTCCGCCCACGGCAGGGAAACAATGATCGATGTAATTGAAAGGACTGCAGATGAGGTTTTCATTCCCCTTACGGTTGGGGGCGGGATCAGTTCGATTGATGCAATCCGCCAGATCCTCAGGGCAGGCGCGGACAAGGTTTCGGTCAACACCTCGGCAGTAAAGAACCCTGATTTTATCAAAGAGTCCTCGGACATATTCGGAGCCCAGTGTATCGTTACTGCGATTGACTGCAGGCGGAATACCGACATAAAGAACAATCCCGACAAGACCGTCCTGGAACTTGAAGACGGGACCCCGGCCTGGTACGAAGTGGTAATTTACGGAGGCAGGGAAACGACAGGGATCGATGCCGTGCAGTGGGCAAAAAGAGCGGAAGAACTGGGGTCCGGGGAAATCCTCCTTACAAGCATGGACCGTGACGGGACCTGCGCTGGCTACGACCTCCCGATTACAAGAAAGCTCTCCGAAGAGCTCGACGTCCCCATCATCGCCTCCGGTGGAGTAGGAAAGCCCCAGCACATCTACGAAGGGTTTTCCGAAGGAAAAGCCGATGCAGCCCTTGCAGCAAGCATTTTTCACTTCAGTGAATATTCAATACGGGAAGTAAAAGAATATCTGAGAGAGCGGGAAATCCCCGTAAGACTCTGAATACTGGAAAAAACTGAGGGCAATGAGATACAGGAGAAAGAAGAATGGAGATTTCCGAGTTTCAGAAACTTATGTACGAACTCTACGCCCATAATGACAAAAGGAGGGGTGGAAAGGCTACCATGCTCTGGCTGGTTGAGGAAGTAGGAGAACTTGCCGAAGCTATTCGCAGAGAAGAACCCGAAAATATAGAAGAGGAACTTGCGGACTGTTTTGCCTGGATAGGAGCTCTTGCAAACCTTTACGGAATTGACCTCGAAAAAGCATTCCTTAAAAAATACCCTGGGGTCTGCCCTACCTGCAATCAAAAGCCCTGTATCTGCACTGACTGAAAATGCAGAAGTTTGCCCTGTCCAGGCAGTTTTGTTCAAGAGGTTTTGTTCAAGCAGAAAAACCTGAGAATTGGGACTCCGGTATCCAAAAGGGAGAATCTTCATGATCCCAATTTTCAAAGAATTTACTTTTTAAAACAACAGATTTTTTTCAATAATCTGCTTTTTCAAGACAATCTGTATTTAAGAGATTTAAGTTGTTCAGAGCCGGGGGTATCAATTTTAATATAGTCAATTAAATATAATTATAAAAATACTCAGTTTCAGAGATTTTGAGATACTTTTTTATTTATTAGAGGCAATCTCTTGTTCGGAATTTTATCTGATTTGTTATTTCTCGGGGTAATCGAAGATGTCAGAAACAGAAACTATGGAAACTCTTGAAGGCTTGCAGTTGAAGATCCTGAACAACACCGGTGATGACTTTGTACTTCAGGCTCAGAAAATCGAGAAGGGAATGTACAAAAAAGGCCACGTTGCTCCAGAAAAGATCGGGTCTTACGAGGAAAAGGGTTTTGGGCTTATTGCATGCGAAGGCAGCTGTGAAGGTGGAGCGGACATTGAAGGCTGGATAAAATACGGGATCGGGTGTTCGGAAGGATATTTCAAGATACATTTCAAGTACATTGGAAAGCAAGACAAAGTCAGCTATTCCTGTGAATCCCACATGCATGAAGGGAAGATACTCTGCGAAACCTCAAAAGATAAGAAAAGCGATAGGATCATGACCTGGATAATAGGACCAAAGGAATAACCCGAAAAAACATTATATCGGACTCTGTCCGGAAGCTTGCAATCTAACCCTTTTTATTTTTTTACTTTTCACTTTTTACTTTTTATTTTTTCATTATAATTCTTGGTTTCCCCCGCTTTTTGATTTTAGAGCCTTTTGTTTTCCATAATCCTTGATATTAGAACCCTTTGAGTTTAGCCCCTTGAGTTATCCGGCGGGAAAAGGATGCCAAAGCTTTAATTAAGAGAATACTCTGTAATCCCAACTGATGAAACCTGCAAAACCTGAACTGCTGGCACCGGCCGGCGGCATGGAAGCCCTGAAGGCAGCTGTGGAAAACGGAGCTGACGCTGTATACATAGGAGCCAGGGCTTTTAGCGCCCGGGGATATGCATCTAATTTTTCAGAGGAAGAGCTTGAACAGGCTCTTGATTACGCCCACCTCAGAGGCGTAAAAATATACGTAACCGTAAACACCCTGCTCAAGGAAGAAGAAGTTGAAAGTGCACTTAGACTGCTCGCCAGGCTAAGAGAAATGGGAGCAGATGCGATTATCATTCAGGACCCGGGACTCATTGCCCTTTCCCGGAAATACCTTCCTGACCTTCCTCTCCATGCAAGCACGCAGATGACCCTGCACAGCAGTGAAGGAGTTGCTTTTGCAAAGGAGCTGGGAATCGAAAGGGTCGTACTCTCACGGGAAACTTCGCTTGAAGAGATTAGAAAGATAAAAGAAAAAAGTGATATGGAGATCGAGGTTTTCGTACACGGAGCCCTCTGTATCTCCTATTCGGGCCAGTGCCTTCTGAGCAGCCTTATAGGAGGAAGAAGCGGGAACAGGGGATACTGCGCCCAACCGTGCCGCAAAAAGTACAGGCTGTACTGTGAAGGCAAGCAGGTTAAAACAGGCGGTAGTTACCTGTTAAGCCCTAAAGACCTTAACACGGCTTCGGGCCTCGGCACCCTCATCGAAGCCGGGATAGAGTCCTTTAAAATTGAGGGCAGGATGAAAAGGCCGGAGTATGTTGCAGGAGTTGTCAGGATCTACCGCCGCCTGATTGACAGGTACCTGAAAAACCCGGCCGGGTATTTTGTATCCGGAGAGGAGCAGGAGATCCTTACCCAGCTTTTTAACCGGGGCTTTACCTCAGGCTACTTTTTCGAAAACCCGCGTGGAAAACTCATGAGCCGGGAAAACCCCCACAACCGTGGAATTCCTGCAGGCACGGTTGTCAGCTACGACAGGCGCACAAAGCGAATCCGTGTGAAACTTTCAAACATCCTCCGCCTGGGAGACGGGATAATGGTCGAAAATGCCGAGACCAGGCCGGAAGATAAAGGAAAAATCATCTCTTCGATGTATACCGGAAAGGGCTCCGTATACAGCGCAGGGAAAGGAGAAGTCGTGGAGATCCCCTTTGATTCAAGGGCGCCCTCAGGAAGCACCGTCTACAGGACTCATGACAAGAAACTTATGGATTCCCTTAAAAAAGAAAGCGAATCCGGAGCCCTGAGGCCAAAGATCCCTGTATCCCTCGCAGCAACCCTTACATCCGGAAAACCTGCCCGGTTCGGGATAAAAGACAGCGATTCAAATGTAGTTACTGTGGAATCCGAATATCTTGTTGAGGAAGCAGAAAAGCTCCCGACTTCAAAAGCCCGGATCGAAAAACAGCTCACCAAACTTGGAAACACTCTTTTTGAAGCAACCGAACTTAATGTGAGTGTTGAGGAAGATATTTTTATTCCCGTAGGGCAGCTGAACGAGCTGAGGACAAAAGCGGTCTTGCAGCTTGAAAACCTGCGCACCTCAAAGTGGAAGCGAAAGCCTCTCGAAAATCTGCAGCTCCCCGCCCCCGGAGAAAAAAAGGTGAAAGAAGTAAAAAGAATAGGGAAAATAGAGGAAACAAAAGAAATAGAAGGAACCGGGAAAATAAACCATCGAGAAGAAATCAAAGAAACTAAAATCCGGAACCTTCCAAAAAAGCCCCTGCTCTCAGTTACCGCTTATTCCTTTGAAGGGCTTGAAGGAGCTCTTGCAGGTGGAGCAGATTGCATTTACTTCGGAGAGAGCCTTTTCAGAAAACCGAACACCACAGGAAACGCAGCCGGAAAAGCATTCAGAAACACAACCGGTAGTGAAACCGGAGTAGCGGAAGCTTCCGGAATGAAACGTGATACCGACAGGAATAATGATTCCGTTTTAGAAAGCGCGGTTCTGAAAGCCAGAGCTGCAGGCAGAAAAATCTATTTTAATACCCCAAAAATCGTGAAGGACTCCGGGATGGAACAGGTAGAAGAACTATTTTCCCGCGCAAAAAAGTTCGGAGCTGACGGAGCCATTGTTTCAAACCTCGGGACGTTTAATCTTGCAAAAGAAAAAAAGATCCCTTGTATTGCAGACAGTCCCCTGAATATCTATAACGGTTATACCTTTGCCCTCCTTTTGCAGAACGGAGCCAAAATGGCAGCACTTTCACCCGAATTAACGCTTGAAGAGCTCAAAGAAGTAGCCGCTTACGGGCCTGCCGAATGCATTGTCCACGGCCGCCTCGAACTGATGGAATCCGAACACTGCCTGGTAGGCGGGCTGCTCGGGAAAGCAGGAAACAAATGCAGTGCTCCCTGTACCTCGGGAAACTTCACTCTGGTAGATGAAAAGAAATACGAATTTCCTCTCCTCATGGACTACCAGTGCCGGACTCACCTTTTGAACTCAAGGTCCCTCTGCATGCTCGAATATATTCCCTTACTTGTCGAAAGCGGGGTTGCAAGCCTGAGGATTGAAACGCTTGGGATGGACAGTGCAGAAGAAATCAGGCGAGTTACGGCAGAGTACAGGAAAGCGATTGATGCGTTTTGCGAAACCGGAGAGAGGGGAAAGAGAAAATGTGAGAATCTCGGGAAGGGTTTTACCGCAGGACATTACTTCAGAGGCGTGCAGTAAGAAAATCTGGCAGGTGAAAAAGGAATGGAAAAAGTTGTAATTTCAGGAAATGATAAAAAGAAAATTTTCCTTTCAGGCTCGATCCGGGGAGGGAGACAGCTCCTTGACGTATACCGGTTTATGTACGACTCCCTCGAAGAAGCAGGCGCTGACGTACTCAGCTGGCATGTTGCAGACCCGGAGCTGGAAGAAACCGAATCGAAAATGACCGAACAGGAGATCTATGCCAGAGATATGGGGCTGCTTGCAAAAAGCGATGCCCTGATTGCAGATGTAACGGTACCGTCCACAGGCGTGGGCTATGAAATCTGCAGGGCACTTGTCCGGAAAATCCCCGTGCTTTGCCTGCACAGGCCCGAAGCGGCAGTTTCTGCAATGGTGCTCGGAAACCCTGACCCTTCGCTTGAAGTAAAGATTTATTCCGACGAGGCTACACTTAAGGAAATTATTGTTGAATTTATCCGGGCTTTATAAGGAAAAAAATATCATAAAATAGGATTGCTCCCTCAAATAAAGAATATCAGCAGACATTTTCCAGTACACAGGGCATAAATTTCCAAAATGCCACTACTGTTTCATAAAACTCAGTGATAAATATAAATAACTTGAACCCTATGTATAATCTATGGTAGTTGGAGTTACCGAAATCTCAGTATTAATTATAGCAGTTATAGCAGCGTTTGTGCTGTATAAGGTCCTCAAGACTGCCACCAGCCTTGCAATAAACGCAGCCCTTGGGATCTTAACCCTGATCGTAGCAAAATTTTTGCTGGGACTTGAAATCGCAATCACCTGGATAGCAGTCCTGATATGCGCAATAGGAGGAGTCTTCGGAGCCCTTGTAATAATCGTGCTCAATTACCTTAAGATAGCCTTTGTATGAAAAATAAAAACAGAAGAAGTAAAAAAGAAAATAAAAACTGAAATTAAAACTAAAATTGAAATCAAATATTCAGATTTTTTTGAAGTTGTGTAGAGGGCCTGAAACGGCAAAAAACAGATGAGTCAGAAGATTTGGAAAATAGAAGCTTCAGAAAATTTCTGAATCAAGTTCAGATTTTCCGAAAAATCCCTCTGACCATGTGCCGGACATAAGATTCCCCTCTAAAAATTTTCTCTTTTCGTACATTTTCCAGTTCAAGGACTTCAAACCCGCAGAAAAGTGTCTTTACCTCTTCTTCAGAAAAATAATGGTAAATTATCCCGTTTTGCCGGACAAAAGTATTTTCTTCAAACGGGCTTGAGGGCTCTCCCCCACAGCGCATATCTTCCCTGCCAAAAGCCTCGAAAAAGGTTAAACCACCGCAGTTGAGCACGCGCATGAACTCCCTGACAGCAGCTTCCCGCTCTTCTTCGAAAAGGTGCTGGAGCACTCCGTAACAGAGAATTCCGGCAAAAGACCCGGATTTGAAAGGGAGGGCATGCACGCTCGCTCCGAGGTGTTCTGCAAACCTGCCGCTTCTTGCAAGCTGCGCGCGGGAACTGCCAAGGGCAGTCCGGGAGATGTCAATCCCGACAGCACTGTAGTGCCTTGAAAGTTCTCCAAGATACCTCCCGTTTCCTGAACCGGCATCAAGAATTCTCGCTTCCGGTGCAATGTAAACCTGCAGGTTCCGGATAGATGCAGGCCCCCCCCATTTGAGGTGAGAGTATTCCTTATCCCAGGCAAGGAAATGTTCTTTTGAAGAGGCTGCTTTTGAAGAGCTTGCCTTTGGAGAGCTTGCCTTTGGAGAGCTTGCAGATTTTTTCACCGGTACATCCAGACCTTTTTGTGCGATCAGATCCTCTGACGCAGTCAGGTCCTCTATTTCCGTCGTGCCTGGGACCTCGGAGGCCAGGATTTTCGGGTCCTTTATACCCCGTTCATTCTCCGTTTCCATGTTCATCCGTTTTTATTCACCTGTTTTTTCAGGGCTGTATGTTGAAGCTTCCCTGAACCTGGTTATCAGGAAGTCCTTTTCAAAGGAAGACAGGAACCAGCCGGCTTTCGGGCCTGAGCTCTGCCCGAGAATAGAAGTGTAGATAGCTTTGAAAAGGTCTTTAGGTTCAACCTGCGAGACAGGCACGTTTATTTTTTGTGCAATCAGCCTGTTCAGTTCGGAACCTTCGTCTTTGGCGGAATAGACCAGCATATGGTATTCTTCTCCGCTGATTTCCCCTTTCGTTTCGATAAGGTCGGCAAAAGCCCCGAGGAAAGCTTTCTGGAGTTCCGAAAGGGTTGCGGTCTGCACAGGCACTTTCTCTTTGACGCTGAACCTGGCAAAAGGCGGGGCATAGAGTTCAAGCCATCTGGAGACATTATCTGCAAGTTCCCTGATACACTTTTCATCTTCAATTGAAAAGCCCGAACGCTTTACGATCTTTAGCACCTGCTCAAAATCTCCCCTGGCGACCTGGTAGATCGTAACCATCTGCTTGAAAGGAATATCAGGATGGCAGATCCCGGTTGCCCTGGAAAGTTCGTAAATTCTCTTTTCAAAGTCCCCGAGGGAGGGGGCATTTTCCCGGGATTTATCCCTGAGCCGCTCGTATTCGTCCACCAGGTTAAGGAGAGGCTGGCCGGGATCGAACTGGATATGTTTTTCGGGTTTAGTACGGATGATCAGGTAGCGCAGGACTTCCGGAGGCACAACTTCAAGCATGTCCGAAATCGAGACAACAACTCCTGTAGAAGATGACATTGCTCCCTGCTTTCCAAGCATTATCCACTCATAGACGATAGGGAAGGGAGGCTCGTGCCCGTAGATTTCCCTTACTATTCGCTTTCCTGTGTCATAGGACCCGCCCCTTGAAGCATGGTCTTTTCCGAAAGGCTCCACAGTCACCCCAAGTACAGCCCAGCGGGCAGGCCAGTCCACTCTCCAGGTGAGTTTTCCTCCTCCCGCCATTGGCACCGTCCCCGAGTGCCCGCAGGCACAGACATAGTCCACGGTTTCAGCTTCAAGGTCAAAACCCGTAACTTTCGTGCTTGTAATTTTCCCGCACTCGTTACAGCGGGGGTTAAAAGGGCTCCAATCTTCTGCAACTGTTTTGCCCGAGACATCTTCAAGGATCTTTGCAATTTCATCCCTTTTTGCAAGGGCGGTTTTTATCGCTTCGGTATACAGGCCTGCCCTGTACATTTCGTCTGCCCTTAAGACCTCGGGGTTAATGCCCAGGCGCCTCAGGGCTTCAAGAAAAGGTTTCAGGAAATGCTCGGCATAGTTTGCACATTCCCCGCATGGGCAGGGCACATCGGAAATTGGTTTTCCCACATGCTCTGCATAACTTTCAGGCAGGAAAGGGTAAACCTTGCGAAGAGGGTCGAAGTTGTCGGCAATATAGATAAAACGGGCGTCTGCCCCCCTGTCAAGGAGAGCCCTGTAAGCAGCATCTGCAGTCACAACCTCCCTCATATTGCCTATATGGATATGCCCTGATGGGGTGATTCCTGTGGCAACAAGATGCTTGCCACTCTTATTTAACACGTCTTCGGCTATGACGTCTGCCCAGTGAATTGTGTCAGCCATGGTTCTCACCAGAATATCAGATAAACCGTAGAATCAGGTATGGAAACAAGAAATGAGGCCCTGTTCATGCATAAATCTACAGGTTTGGGTCTCCTGCATAATTATCGTTTCAACTGATAAACTTTGGGCTGGAAATGAAAAAACCTGAAGTTACCTGATCCCGTCCCTTACCAGGGCATAGAATAAGAGAAGCAAAAAGCGAACGGGAGAAGAAAAGGAGCATCAACTCAGAGGCAGAAAAAAATGAAAAAAATAATGGAGGTTCAAAGGCAAATTGATTCAGGAGTCTGCAGAATTACGGAGACTTAAAATGGCGCTTTACGGGAAAATCAAGTAAATTTGATTTCCCAATAAATAAAACCATGTATAAATATATAAATTTATCGCAGTAAGTAGATCACATTATTAAAAAAACAAAAGTTACAGAACAACAATAGTGAAAACAACCTGAACGGACATCTGAAATTAAAATTGTTCAGACCCAAAGGAAAAACTGCAAATTGGAAAAAAGAAAAAAATGACTGCAAAAAAATAAAAATGTTTAAACTACGAAAATCCGCAGAAATAATGGTTTTTAAAACCCGGGCTTCAGAAAAGTTATATAAAAATAATCTGCTGAAACCAACAAAAATTATTGGGACTTATTTTGACTCTGAATCAAGCATGGTAAAACATTTGTTTCATTTTCCGCCCATATCAATCATCAAAAACAGATTCGACGTTCCAATCCACAATTGTTCCAGTAGTTGCATCAATTTCAAATTCATACTCCATATTATCAAAAACAATAGACCCTTCATCTGTCATTTCATCTTCATAGTTCAGATAAAGCCGGATGTCAGACCCTATTGCACCTGAAACTTTTGCAAATGCTATGGATTTGTTGATGAGTTTGCAGAAATTGTAGGGGAGATTGCTTCATCAGCAATGATGGGCGTCGTATCATCAGTATCCGCACAGCCAGCAACACTGATCAACAATAAACCGACCATCAATACTGTAGAAAGTATTTTTTCACCAGAATACCTCAAGAGACAAGTCTATTTCGTGTTAAAAAGAGTTAAAATCAGAGGGATATAAGTGATACTATTTAGGTAAATATTTGAACTTAAAGATTAAAACCTGATTATGGTCTGGAACCTGCAGAACCTGGAGATAAACACAGAGACCTGTCATGAAAAGAGAAAGATATGAACCAGGAAGCCCCTTTCTCACTTATTAAGAAAATAGGAAGGAGTAATTGGCCTGAGATCCAAAAGACACCAGAGAAAGAGATTAGAGAAGAGATTAGAGAAGAGATTAGAGAAGAGATCCAAAAAGATTTAAAAATAAAAGCATCAGGAAGATACTGTCATTCATAAGAGGATTACTTTTCTGACCTGCCACCTATGAAATCGGCTTTTTCGAGCTATCTGTTTTTAGCTATCTGTTTTTAGCTATCTGTTTTTAGCTATCTGTTTTTAGCTATCTGTTTTTAGCTATCTGTTTTTAGCTATCTGTTTTTAGCTATCTGTTTTTAGCTATCTGTTTTTAGCTATCTGTTTTTAGCTATCTGTTTTTAGCTATCTGTTTTTAGCTATCTGTTTTTAGCTCGTTTTCAGGAAAGGAGAGTTCTCCCTGCTGCACAAGAAATCGAAGGAATGCAGGCTCATGCCTGAGATTCCTTCAAAGGTCTGTTCTTACCTAATCAGTTTTTCAGATATTTTCTTTACTGGATCTGTTTTCTGAAGAGATTGCAGGAGTTTATCTTGATATCAAGCAGCTTTTCGATATTCATTTTTGCAGCAATACCTTTTGCAGCCCCCGGGACTGAGGTGATGACACCGATGTCGAGCTCTTCTCTGAGTTCGCGCATAATGTGCTCGTCTACGAGGTCCATGGTGTCAACGTTAAGCTTCTTTGCCACGTACTCTTTTGCCTCTCCGATGCGCATGTTCTTTGAGAACTGCATCCTTGCAACAAGGTCGCCTGCCGCTCTTATCCCGGTCATTCCGGAAGCCATTATGTGGGAAATCGGCATACCCAGAGGGTCGCCGACCCCGATCTATATGCCGTCGACGCCGGCAACCTCGACCATTGCCTTGCTTGCCCTTGTAACAGCGTCCACAGGTGGAGTTTCAAGCATGGGGATTCCGCCCACACCCATACCCATGTCAACGTGACAGGGGATAGGAGAAACCTGAACAGCTGCCTTCATGAAGTTGACTGCGCGGGCGAGGTTCCAGGCAGAAGTCTTGCTGGTGTTGGTGTTGCACACAGGGCCGAAAACATTTGCTCCGGCTTTTGCAACAAGAGGAACCTGCTGGTGCGGCCAGAGCCCGGCAAGGGTCACGCCGTCGTACTGCAGGTTTCCGTGCATCCCGAGCACACATTCTCCAGCCATGCCGGCTTCGATGTACATGTCAGGGAATTCCTTCCTGAGGGCCTCGATTGCGTGCAGAGTCCCGTACATGTCAGCATCACCTGCTGCTGCAGTAGTGTCAAAGTTGACACCGTCCGCACCTGAGGCAAAGAGCTTCTGCATGACCCAGACAGTGTCCCTTGTCAGGTGCTCTGCGGCATGTTCCATGGACTCCCAGGCTTCCGGGATCTTGAAAGCCTTCATGAGATCGCCGGGGTTTTCGAAGGGTCCATCAGGGGTGTAGTAAAGCCCCATGTTCGGCATTGCACCGTAGAAGAGCGGAACTATCATGTTCTGCTGGCAAACTTCCATTGCCTGGCACTCGTTTGAGACCACAGGCTTGACAGGCTTGAAACTGTAGTCGATGTGACCGAGTTCCATTGTGTCGGCGCCAAATGCCCTCTCATGCGTCATGCAGCCGACCAGGCGGCTTGAGGGGATCCCCACACCGCTGTTGCCCTGGTCTCCGTCAAGCCTGATGGTACCGATGTCGTGGGTGACAGGGACTTCCATACCCTGTTCGACACTTACGGCTTTGCCGGGCATCATGAGGATTTCTGCAAGCTTGTCAATCTCATCGGCACTGAGATCAGGGATTTCCCCGAGGTCTGAGGCATTCGCCATACCTGCCTCAAGTTCCTCCAGGATTTTCTCTTTTGTAAGGAAGACCCTCTTCCCGTCTCCCATCCTTAAAGCATATTCGGTTGCCATTTTTTCACCATTTATATTGTATATTAGATATTGTGTCTGGAAAGCTGTATTCTCCCGGGTTCAGAACTTGGACACGAAAGTCCTTGCCTGCCAGAGGGCAACTACCGCCAGGACCAGGATGAGAACCATCCACATGATGTCCCCGGCAGGGATTAAGGAGTTTGCCCAGTAGGCATTGTAAGCTTCCATTGCAGCTGCTGTTTGTACCATGTTTAACCTCCGATAAGATTATACATATCTCAGACAGGCATCTGAACCGCGGGCCTTTCCAAAGTCGGTGATCACGTATTTGTGCAGGAGGAATCCTTTTTTATAGATCCCGTCCTCGTCGACTTTCTGCTCCACGTCCTTCAGCATCCCTCCGGACGCCAGTTCGATGATGTCAAAATTGATGCTGTCCCGGTTGTAATTTCCATGCATGTTGTACTCTTCCTGGATCTGTGAAACAATCTCATAGTTCCAGCGTTCTTTTTCATCCAGCAAGAGTTCCAGAATCCTGAATTTAATAGGGCGGTTTCCGCTCACTTCACTCACCTCTCAAAGTTTCAAGTTCACTTGTGTCTTCCGTAAACATAACGAAACTACCAATAACACAGAGAGTGCCTCCGACAAGGATGGTCCACTGCGGGACATCTCCGAAGAAGAGGAAAATGAAGATAATAGCAAACAGCCCGTAGAGGTTTCCTATACCCTGGCCTCTTCCGACTCCGATAAGCGGGAAGGACTTGTACCAGCAGACATAACAGAAACCAAAGGTAATTCCTGCAAAGATCAGGACCAGCAAAGTCAGGGGTTCGAAAGCCTGGAATGCAAAGGAATACATCGGGTAGCCGACAAGTGCGAGTATCGGGACAATAATGACCCACCAGATCAGGTTTTCTCCGACGAACCTGAGGGTCAGCCCCACATCGGGTTCGGAGATATCGAGTCCTTTTCCTGCGATTGCACCTTCAATACCCCAGCCGGCAGCAGCCATCAAACCTCCGAGATATCCGATCCACTGAACATTGCCTGAGGAAAGCTCGGTCAGAAGCCCGCCTCCGAAGATCGTGATGCCTCCTATAATGATGACTCCTATACCCATTGCCGCTCTTGTGGAGATCTTTTCCCCATACCAGTAGTAGGCAAGAATCGAACCCACCACAGGGTAAAGAAGAGCTGCAACAGCTGCGAATGCTCCGCCAATAAAGCCCATAGCAATGAATGAACCGAGAATTGCCATCGGACCTCCGAAAATTGAAGCAAGGAAGAACCACTTGGAGCACGGATGGAATTCTTTCATTGTCCGGACAAGTTCTCCGAATTTACCGAGAACCCCGTTCCAGAGCATAAGCGCAAGCATGACCGTAAGCGCATTGAAGGCCGTAATCAGAACAGCAGTTATGATAAGAGCCGTGCCGTCTCCACCTGTTTCGGCGATAGCCCCGTACATCTCATCGAAGGGGTTAAGCACCCACACAACGGTCCCTGGCAGATACCAGATACCCCAGAATACAGCACAGAAAAGGGCCCACATATACCCTTTACTTATTTTTCGTTTACTCTCCTGTTTTTTTAAAGTTTTTAAATCCACGGAAAATCCCTCCATTTTTCAGATGCACTGTGGAATTCCCTCAGGGAATGAGTCCGTCTCACCCCGATTCCACAGTCTGAAAGTGCAGATTGCGAACCGACTCTATGAGTGTTTGCATCTCAGGGAAACCAGATTGAAATTAAAGTTGAATTTCAACACTACCGTTTTTTTGGTTTTTCAGATTTTATAGAACTACATTTATATAAATATAGTTTAAATTCCCTTTTTTAACCAGGAATCAGCAGCTTTGAAGTTTACCGCCATATTTCCCCTGAGTTATTGGAGGATAATATTGAGTAGGTTTACTGCGCTGCTTTCTCCATAGTTACTGGATTCTCCCGTGAGTATGACCGGAGATGCAAGAACTTATTTTCATACCCATAGCTATCGGTTTCGCAAAATCCACACAAAATAAAGTTAAGCAGGAAACGCATTTGATCGGATCTTCTACGTTTTCTGCTTATTGAACCTTTTTTAGAGTAAAGCTGCTCTTACCTTGCTGACTACATCGGTGGCACTTTCTCCATAGAGGTCTGCGCCGATCTTGTCAGCCCAGTCCTGAGTAACGGGTGCGCCACCGACCATGGTCATAACCTGGTCGCGGACGCCTGCTTCTTTCAGCTGTTCCTCGATCTGGATCTGGTTGACCATGGTTGTGGTCATAAGGGCGGAGGATGCGATGATCTGTGGTTTGATTTCCTTTGCCTTTTCGACAAAGGTCTTTATCAGGACGTCTCTGCCGAGGTCTACGACTTTAAAGCCTGCAATGTTGAGCATGGAGGCAACAATATCCTTTCCGATGGAGTGGATGTCGCCTTCGATGGTACCGATGACAACGGTTCCGAGGCTCTTGGTCTCAGCCTTGCGTTTTTCCATTTCCGGCTTAATAACTTCCATGCCTGAGTTCATTGCTTCGGCAGCTGCAAGCACGTGGGGGAGGAAAAGGGAACCCTGTTCAAACTGTTCTCCTACTTCCTGCATGCCTGCGGTAAAGCCCTTTTCAATGAGCTCTATCGGGTCAATCCCTGCAGCAAGAGCTTCTTCTGCAACTTCTGCTGCAAGGTCCTCATCAAAATCAGTGATTGCATCTTTTGCTTTTGCAATGATTTCTTCTTTGCTTGCCATTTTTAGATCTCCTGAATATCTGGTATAATTACATGCCTCTGAAGGCTTTGTCAGCTCTGTCCACGACAGCCTGCATATCCTTAAGAATGTCTGAATCGATTGGTTTGACAACGTGATTCTTGAGAACATCTACGACCTTGTCGTGTGCAGCGGATGCCAGGTCCTTTGATCCGGCTGCCGCCCAGTCTCCGAACATGCGCCTGTCAATAAGCATGGGGTCAGACGGGTAGTTCACAAGTTGTCTGGTCTGTTTGAGGGCAAGGAAGTTGTTTCCGATACCTACTTTCTGAATGGATTCGACAGCAAGGGTTTCCTCATTTACAGGAACTCCCTGAAGAGCTTTCTTGGTCATCCTGATGATGTCGTTGTCAATAAGGAGCTGTTCCATAGAGAAGGTCATACCGAGTTCAAGCATCCCGGCGCCGTACAGAGTGTTTGCACCTGCAAGGGCTGGAAGAAGGCAAGTCATTGTTTTTTCGTGTCCTGCCTGGTTGTCCGGGATCTTTGCATCAGACTAGGTGCCTGCCACGAATGCGGGGAGGCCATAGAACTGGGCGAGCTTTGCGACAGATGCGCTGATCAGGCCGAGTTCGGGAGATCCAACGGGAGCAGTGCCTTTCTTCAGGTCAAATGTTGTTGTAGAGCTTCCGTACCAGACCTTAGCACCGGGGACTGTGAGCTGAGCAAGGGTGATACCTGCAAGAACTTCTGCGTTGTGGGTTACAAGAGTTCCAGCAAGGTAGACAGGTGAAGACCCACCGGACATTGCCATACTCAGGACGTTTACAGGCATTCCGAAACGTGCACCCTTAATGATAACCTGGCAGGCATTGACACTGAGCTCTAGAGGGCTGGTCGGGCAGAGGAGCATGGAGAAGATCGGTTTTTTCCTGGCTTCTTCTTCATCGCCGCCGTAGTAGGCTGTTACGATGTCCCGGTAGTATTCGACATTTTCGCCGACGGGATCGATGTGGTGGTAGTGCTTTGAGGTGTTTGCGATTGGGGTGAGGGTTTCATGAACGTCCTGGGCACCCTGACCTGCAACATCTCTTGCGGAGACAGGGAGGGAGAAGTAGTCGATGTTTTCAGCCCAGTCACAGAGCTTTGCTATGTCTGCGATGTCCTGTTCCACGGAATCAACGGTTACGTACTTACCGTCCTGGTACTTGCACATCTTAACGCCTGTACCGAAACAGGTCCAGTGTACTTTACCACCGCATTCCTGGACAGTGTTAAACTTCTTGTCGCGGCCCCAGAGGACAAACCTGGAGGGAGCGAGCTGAAGAGCTCTTCTTACAAGGTATTCAGGGATCTTTACAACATTTGTTTTTTCGTCAACTTCGCAGCCATTTTCCTTGAAGATCTGCCTGGCTTCAGGATCAGAGACCTGAACACCGGGGTCCATCAGAACTTCCATGGTAGCGTAGTGGATTGCTTTGAGTTCATCAGTGGTAAAAAGATTTAATTCTACACCATTAAGTGCATTAAATCCTGCAACTGCATTATTTTTTGCCATTTTTGTAACCTCCGAATGAGAATAATTTAAGCCAAGATCTCCTTTGCCTTGGCAACTGCCTCGCTTGCGTTTTCAGCATAACAGTCTGCACCGATCTTCTCAGCCCAGGCCTGGGTAGCCGGAGCGCCTCCGATCATGACCTTTACTTTCTCCCTGAGACCTTCTTCCTTGAGGAGTTCGATAACTTCTCTCTGGCCGGCAAGGGTAGTGGTCATAAGAGCAGAAAGTCCGATCATGTCGGCATTGACTTCCTTTGCTTTTTCGACAAAGTTCTTGATCGGAACATCACGGCCGATGTCGTACACTTCAAAACCAGCGGACTGGAGCATGGTGGATACGATGGATTTCCCGATGTCATGGACATCGCCTTCCACGGTACCGTTCACAATAACGCCCATTTTGGAACTGGCAGAGCCTTCAGGCATAAGATCCTTTAAGGCTTCAACTCCGGCAGTCATTGCGTCAGCAGCCATCATCACATGGGGTAAGAAAAGTTTGCCCCTCTCAAAGAGGACACCCACTTCGTTCATGCCTGCTGCAAGCCCGTTTTCAATGATTTCGGAGGGATCCAGTTCTCCTTTTGCCTTTTCAACGGCAGCGAGTACCGCATCCTTCTTACAGGTGATTACAGCGCCTGCAAGTTCCTGAAGCAATTCTTCTTTGCTAATATTGCATCCTCCGTTTTAGTTTTTCAACTATGGAGACGCCTCTACCCGTAAGTATCATGAATAATCATGAACTATTGAGATATCAGCTCACGCTCAACGAGTCATGAGTGCACAAGAAGTAATTCACGATAACCACAGGTAGGGAATCATGATTACTACAGGCGAAACTGAGAAATCAGGCAAAATTACTTATTGTCCTGATCGGGGTTCATGAGTACTTTAGCAGAGGGAGTGTTTTTGGTGCCATTTTAAATCCCGTCTGTTTACTCATCATAGAGGTCTCCAAGTTAAAGTTCGATTTACTGGTATAAATATTTTGTTAGAAGGAGTGTGGTGAAACCAAGTGTTAAATAAATACTTTTTGGTTAAAATGTTTTGAAGGGAGTGTTCTAAATAAAAAAAACGAAGCAAAACGAAAAATATAAATAGGAACTATAAAAAATGAATTTTTAAAGGTATATAAAGGCGGGAAAAATAAAGTTAACGGTAGAAATTTCAGCAAAAATATTAAAAGAGAAAAAATATTTAATTGTAAAACACACAAAGACATAGGAAGTCTACTAAAGCTGTTTTTCAGCATAATTAAGAACCATAAAATTTGATTGATGAACAAAAATTCCTTTTTTAAGCAGGACTTTTGTTCTTCCCGGGGTTTGGACAGAACTCAGGTTAGAAAACTGGAAAAAAGAGAAAATAATATATACTAAAGATTTCACCGGCTCAGACTTTTGCGATGATTTAGTGCCTGTGGCAAAAGAATAGAATTAGGGGAAAAGGGAGAAAGAAAAAGAGAATCGAAGGGATCAAAAAAGGAAAAAATCTCAGGGAAAAATTCAGAGAAGAAAGAACCCGGAGGAAAATCCCCAGAAAAAGTTATGGCAAATCAGGTTCCTGATATCCTGAAATACAGGACTTGTAAGCCCGGTTTACAAGCTCGAGCATTTTCTGATCTTCTCGCTTGATTTTTACTCCGCAAGCAAGGCAAAGGTATTCAGCGAGGTCAAAGACCTTTATCTTCTCATCTTCCCCGGCTTCAATAAGGTTCTGCATACATCCACCGCAGTTGGTTATGATCACATCACAGCCCAGTTTCCCGGCAGCCCTGTAGCGGTCCGAAGCAACTGAAAGGGAATCGGAAGGATAGTTAACTCTTACCCCGCCTCCGAACCCGCAACAGGCTGAATTTTCGGGGGTTTTGTTTGCAAGCTCGGTGCCGGGAATATTTTCGAGCACGTTTCTTGCTTCCCTGTAGACGCCCATTACCCGGGTAAGATGGCAGGGGTCATGGTAAAAGACCCTGTATTGAAGAGCAGCTTCAGGAGCAAGTTTTTCATCCATAAGCAGGCGTTCCAGGTACTGTGAGACCTGCAGCACCTCAAAGTCCAGTTCCCCGAACATTTTTGGATAAATTTCCTTAAAAGCTTTAAAACAACCGGGACAGGCTGTAAGCAAGATTTTGGCACCCCTCTTCCGGACCTCATCGATATTTCGCTGTCCGTTCCGCAGAATCGGAGCCGGGTTTCCCGCCCCTGCCGAAACTGCTCCGCAGCAGTATTTAAGCCCGCTCAGGACTGTATAATCGACTCCCGCCTTTTCCAGCAGGGAAACGGTTGCTTGCGCCATATTTTTGTTAATATAGGTACCAGCGCAGCCCGGGAAATACACGACAGAGCCAGGACCGTCTTTATACTCAGGAACGTCATCCATTTCAGCAACCTTTTTGAAAAGATTATTTTCAGCATCAGGGTCTGCCATAGTCTGCCTGTCCGTAAGCCCGTGTTCACGTACCCATTTCTGCCGGGCAGGAGAGATAAGCATCTTGATACCCAGGGCTTCGGGGCAGGCATCGGCACAAAGCCCGCAGGTAAGGCAGCGCAGCAGGGAATCAGGCTCAATTCCTGAACTTCCCTCCAGATACCCGTAAAGCAGATCAAGCAAACCGAGGTCATCGTACCGGGGGCAGACTGAAAGGCACTGTCCGCATTGTGTACATTTTTCCCTGTGTTCTTCCACTATATTCATATTTTAACTCCATATCATTTTAAACTCGTGCGACTTTATTCATATACCGATCCTTAAAACCCTTTTCTGGAGAATTCCATTCCTGCAGACCATTCAATCAGGAAAGTTGCCCTTAAAGTTTTTAAAGGGCTCTTTCAAAGGACTGCGCAGAACCCGAAGGCCTAAATCTTTAGAAAAAAGATAAGACTATATCCGTATATGCAGCATTAATAACCAGATAAAATAGCCAGATAAAATAGCCAGATAAAAGGATGGGATTGAAATATTCGAAGACCTGAAAAACAGCGCAAGAAAGCTGGTAATTCCGTTTGCCCGCTCAGTACCCCTCTCTCCAAACACTCTGACCCTGCTGGGTTTTGCGGTAAGCGTGGCTGCAGGAATTGCATTCGCGCTGGGCAAACCTTTTGAAGGAGGGATCCTGATCCTCTTCAGCGGAGTTTTTGATATCCTTGATGGAGGGGTCGCAAGAGCGAAAGGCAGGACCACTCCCTTCGGAGGCGTCCTCGACTCGGTTTGCGACCGCTATTCCGACGGCATGATGTTCCTTGGAATCATGACCGGAGCAATTTATGGCCGGCTCAGCTTTGTCCCCTTCCTCGGGATGGAAGGATGGCTCTGGGCAGGCTTTGCACTGATCGGCTCTTTTCTGGTAAGCTACACTCGCGCCCGGGCCGAATCCGCAGGCTGCAGGAAACTATCGGTAGGAATTGCTGAGAGAACCGAAAGGATGCTAATCCTGGCCCTGGGTGCCTTCTCAGGTTTCCTTGGATGGGCCCTTGTGCTGATAGCCATATTCTCCCATATTACAATAGTCCAGAGAGTACTGAGGGCAAAAAGCATACTGAGCAACCCTTCTGAGCCCGAGGTTCAGAAACCGTAAGCCAGAATGCCTGGAAAACCCCACGCAAAAAATGCTGATCAACACTCAAAAAAATAACAAAAATAGAGGAATGGCTTTCCTCTACCGATACTCATTTATACTACATGTTTAATTACAATAGTTGGCTGATGGCAAGCAGGGTAATCCGTTGTCATCAAAGAAATAGAATCTGCTCTGCGGGGCCGTAGGGTAGCTTGGTCCATCCTGCAAGGCTGGGGGTCTTGCGACTTGAGTTCGAATCTCAGCGGCCCCACCAGAATTCATTCGAATTTTTGGCGTTTTTACGCGTTTTGTTGCGTTTTTTCAACCCTATTTTGCTGCATAGTCCGTTTTCAAGCCTTTTTCTCTTCTTTGAGTTTATTCCGAAACTCGTGCCCGGATTATTAAATTTGTTTTTGAACCCGGAGGGCTCCCCGACTGCGAAGCATGCAGCCATTTCCAAAAGAGAGAAAAGAATCCACGAAAGCCAGGTACTATGAAAAACCGAAGGTCAATGAGATGAACAGGAGATAAAATTACAAATAAAGTTCCAGAGAAATATAAAAAAGGAAGTATATCATTGGATTTTATTCATCTCCTTTTTCCATTTCCTCTTCCATTTCCTTTTTCTCTTCCATTTCCTTTTTCTCTTCCATTTCCTTTTTCTCTTCCTCTTCCATTTCCTCTTCTATTTCCTTTTTCTCTTCCTCTTTCTTTTCCTTTCTCTTTTCCCGCTTATAAGTTTCTTTTATTTTATCAATCATTTCCTCATTAGCCTCAACAACAAAAGCTCCGACATACCCGCACTCTTTGCAGTGGTAGACTGAACCTACATATCCACCAACCTCATAGTAAATATCCGCGTTCCCGCAGACAGGACAGACTTCAACTAATTTTTCATGGCTCAGAGCAATTCCCTCCTTTGATAAGGCTTACAGTCCCGAATTGTTAAATTATATATAAGAAGCATGATTGAAGATAAAGGCATAGTATTTTAAACTGATGTTCGGATTGATACTAAAACAGATACTATACCTATGCTCGGGTCAGGTGTATATGCGGAAAGGGAACATGCTGCTTAACTGAAGTAGCCAGCCGCTAAAACCCTACCATTTATTCAGATTTTCCCGTTCATTTAGATATTGTTCTTAGTTTAGAACTTAACAACTGTGGATATTAACGATTCAAGGCTTACAGTGAGTTGAAAAATGACAGAAATGATGACCCCTGCAATGCGCCAGTACTACGAAGCCAAGCAGGCATACCCCGACACCCTTATCTTCTTCAGGATGGGAGACTTCTACGAGTCCTTTGGGGAAGACGCAAAAACCATTGCAAAGGAACTGGAAATTACCCTGACAGCCAGGGGAAAGGACAGAAAAGGAGAGAGAATGCCGCTTGCAGGAATTCCCCACCACGCAATTGACACCTACCTGCCCAGGCTGATAAATAAGGGATACAAGGTAGCCATCTGCGAACAGCTCGAAAACCCGAAGCAGGCAAAAGGAGTTGTGAAGCGAGGGGTTGTCAGGGTTGTAACCCCCGGAACGGCAATAGACTCTTCCATGTTTTCGGATGCCTCAAACAATTACCTCATGGCAGTTGCGGGAAGAGAGGTAGGGAAATCCGGGAAGAGCGGAGAAAAGGAAATGGAATTCGGGATCTCTTTCCTCGATATCTCGACAGGGGAGTTCCTTACAACCCAGTTTACGGACTCGGAAAACTTTGACAAACTCCTCAGCGAACTTGCCCGCATGCACCCTGCAGAATGCATCCTACCCCCGTCCCTGTACGGGAATTCAGAGCTTACAGGCAGGTTAAGGGAGCAGACAATTGTACAGGAATTTACCCCCGAGGTTTTCGGAATCGAAGATGCCGGAGAAAAATTAAAAACCCATTTCGGGGTTGCAACCCTCGAGGGTATGGGCTGTGAAAAACTGGAGTTTGCGGTATACTCAGCCTGGGCCGCCCTTGAGTATGCAAAGACCACACAGATGAGGGACCTTTCTCATATCAACACCCTCAGAACCTACTCAAACACCGAGTTCATGGTCCTGGACTCAATTACCCTGCGCAACCTCGAAATCGTAAAAAATGTGAGGGATGAAGGGGACGAAAATTCCCTCTACAGGACCCTGAACTGCACAAAAACACCGATGGGAAACCGCACCCTGAAAAAATGGCTTTTAAAGCCCCTGCTTTCCGTGGAAAAAATCAACCTCAGGCTGAACGCGGTAGAAGAACTCGCAGAAGACTCGCTGCTCCGCTACGATATAAGGGACTGGCTCTCGGATGTAAGAGACATCGAACGCCTGGTAGGGAGGATAGTATACGGAAATGCCAGCGCTCGAGACCTCGTAGCCCTGAAGAAATCTCTGGATGTTGTTCCCCCCCTCCGGGACTCCCTGCTGGAAAAAGCCAGGTTCGAAATGTTAAAAGAGATTGCAGAAGGGCTTGCCTCTTTTTCCGAACTGGAAGAACTTGCTGAGATGATCGAAATAGCAATCGTGGATGAGCCCCCCATATCCGTCCGGGAAGGAGGAATGATAAAACCCGGATACAGCGCGGAACTTGACGAATTCCGGGATATTTCAAGCAACAGCAAACAGTGGATTGCAGCTTTCCAGCAGAAAGAAAGAGAGCGAAGCGGGATCAAGTCCCTGAAAGTCGGCTACAACAAAGTCTTTGGTTATTATATCGAGGTTACCCATGCAAACAGTAGCCAGGTGCCTGAGGATTACATAAGAAAGCAGACAATGGCAAATGCCGAGCGTTTCTTCACCCCCGAACTTAAAGAAAAAGAAAGTTTGATCCTGACAGCAAACGAAAAGGCAGTGGCTCTGGAATACGAAATATTTGCCGAAATCACACGAACTCTTTCAGCCCGTTCAAGGGAACTCCAGGAAACCGCAGAAAGAATAGGGACCCTGGATGTCCTTGCAAGCCTTGCCGAAGCCGCTGAAAACAACAACTATACCCGCCCGCAGCTTACCGAAGACTGCAAGATCCTCATAAGGGACGGGAGGCATCCGGTAGTAGAAAGTACCGTATCCGGAGGTTTTGTGCCCAATGATACCGAAATGGACTGCAAGGAAAATCAGTTTTTGCTTGTTACGGGCCCTAACATGGCAGGAAAGTCCACCTATATGCGCCAGACTGCCCTTGTCGCAATTATGGCCCAGGTGGGTTCCTTTGTCCCGGCTTCTTATGCTTCCGTAGGCATTATCGACCAGGTCTTTACAAGGATAGGGGCTTTTGACGACCTTGCAAGCGGGCAGAGCACTTTTATGGTCGAGATGGTGGAGCTTGCAAATATCCTGAACAACGCAAGCCCGAAAAGCCTTGTCCTGCTTGACGAAATCGGCAGGGGAACAAGCACATATGACGGGTATAGCATTGCAAAAGCCGTTGTTGAGTTCCTGCACAACAGGGGAAAGGTCGGGGTAAGGGCTCTTTTTGCAACCCACTATCACCAGCTCACAGCCCTGGAAGAGAAATTAAAGCGACTAAAAAACTACCATATTGCAGTAAAAGAAGATGGGCACGAGCTTGTTTTCCTGCGGAAAATAGTCTCCGGAGCAACAGACAGGAGTTACGGAATCCACGTGGCAAGGCTTGCCGGAGTCCCGGAAAAGGTTATCGGAAGGGCAAACGAGATCCTGAAGGAACTTGAAAGGGAAAATGTACTTGAAGAAGCCGAGGAAAGCGAAAACGGGAAAAAGAGGAAAAGCAAGGCAACTGCCCGCTATACCCAGATGCTGCTTTTCGATCCCGGCAGCGGAAGTGGAAGTTCGGAGAAGGCGAAGGGATTGAGCCCCGTGGAAGCAGCCCTGAAAAAGGTCAACCCGGATGAGATGACTCCAATTGAAGCCCTGAACAAACTACATGAGCTGAAAAGGCTGCTCGGCTAAAGGAAACAGGTTAAAAAAGAATCGGATAAGTTAGAAAGAGGGATCGAAGAACAGATTTAAAGTCAAGTAGAAAATCAGCTGGAAAAACGGATGGAAAGCAATCTGAAGAGCGGGTTGAAGAAAAGATGGAAGAGCAGGAAAATAAAATCCGGATTCTTGACAGGGACACGATAAATAAAATTGCAGCCGGAGAGGTAATAGAACGCCCGGCATCCGTGGTAAAGGAACTTGTGGACAACTCAATCGATGCAGGAGCCACGGAAATCCGCATCGAGGTTGAGAAGGGAGGAAAACATTTCATCCTTATCAGGGACAACGGCTGCGGGATGAGCAGAGCCGATGCCCTCCTCTCGTTTGAAAAGCACGCAACAAGCAAACTCACGCAGATCGAAGACCTGGACACTGTCTCAACAATGGGGTTCAGGGGAGAGGCCCTTGCTTCGATTACCGCCATTGCAAAGGTAGAAATCCTCACCCGTCCCCCGGAAGAGCTTACCGGCACAAAACTGGCCATCCAGGGAGGGAGGGTGCAGGAAACATCGGATGCAGGCACGGCTCCCGGAACCTCTGTACACGTAAAAGACCTCTTCTACAACACCCCTGCAAGGCGTAAGTACCTGAAAAGCGACCGTACCGAACTTGCTCATATCACGGATACCGTTACAAGGCTTGCCCTTGCAAATCCCGGAATTTCTTTTACCCTGCTAAGCGAAGGAAAGCCAGTCATAAGAAGTACGGGCTCAAGCGACCTGTTCAAAAGCCTGGTCAACCTGCTAGGGCCTGATACCGCCCGCTCAATGCTGCCCCTTGAGTACAGGACAGAAGACTTTGAAATCCTGGGATATGTCTCAAAACCCGAAACCAATAGGGGTGGGAGTGACCAGCTTTATGTTTTCGTAAACACGCGCCCTGTAACTTCCAGAGCCATCAACACAGCTCTCCGCGAAGGATACTACACAAAGATCCCTAAAGGCCGCTATCCTGTGGCAGTGCTTGCTCTCACCCTTAACCCGGAAGAAGTAGACGTGAACGTACACCCCCGCAAAGCCGAAGTCCGGTTCAGCCGGGAAAAGGAAGTCGGTAAGGCAATTATCCGTGCAGTTGAAAAGGTCCTTTCGGAACACGGACTTGCCCCCGAGGTCAGGGAAAAGGAAGGGAAAAGGCTTCAGAAAACCTTTGAAGACCCCAGGGTATCAGGGAAAATTAAGCCCCAAGAGACCCCTGCAACCCTGCCGGAGAAGGCAGATGGAAAGGAAATCGGGGGTCGAGAGGAAGCGAGGGTATCTGAGAGCAACGGGCTCCTGAAAGAAAAATCCGAAGCTTACACTTATCCGATAAAGGATACGGAGAGAAGGCTGAAGAAATCCGAACGCCTGCTTGATTTTGACGGAAGGGCAGGAATTCGGGATACCCTGAAGAAAGAAGAGCCGGCAAGTGGAAAGGAAGAGGAAAAAGCAAGCGAGAAAGAAGAGAAAGCTGGAGAGAGGCAAAGCAAGAAGCCGAAGCAAAAAGCAAACACCGATCTTCTCGAAGACCTGCGGATCATAGGTCAGATTTCCAAAATGTATATTCTTGCAGAAAAAGGGGAAGACCTTGTGATAATCGACCAGCATGCAGCCCATGAAAGGGTTCTTTACGAGCAGGTCCTGAAATCGAAAAAATCCAGGGTACAGGAACTGATCACCCCTGTAATGATCGAACTTACCCCCAAAGAAAGAGTACTGATGGAGGAATATATCCCCTATCTGGAGGAATACGGCTTCGGAATCTCGGAATTCGGGGACAATACTTATGTCGTGACCTTTGTCCCCGAGGTTTTCGGAAGGCTCGAGGACACAGGCGTAATCCATGACGTAATCTCGGACCTGCTGGCTGAAGGAAAAGTCAAAAAAGATACCGGAATCTCGGAAAGTGTCAGCAAAACCCTTGCCTGCAGGGCAGCAATCAAAGGAGGAGCAGCCTGCAATTTAAGGCAGATGGAAGAGCTAATAGAGCAGCTCAAAACCGCTGAAAGTCCTTACTCCTGCCCGCATGGGAGACCAACAGTGATAACCTTTACAAAAGGTGAACTGGACCGCATGTTTGCAAGAACTCAGTAAACAAGCTCCCTGAAAAAAGAGAAAAGTAGAAAAAAACCGGGAAAATAGCTGCACGGATAGAAGGATATTCCCACAAGAAACACAATCTTGCGATAGAGAAAGTGTGAAGAATACAGATGATTATAGAGGGAAAAATTCGAAGAAATTCGAAGAGAGTTCCACAGGAAATTCGCCATTTTTATCCAACAAATATATATAATATGGCCTAAGATGTAGAATAGATGTCGGGCGAGTACTGACATCCAAAAGGCATCATTCCAGAGACTATTTTTTACACACCAACCCCACCCCAAAAAGAATGGTACCCCCATTCAAACCCTAAGAGAAATACCCCAACTTCCAGAAAAATAAAAAAATTCCCCACCCCTGGAATGATGCCACTCTTTTCTATATCAAAGTATTATCCTGTGATGTTTACACTGTTTTATGATCGTATAGGTCTTTTTTCCGGTTTGTAGAGGAAGCCTGCAGGGACTTCCTGAGCATCAGTTTTGTTTTATTGAGGCTCTTCGAGCTCTTTTCCTGGCTTTCAGGTCAATACATTTATAATAAAAAACCTCCGAGTATTGTTCCATGATAGATCCGGTTAACAATTTCAAGTTCCCTGAAGAATGGATTGCCCGTACCGGGCTGCCCAGGGAAGAGCTTGAAAAAAACGTGGCATCCGGGATGATTGTGATCCTGAGTGACGGGTCCGTGCTCAAGAGAGGATATACTACAGGAACCACAGCCAGTGCCGCTGCAAAAGCCGCTGTCCTTTCCCTTAAAAAAACAGTTGACAGCGTATCCGTGCCCACCCCGGTAGGGCTGAGGGCTTACCTTGAAGTCAGCGAGTCCTCTACCGGGCGTGCAGTTGTAAAGAAGATTCCTAACGACCACGAATCCGATATTACCCGGGGGCTTGAATTTGTCGGGGAAGCCAAGGAAGCCGAGGGGATCAGCGTCCTGGGCGGAAAGGGCATAGGGGTTGTAAAAAGGGACGGGCTGCAGGTCCCAAAAGGAAAGCCGGCCATCAACCCAAAACCCATGGAACAGATCCGGGCTGCAGTGCAGGAAGCCGTAGAGGAGCTGGGCCTGAAGGGAGCCGAGGTCACGATTTCCATTCCTGAGGGAGAAAGGGTAGGAAAAGAGACTCTGAACAGCAGGATAGGAGTCGAAGGCGGGATTTCGGTCCTCGGGAGCACAGGCTTTGTCGAGCCCTGGAACGACCACCTTGGAGAGATGAAAGGAGACCTGATCCGCTGCACGGATAAAGTGGTCCTGACCACAGGCCGGATAGGAATGAAGTATTCTCACATGCTTTTCCCCGATTACACCGTTGTTATGGTCGGGAGCAGGATCTCAGAAGGTCTTGATAACGCTTCAGGCGACATCATTATCTGCGGGCTTCCGGGCCTTGTCCTGAAATGGGGGAACCCGAAGATGCTGGAAGGAAGCGGCTATGCAACCGTCGTTGAGATGCTTGAAAAAGCTCCTGAACACGAGCGCCTGAAAGAAGCCTTTGAAATGGCAGTCGAGAAAGGCAAAGGTGCGAGAATCGTTGTGATTGACAGGGATGGCTCTGTCCTTATGGACAGTAAACCTGAGAAGTAAAAGTGAATTCAAAAATTGAATCAAAAGTAAACTCCAGGGACTGAGATTTCAGAAATTAAACCGGACAGAGGGGAAGAAAAACTATGATTGTGGTAGGAGTCGGGGTCGGACCCGGCATGCTCACGGAAGAAGGGATAAAGGCAATAAGAAAGGCATCGGTGGTTTACGGGGCAAAAAGAGCCCTTGAGATCGCACAGGAATATATCACCTGCGAAGCAAAGACGATTAAAGATTACAAGTCGCTCCACCTCCTGCCCGCAGATGCCGTTGTCCTCTCCACAGGCGATCCCATGTTTTCCGGGCTCGGGAAATTTGCAGGGGAAAAGGATACCGTAATTCCCGGGATATCTTCAATGCAGGCAGCCTGTGCACGGACAAAGGTAAACCTGACGAACCTCTGTGCAATAACAGCCCACGGCAGGGATTTTGAACCTGCAAAAGCCGAACTGATCCGGGAATTGATGAATGGAAGGAACATTTTCCTGCTGCCGGAAGAGTCATTTGGATCCCGCGAGGTTGCAGAAATTCTTAAAGAACTTGAAATCGAAGCCGAACTCTATACCTGCGAAAACCTCGGCTATCCCGAAGAAAGGATCGCAAAAGGCACTCCTGATAACCCCCCGATTGCCGAAACTATCCTCTACGGGCTGCTTGTCGTGCAGAAAAGATGAAAAAGTAGAAGAAAAGAAGAAGTAGAAAAGGAAAGCAAAAAGGAAAAAAGAAAGTTTCCACAGGCTTTCAGTTCATCCTTCAAGAATGATCACGACGGCATAAAAGATTAAATCCCCGAAAATCACTGCTGTTATAAAGCCTGCCGTAATTGAGAGCATGAAAGGAAGGCCCGGAGTAACCCAGACTTCTTTATCGATAAGCCCTTTTTCTGCGTATTCCTCAAGTTCGGGTTTCCGGTTCGCATCAAAATCGAGCCCTGTCCGTGCAAACTTCCTGATGACGGACCCGTTTTCATCAAGTTCGAACTTTTCAAGCAGGCCCAGATGTTCCTTATCTTTCAGGGAGGACACATCAGTCCTGTACCCGAGAAACATGTAGAAGGGTTTTTTGAGCATCCCGGTCGAGAAGTGCAGGAGGTTGTAGCAGAACATCCCGAGAGGCACAAGGACGGTTACCAGAAGAGCATTTTCCAGCACCGTGAAGGCAAAGAGCCCTATCGGGGGCAGCCCGAGCAGGGGATAGACCTTTCCCGAGTACTGGAAAATCGGATAGAGCGGAAATAAGATAGAAAGCACTATCAGCCCCTTTGCATCCCCGCCCCCGAAAGCTCCGAGCTGGAAAAGGATGTAAATCGAAAGGAAAACAACAACTCCCGAAAAAATAAGAGCCTTAAGATAAGGAACACCTCCTGTAAAAACTTCATAAATTACAAATACCGACCCCGATGCAAGCATGTACTTCCACACCTTATTTGAGACTCTGCGCTCCTTCAGGTCAGTATAGCATGAGTAGAACAAAAACGGCATGGTAAAGAGGATTTTCAGGATTTCTATCATACAAACCAAGCAATTAAATTATTTCTATAGTTATTAACATTATTACGTATTTACTTCTTTACTTTATCGCCTGACTTAAAATCCCCAAAATATGAAAAGGAACCGGAATCCCTTTGCCAGAAAGATAAAAAAGTACTCCCATAACAGGCCCGGGCAAGCCAAAAATAAGCCTGCAAGCGATAAGCTTATACATAAGAAGTTCTATTTTATGGTTGCTTAACCCTTATTAGTTTTCAATTTCATTTCATGGGCTCGTGGTCTAGACGGTTATGACGTCGCCTTCACACGGCGGAGGTCCTGAGTTCGAATCTCAGCGGGCCCACTATCCTTCTTTTCAGATTTAGAGTCTTTATAGACTTCCTTTTCTAGTGCTTCAATTCTTGCTTCGAGGTCAGATTTTACTTCTGGTTGTACAACTTTAAGTTCGCCATTAAATTCTTCATCCAAGGAAATCACATAAACAAATTTGCCGTTATACTCCGTTTTAAAGATATAAGCTGTATCTCCTGCAACATTAATTTCCGATTGTGGCAGCCTTATTAATGGATATGAAATTTCGGGTTTTGCTTGCAGTTTTGTGATCTTGGATTTTCCTATGATCTTCATACTTCATCCCCAATACGCCAAAAAGTAGTTTTCTAAATTTATACAACACAAAGCATTTCTGTTATATTATGTTTAGTAAATTAATTGATCTATTTAAATTCCCTCTAAATTCATGCAAATTTTTAAAAATTTGCCCTGGCCCCCTCAAAGTCTTACAAATCTTTTTCTAAACACCCACTATCCTAGTGATTTCATGTAACCAGATGGTGCATGTGAAAAGTTTACAACATTTTTATTCATTATCTTTAATTAATGCCGAGTAAATTCGAAAAATTGATAAGCCATCAGTATAAATAATATTTACAATGTCCAAAGGTGACAAGCTAGAAATTTTAGTCGAACAACATTTTCGATGGCTCTTTGAAGAGATGAATTTCCAAGTAATTAGAGTTAGAAGACAAAATAGCGGTGCACAATTTGGATTTGATGTTAAAGTTCAATTTTATGATGACGATGATCATCCAAGAAATTTCTTTTTTGAGTGTAAAGACTATTCTACTGAGCTTAGTTTTAATGCTTTACTTAGGAAAATGTTTGAATTAGATAGTTCTGCATATAAAGCTGATGCTTTTATAGCAATATCTCCAAAGATACAGATATCAAATATTAAGGATAACACATTGGAAAGTTGTAGAGATAAATTTCCATTTTCTATTGATCTATGGGATACAACGAGTAACATTGAAGAGTTATTCGCATTGAATAGTGATTTCTTTTATGAATTATATAACTATAATTATTCAAACTCAATTGACAAAAATAATGTGATAAATAAAACGAAACTAAGAATCAATGACCTAATAAAACAAAAGAATTGTCGTGATTTGGGGAATAGAATCAAAATTATCGACTCGGATAGAAAACCTAATGAGAAAGAAAACTATAAAACAACTTTAGACTGCAAGTTAAACTCTATCTTTCCAGAACATGATGAGACAAGATTACGATACCATAAATTTCGCTGTAACTATAAAATCTATTTAGAAGATTTAGAAGATACTAACAATGATTTAAGATCAGAAATATTAGATTGGCAAGAAAACCTGAAGATTAAAGCATATAGGCTTACAGGAAGATTTAATGTCCACCAGGACGATAGTCCTCGAAAGTTTTTCTATGATTTTTTCGATGAGGCAAAAACAGATTTGGACATTTTATTTAAGAATGGAAACTACACAGGAGACATTGAAAAATTGCTTAATGGAATTGTAATGGAACTCGCTGCTGAATGTCCTCTTGACTGGAGAAAGAATGAACTCCGATATCGAGTTATTAATTAATAGAATAGAACAAAAAAAATTAAAAGTACGTGTTAGTTTAGATAGACCAGTCTATAAACAACCAGAAGATTCTATACTATATCGATCTTGTAGAATTCTTCTTATTTTGGGAATGATAAATCTTGAAAAGGGCCTTAGTAAAGAATTAATTGCTTGTATAGATTTCATTTTAAGGAACACTGGATATCAATCTAAATTTATTCTTGAGTACTTCAAGAATAATAAAGAATTATTAAATAAATTGAACTCTTGGAAAAAACAAAAAAATATCGAAAACGATTTTTACCTGATACAATACAAAAGTGTTCCTTGGGATTTAAGATTTAATGATATGTTTTTATTCTTGTCAATTCGAGGTTTTATAGATACAAAAAAAACGTCAAATAGTACTAAAATTATAATTTTAGAGAAGGGTATGAATATATCTGAGGCGTTAAGAAGCATTTTTGAAGAAGAAACTAATTTTCTAAATTTGTTTAATGGGAAAATTAAGGAAAAAGATACTAAAAAAATAATTACTGAAGTAATTCCAAACACCTACTGGCGAGAAAATGAGAAACTTATTTGTTAATAAATTGAAATATACTATCAGATGTGCCGATAATTCTACATATGGAGCTTTAGTGGAATTCAAAAAAGGTCTAAATGTAATTTATGGACCTAATTCCGTAGGGAAAAGTAGCATTATAACAGGCATCTTATACGGCTTAGGTGCCGAAAAAGGTCTTGGAATATTTAAACTTAAAGATAATCCATTTAAACCAGAATTCTATGAAAAAATAGAAGAAAAGAATATTATCGAATCTTATATACTTTTAGAAATTAGCAATTCACATGAAACAATTACTATTAAACGGAATATTATTGGAAAGACAAATATCTGTATTGTAAAAAAGTGTGAATTGGAGCAATTTTATTCTACTAACAATTCAATGACTTTTATATAATAAGCAATGGAACAATGGATGAATATGGATTTCAGAGATATTTATTTAATTTTTTGAACTGGGAAATCGTTGAAGTCGTAGGATATGATGGGGATAATAAAAAATTATATTTTGAAAATTTAGTACCTCTTTTTTTCGTTGAACAAAAAGCTGGTTGGTCTCAAATACAAGCGCGTCAGATTACTCGGTATAATATAAGAGACGTGAAAAAAATATCATTTGAATACTTACTTGGACTAGGAAAATTTAATGTACATTTGCTAGAACTGGAGAAAAAAGAGATTAGTAACACAATCAAAAGCTTAAAAACTGAACTAGATCTTAAAAGAGATTACATTCTCACGCTAGGAAATGCTACGGTTAGTGACAATAACGTACTTATAATTGATAAAATTGGATTTGGGAGATATGAAATAAATGATTTAATATGTCATATGGAAAATTTACTAAAAGAGAAAGAAGAAACAATTCAGGTTATATACGACAAAAAAGACTTATTTGACTCTTCTGCAAATTCTAAAAGAGATAAATTGAGACAAATTTTAAATTCAAAAACTTTGGCTTTAGAAAAAAAAAGAGACTTAGTTAGGGAAATTAATAGTTACAAAAATTACATTGCAAAAATTGAGATTAATAAAAAAAAGAATAAACAATTAGAACAAATTCAGAGGCTCAATCTTGAGTTGAATATTACCCGCTGTCCGGTGTGCGAGTCAAAACTTAGTTCTAATGATGAATCACATTGCCGTTTGTGCAAATCAGAAATAAGTAATATATCTACTGTAACTGAAAATTTGCTGTTCTTAGAAGATGAAAAGTCTTCTTTTGTTAAGATTTTAGAAGCTCGGGAGCTGGAACTACAGAAAACATTGCAAATAATTCAAAATTTAAGTTCAGATGAAACGTATCTAAAAAATATGTTAGATTTTCAAATGAAAACTTATCTTGGACAGGAAATACAAAACTTAAGAGATTTGGCTAGGGAAATAGATAAACTTTATTCTGATATTTTAAATTATAAGGAGTTATTATCTAAATGGGAAGGCTTGGAACCGCTTATGCATAAAATTGACGAAGCTGAAAAACACAAAAAACAAATAGAAAACGAAATAAAAGATTACAAAAAATCTACAACAGATCAAGATATATTAAACACAATAAAGAATTTCTTGATTAACAATTCTAAAGAGCTACATTTATTTACTTCAAGTAAACTAACGAACGATATAAAATTAGAAATGTCTGATAATTACACTCCTTCGTTGGAATTTTATGATATTTCTAATATTAGCAGTTCGAGTGATTATATCCGAATTATCCTGAGTTATTACTTAGCCTTACTCCAAACTTCAGTTAAGTTATTTGATGTAGAAAGAATCAAATATCCAAATCTTTTAATTTTGGACGAGCCTAAACAACAAAATTTAGATGCTAGTGCTATCAAAGCTTTTGTGAAGATAATTGAAAAAATTCCGAATTCTGATAATTGGCAAATTATTTTGACGACGTTTAACTCTAAAGAAAAGAGTTTGCTTGAAAAATACATTCAATATGAGATGAAGGATAGGTATGATTTTTTATTAAAGAGAATCAGTTCCTGAGCTTCTTTTGAATACCGCGCCCAATTTAGAAATCTCTATATATACCAATCTCCAGTATCTTTGGACCAATCGTGGCCCATCCTTATTTCAAAATTACTATAAAGCTTCTTAAGAACATTCTTTGTATCCGGTTTTTAATTCAAATTAATATTAGAGATCTAAAAACCTCTTTCCAAAAATATTATCATAAGAATTTTAACAAATGAGGTTTTGCCAATTTCTCTATTAATGCTTTAAAATTAAATTAAGAGCATTAAATTCCCTTTTTTAAGAAAAAATTACTTTTACTTGCTCAGACATTCAACCTTCTAAAAGCTCCTGGCGCTCTTATCAGGTCATGTCTTCCAACCTTAAACTGAAGTTTCAAAGAAACGCGATTTTAACCTCAATTTTCTCTAAAAAACAATATCAGCTGACCTTTTGCAAATTTTTTATTTGTAGATCCTAAGTATTAAATTCACTTTAAAAAGTCTATTGATATTGTTTATTTCAAAAAGTTATTTATATAGGTAGATCATAATCAATACTATGGTATTTTTAAGAAAGAAACTCGTCAATGGGAAACCTTACTGGTATATAGTAGAATCTGCCAGAGTTGATGGAAAGGTAAAAACCATTTTTCAGGTTTATCTGGGTAGCGCAGAAAAAATACTTGAGATGAAAAGGCAATGTGAATCATTGCCCTATGATAAACTTAGATCCTTTGATTACGGCAAGCTTGCCGCACTTCTTCATGTGAATGAAGAACTTGGATTCATTGACATAGTTAACAAGCATACTGACAAAAAATTAATAGATGGATTGAGTGTTGGAGAATACCTCTTACTTGATGTAATCGGAAAAAGTCACGGCGTTTTAAGTGAAAACGGGATTGAAGAGTGGTTCAAAAAATCCCCTTTAGCTTTCATGTGGAAATTCCCGCACAAGTTAAATTGTCAGAATTTTCTGAACCAAATGAATTATGTCGACTTGGATACTATGAAAAAGATTGAAGACGATCTTTGCAGAGTTCTTGTAGGAAAGGGATTTACTCCATCAATAATGTTTGTGGATGAATCAAACTGGTTTACGTATGCTAACAATTATGATGACGAGAGCGAACTGCTTCATAAAGGATATAACAAAAAGCATAGGAAAGACAAAAATCAAATATGTGTTTCGCTAGCTGTAAACGAGGATAACATACCTTTTATTCATGAAACATATCCTGGAAATGTTCATGACTCTGAAGAATTTTCAGGCATAGTAGATAAAATCATAAACAGACTGACTGAATTAAATATCTGTTCTGAAGATCTTGTTCTTGTTTTCGATAAGGGTAACAACTCAAAAGATAACATTGAAAAGGTAACCTCAAAAATGAGTTTTGTAGGATCTGCAAAAACAAATCAAGCCGAGGAGCTTCTCGATGTTCCGCTTTCCAAATATGAGTGTTTATACAAGAATTCGAAAGGTAACAAAATTTTTGGATACAGAACAAAACACCAGTTTTACGGAGCAGAATATACAACCGTAATAACCTACAACGAAGGAACTTACAAGCTTCAAAAGAGCACTTATGAAACAAACAAATCAAGAATAATTGATAGTTTGGAGGATCTCCAGAGAAGATTAGAAAGCAGTAAAGGAAAAGAAAGAAACAGGAGCAGCGTAGAACGTGAGGTTGCAGGAATTATTCTGAAAAAATACAATAGCGTTATAAAATATGAAATAATTGATGCTCTGGAAGGGAAGAAAAAGCCTCAGTTAAAGTTCTGGATTGATGAAGAAAACGAAAAAAAGTGCGAAAAGACGTTTGGGAAGAACGTCCTATTTACGGATAAGCAAAAATGGCAAACTAAAAAGATAGTGAAAACATATAACAGTAAGAATCTTGTTGAAGATGATTTTAAACTGTTGAATGATCACTTGCTTGTTCCTGTAGGACCAGTATATCATCACAAGGATGAAAACATTAGAGTTCATGTGTTTTTGGCTATGGCTGGCCTACTTTTCTACAGATACCTGGCATGGGAGACCAAAATGTACGGTTTCTCTTTGAAAAAGCTCATTGAAAAACTGTCTGAGATCAAGATTGCGGTAGTTCAGGAAAAAGAGTCCAAAAAAAGCAAAATTATTGTGGAAGAAATGGACACAAAACAAGCATCGTTATTTTCTTTTCTAAACATGGAAAAATACCTGCCATATTAACAAAATCGTTATTGTCAGGATTATTCTTTTATTAGGCATACACAAACAAAGCCAGAGGATAACGGAAAATCACTCATCTTTGAAAGGTGAGTTAAAACCTAGATTCCCGTTGATTCATAACGAGTCTGGTAATACTTGGTTTTATATCCCTTGAAATTTGAAAAGGTTTTCGTTAATTGGGGCGTTGATTCCTTGAAATTTCAAAAGGTTCTCGTTTCTCGGATCGTTAATTGTATCCTCGTTATGTGCTATATTACACATAACGGTGAGAGAACCTTCGTGGCGACAAACTCGATGTCATTGAATGCTTCGGACAGCCAGGAAAATCGCTTTGAGTGGGCGAGATGCTGGAAAAATAAAAAACAGCTGTACACCATGATCTGGGGGTGAACCCGCCTGCCTCGTTATGAGTGGGCGGGAATCTAGGTTAAAACTCACATTTCGACCCCCCTTTCAAAAATAAGGTGATTTTTGCAACAACTGGATAAACTTATTGAATCTGCCGTAAAACATGCTCAACAAAATCAATGATTTTGGCTTGAATCCCACAATGTTCAAAAAAATCCAGTTCAAATTTAGAAAATAAAATAAAAAAATAGATACCTCTGAATAAATATAGTGAATATTGGGTAATTAATAGAAATGTAAAGGCAAAATTAGCAATGGACTGTGCGAATAAAAAAAATAAGTTGTGTTTTTTGGGAGGGGGTCGAAATGTGAGATTATAGTTATGAATGCAACAATTTACACTTAGGAGTCGTAACAAAATAACCTAGGGAATATACAATTTGTTTGAATTAAATAAACGAGCTCGTTCGCGATAATACTTTAAAACAGTATAAAAAAGCACCTAAGTTATTTCGATGCGGATACTTAATTCTCAGAAATAACTGAAAACACAATGCATTGGACTAGAAAATAGGTCAGTCCAATTTTAGTTTAATTCTTTGCGTAAGTGTAATTTTTTGCGTAAATGACTATAGTTAGAAAGTAGGTAGTGTCGCAAATTTGCTGTAAATTCAAAGTCAATTTTTTGGACACTGGATGTAAAAACAATTTATTGATATCGAACTTTTGATTCAAAAACCCTCTATAATTTGTAATTTTACAGAAAAATTAGCATACTACCAGTGTTTTTTACAAAATAATTTTAAATTTTGATTCTAATCTGCATTTTGATAATACATATTCGTCTACCCATGCTGGAGTATAATCTGTACATAACTTTAATGTATCATCTGGATTCTTTTCGGCAATTAGTGGCATATCTTTTGTTGAGTTATCAAAGATATATGCTCTATGGCAACATTGTAAAGCGGGAAATAAATTTGCAAGTGACCGCCAATACCTATCTATGACTTTTTCAGGTGGAACATAATGTCCTCCTTTTAAGACTCTATCCTCTACCCGCGCAACGTTGATAATTGGATCTTCTGTGCATACATAGTATAAGTATACCAACCATCCACACTCTTTTGTACTTTTTAGAAAATCTACTTTTGAAGGGTGTGATAAAACAGTTTCAAATGAAAAATTATCTTCATTTAATTTTATATAACAAACTCGTAAATAATCAGCTAGAATCGAGCCAATATATGAGTTTTTGTTAGGAATTTCAAATGAATTATTTTTAATTACTATGTTTTCAATATTAATATTACTTCTTTCATAATGGGGAGACTGCCGTACATGCTCTTTAAAATCAATTTCTTCAACCATCACCCCAAATTTACTAAAATCAATTATATCAATCGCATTGAGATCATCAGGATTTATATGACGGTTTGAATTTATTATTTCAAATCCATGCTCTATAAGTACTGCTTTGTTAACTTGATTGAGCAAGGTTGATTTGCCAGCACCATTTGGGCCGGCAAATACTCTCATACGTCTCATGAACCGTAATATGTTTCATAGATGATAAATTCTTTTTCCTGATATTACTGGCATTTTCTCGATTTTTTTTACAGTTTCAGTTCTTCCATCTGGATATTTTTTGACAATATATCCGTCTTCTAGAATCATTATTGGATTACCAAGCCTAAAGGTATCCATTATAGCATTTCTGGCAGCTTGTTTTGCGATTTTTGCGATAACTTGACTTTCGTTCGCCATCACATCTGTCGAAACATCTACGTCTTTTTGTGACGTATCATACGTGCATAGATTATCACACATATCCAGCCCTACTATTAATTTAATCTCACGAGCTATAGTTTGCTCACAACTTTGAACCTCACTTGAAAGCAAATGTACATGCTCTAAGTCTACCAGTCTCAAGCCCACTCTACTAAGTATACGTCTTATTACAAGATATATTTTCCTAGAAAAACAATTTAAAAAATACTAACTTTTTTCTGTATTTTCTACCAATTTTTGAAATTAGCTCCGTTATCACATCTTCTTTTTCAAATATACCTTGTAGTTATTTTCAGCTTATACAGTTAATTTTTTAGAGAGTCGCGCTTTCTTAACGTTCTGTTTCAAGGTGATTATAACATATAATAGTATCGTTTTCATATATTTTTCTAATTTAGCATGAAAGTACATGATTATTTTTTTCTCACGTACTTTCTCCTTCCATTTTCCCATTATTGGGATAATTCCACTAATTTTTGTTATACGCCCATCAACCGAGAATATCTCTGTTTCCGCAATTTTCCTCTTTTGAATTTCTCCCTTTTGCTATCCTGTTTCATCTTCGTACATCTTGTCGTTGTCGAATAAGAAAGAGCGATTACTCGCTCTTCCTCTTCTAAGAACCGTACGTGAAAGTTTCCCTTCATACGGCTCAAGCGTTCTATAACCTTTTCTGTATCGGGCAGCAGTCTTTTTTTTTCTCTTTTTTTTTTAATTTCAAATGGAGTGACTTTTCCGGAAGTTCAATTTGTTTTGGCGTTCACGGTAGTAATCAGTGTCAAGAAATGGATTCATTTGCAGTCTTAAAGGAGTATGTCTATAGATTCTGGTTTGGGATGGAAGTAGTAACCCGTTTCCTTCTGTTCTGAAATTCCACTTTCTGGAAATGCTTCTTTTCCAATATTTGTTGACAATCCAAGATTTAGATTTGTTTGGATGTCTTCTTTTAGCCCATGTCCATAACAGTTCCCAGATTCGATGGTCAAGGATCTGGAAAACTTCCGAGGAGACTACTGAGTTGTGATAATTAGTCCAACCTCTTATTATGGGATTCAGTTTGGCAATTAAGACTTCCTGAGACCATGCCATTCCTTTCTTTATGGTTTGACTGATTGTTTCAGTAAATCTTTGGATGGACTTTTTGGAAGGTTTGATCAGGAGCTTGCCATTATACTTGCGGAAATTCCAGCCGAGGAAATCGAAGCCTTCATTAATGTTTGTTATAAGGGTTTTATCATCAGATAGCTCAAGACCTCGTTCTTTGAGGAAAACAATAAGTATGTCCCGAATTTCTCTGGCAGTTTCTTCTGAATTAGCAGTAACTATGAAGTCATCAGCATAACGGACGAAGTTAACCTTAGGAGACTTACGACCTTGTTTTGGGTATTTGCTCATAAGTAACTCCTCGATGCCGTCTAATGTCATATTAGCCAGAATGGGGGAGACTATTCCACCTTGCGGCGTACCTGCTTTAGTTGGATTCAGATGGTGTTTGTAAATAAAACCTGCTTTGAGAAATTGAGTTAGTATTGACTTGTCCATCGGAATGTTAGTCAACAACCACTGATGATTTATGTTATCAAAGCATCCTTTGATGTCGCCTTCTAAGATCCATTGAGCTGAGCTCTTCTTGCTCAAACACAAAAAGATTTGCTGACATGCATCTTTGGTACTTCGGTGCTTTCGAAATCCAAAAGACCTAAGGTCAGATATTGTTTCAGCTATGGGTTCGAGAGCTAATGCATATAAAGACTGAATAGCTCTGTCATACATTGTAGGGATGCCTAAGGGACGTTTCTTATTCTTACCAATCTTAGTGACGAAGACTCTTTTCAGGGGTTTAGCTATGTATCCTTTACCAGTAAGTCTGAGGACAGCCGTCATTTTGGCGTTGGAAGTTAGCCATTTTTCATTATCAATTCCAGGTGTCCTTTTTCCTTTGTTTAGAGTAACTCTTCTTACTGCCAGAAGTTTGGCGAAATAGGAATGAGTTAATAAATACTGCAATCTCTTGACATGGTTCCATTTGTTTTTCATGACTGCTTTTGCAATTCGGGTTTGCAACTTATTAACACTCTTTTCTACTTGATTCCAGTCAATAGTTTTCCATTTCTGGAAGAGGTGAGCGTCTGTAAGCTTCTTATCCTGAGAGGATATCGTTGAAATACTTACATTCAGAAGTTTGCCTCCTTTCATACAATAGAACACCATCAGTAAGTCTGCATCCTTTCGGATTAAGGCAAAGTTTGAACCCTTATCCAGTCCATTATAGACTGGCATTCGCTTTTTACTGAATCCTCTACCCTCTTTGTCATTGTTGCTCCTTACGAAGTTTCTACCCCCTTTAACTCACATTTCGACCCCATCTTCCCGATAAGACCTAATTTTTTCTTCATTCAATTTTTATAAACGATTCTCATCTTCACATTATTCCTAAGGATTTGATTTTTATAACGTCCTGCATATAATACATAACATAACAAACAAATTCTTCAAAGCCTAAAATAAAAACAGAGAGTTATCTCGCATGAAAAATACTTCCAACTGTGATAATATTTCCGAACACTTGAATACAAATGAATTTCCACAGACAAATACGACCCCATTCACAGTTTTGGCTCCTAAACATTATTTAAATCAAATTTCTTTTGAAGCCATTATCAATGACAACATCCAATGGGATCGAGATCAATGGAGAGTTCCGCCAGGAACTCTGGCACTGAGTATAGTGCTAACTCCTTTTTTTCGCGCAGATAAACGATATCCTTTATGCTCTGTTGAAGAGATTGTTGAATTCATGGATACTGAGCTTGTTTTTGGAAAAGATTATCCCCACTCATACTTCAATGATGATTGTTTAGGTCTGTTGCTGGATCGAGTTCATGAAGCAGGTTGCCCAGGTCTTTTCAGCATGGTAGTATCACAAGTTTTTGCAAACTTCAAAATTCCATTCGGTCGAATATTCCAAGTGGACACTACATCTCATGTTTACTACGGAGATTCTAAGGTTTGTGAAGAGGAAAATTATGAAGGTTTGAAGGTCACTTACGGTTATAGCAAAGATAAGCGTCCTGATAAAAAACAAATTATGAGCGGAATGATTACAAACGAATTAGGACTTCCTCTTTACACAGAAACACTTGATGGGAACACTGCTGATACTGTTTGGCTCCCAGATGCTATGCGCCATTTCAGGGATTTATTTGGTGAAATGTATAGTGATTCGATCTTCATAGCAGATTCGAAACTGGTGAATAAAAAGAATTTTGGAGTCCTTTTCGATAAAACAAATCCTTTCAGTTTCATCTCCAGGTGCCCAGAGAAATTCTGTTCCAGGATTGCAGAAAAGACTGTATCTGAGGCTTATTCGCTCAATGAATGGGAATACGTAGGACCTTGCTGTAAAGATGAAGAATCTAAAAGAGCAACAAAGTATGAAGTGCAAGGTTTTGATAAAATTGTTCATGGAAATGAATGTCGGTTAGTCGTTTTTAGAAAGCTTGATGGTGATGAAAGGTTAGCCAATGAAAGTAAAAAGGAACGAGAAAAAATTGAGGAAGGAATAAAGAAAGAGTTTAAAAAACCATTCGCTTGCGAAGCAGATGCCAGGAAAGCAATGGATGAATTTGCTAAGAAGTACAAACCCTCATTATTCAATGTCACATTTGAGATCCAAGAAGAAACAATTGAAAAAAGACCGAAAGGAAGACCCTCCAAGAGTCAACAAAAATTGAAAATCACCAGTGAATTTTACGTTAAACTCAAAAGCCTTGAGCAAAACAAGGAAAAAATGGAAAAAGCGCCATCAGTCGTTGGAAACTGTAGTACTGATTACAAATGTTCCCTTCGATACAAAAAACAATAAGGAAATCTTTCAGTTATATAAAAACCAACAAGTTGTTGAAACGAACTTTGAAGAATTGAAAAAACCTTCTATGTTTTACAGGATATTTCTGGAAAAACCAGAACGTATTGAAGCATTGCTTATGCTGCTGCATGTTTCCTTATTAGTAAGGGTACTTATGAGGATTACAGCAAGAGAAAATCTGAAAAAGGAAAATGAGCCTTTACGTATTGATTTTGGGAGGTCTATCCTGAAAAACCCTACAGCAGAAAAAATGCTGAGGTTGCTTTCCTTCCATTATATCATGACTATAGATGGAAAGCGTGTGATTATCACAAAAAATGGAAAAGTAGATCACCTGAACAAGTTGGTAAAGCTACTGGGCTTGAATCTCGAGTCTGGGTGAACTTCCTGAATAAGGCTGAATAAAAGGTTATATTTCGGAAAATATGTAGCGGTAGCTATACAGTTTGTGATGTAACACTTGGTTAATGAAATCAAGAGTTTGAACTTTTTCAAAAAAGAACTGATGGGATTAACTAGAAATTATGGTAATTGAACCATAATTCAGGGGAAAATTAAAGGGGGGGTCGAAATGTGAGCTTTAAAGGGAACAAATAGGGCTTACCAAGTTCTATGTCATGAACAATTATGGGTTCTTTAGGGGCCATCTATAAGCCGGAAACCGTTTGTCCATTTGCTTTAACATATTACAAGCCATTAAAGCCTGATTTCGTACCATTTTGGTTCAAGCGTGTCAATCCAATTTCGCTTGTTGCACCTGACGACTCTTACAATGGTTCACTTTACATTCTCCATAGAACCCTTACCCTAGCAAACCGTCTGAACTGGATTTCCAGAGGAATTCACATTGTCCCAGAAGCTTTGCACACCTGTATTGCTACTAATGCACATTCTGGTAGGGTTACCCCAAATGGAAAGGGCAGCATTCATGCAATTCATGACATAACTTCTTGTCGCACTGTAATAATATGCCATATTATGATTGATATACATTTGGAACCAGACCAAGCCATGAAGTAAGTTTATCTCCAGATACAAAATCCCTGAAATTTCCTATTTCAGCAATAAGAGTTCCCGCCCTAAGTTCTCCAATTCTTGGAACTAATATAAAAATTCCCATTTCTCGCTTATGGTTTTTGTAAACATAATTGAAAATATCTCTATCCATAACTTCAATTTCATCATCTAAATGTTTTATACCTAGATTCCGGCTTTTTAGGCGCATAAAACTCTACTGATGTCGAATTATGTGCTTAAATTTAAGCACACGAACTAAGGATTTAATTTTGAAAACCGTAATCAATTGGAACGATAGATTTACGGAACTTGATATATGCGCTTAAAATATGAGAACTCAGGTTACAAATATTATTTAATTAAAAGTACGCTCTTAGACCACTTTCACAATATTATTATACAACTACTATCTGTTATTCATAATAATAAACGATAAATACAGGTTCTGAGTGGAATCCGAGATATCGTTCTTCCTAAAATTAGGTCTGGAGAAATTAAAATCTTTGAAGCCGAAAAATAGATTGCATGACTGGTATACGCAAACGGACTGGTGAGTTGTTCAATTCAAGGTGAGTTTCAAAGCAAATACACAGAGGCTGCGTCATGAGTCTAACCTTTGCAAATATTGAGTATGAGAATAATCATGCCTCCGTATCATGGCGCGGTTTGAAATTTACAAATAATGGTTCATTCCTAGTTTTTCTGAAGGACGACGTCGCAAGTCGTTTGGATGATACATCTGGAAGGGATGATTTCAGTAGCCACCTTAAAGGTCTTTCATTGACTGGCATGGGTCAGAAAAGTTTGAAAGCAGTTTTGAATGCTGACGTACCAGAAGAGCGGGCATGGGCCGCAGGTGAGGCTTTGGCTGAGGCATATCTAATACATAGTCATGGGGTCGTTTTTCCTTGGAACATGGAACGGGATAAACGTAATCCTTTTGGAAGTTTGCCGGGAGCCGACATTGTAGGTTTTATCAATGATGGACTAGGTTATCGTTTTGCACTAGGCGAAGTTAAGACTTCTGGCGAACAGAAGATACCTCCACAGGTCATGTCTGGACGTAGTGGACAAATGGGACATCAAATTGATAAATTGGCCAACAATCTCACGATAATTAATCAGCTACTGAGGTGGCTTCTTCCACGAGTGAAGGGCACCAAATATGAATCGGTCTTTGACCAAGCATCGATAGCATTCTTTAACTCAGGAAATAAACAAATGGCTATTTTTGGTGTGCTAATAAGGGATACATCACCCAATGAGCTCGATTTATCTGGTCGAGGAAAGGTTCTAAGGAAAACACTAGTATCTCCAACAAACTGCAACCTTGTAGCCTTATATTTGCCATGGAGCTTGGACCAGCTAATTGATCAAATTAGAGGTGGAGTTTTGTCATGACTTCTTTGTTGTTAGACTCTCTCCACGAAAAACGAAGAGAAGCACTTGATATTGCAAATCGCATTCAAGTCTACCGGGAGATAATTAAGAAAGAGCCTGATGTGGACTTGAGGCTTGTTCAGGATGTCGCTAATGCTCTGGAACTAGCATCACTAGATCTTACTCTGGAACGATTTGAAGAAGATGATGCAAAGCTGAGAGCAATGCGAGAAAGTGCAGCAGATGCATTCCGCCTTCTCCGCGTACTACCGCTACCCAACGAACCTCTTAAGGCTTCGATTCAGATATTGCGCATGTCCGCTTTGGCAGTGCTTGGAGACAAGGGTGCAGATGCGGCCAGAATGCTTCGCCAAGAAGAATGGCCTGTACTTCCAACTGACAGTGATGATTGGGGCAAGAGAACTTGGGCGACCATTGTCGATGTATGGTTGCGCCTAATTCGTAAAAAAGGTTGGGAAGATCGCGACATTGTGTTGCAGAGAATTGCGGAACTCAGGAATAGGCAAAATGAGTTTGAAAATACCTATCTTGATAGTATGGAACCGGTTCATGCTAAAGCAGCAGCTTTAGAACTCATTGGGCTTTATCACCTTGCCAAAACAGGAGAAATTTTTGCACTGTTCATTACAGATGGTGCTGTTGAAGGTAACTACCAAGTTAATCAGTTGCTTGATACGCATTTTGACCGAGTGTTTGCAGTCTGTGAAAATGCCCGTATGATAGAATTGGAACCACTTGCGCGTCTACTAGCTGCGGCTTCTTCACAAATGGTCGAGAATTCTATATGGACAGTGACTAGGGCAGCCTATCCTAAAGTGATAAAATTTGTTGAGACTCTAGTGGATAAAGGACGTGGTGACAAAGCCTTGTTCGATGTTCTACCTCCTCAAAGAAGAACTTTGCTAGAGAAAGGGCTACTTGGTTCAAGTCGACGAGCCGTCGTCGTCAGCCTGCCTACTTCCAGTGGAAAAACATTGATTGCACAGTTCCGTATCCTTCAAGCTCTTAATCAGTTTGATGAAGAAGAAGGATGGGTTGCTTACCTTGCTCCATCAAGAGCTTTGGTCAATCAAGTAACAAGACAATTGCGCCAAGATTTTGCTCCATTATCCCTAATTGTTGAAAAAGTCAGCCCTGCTTTAGAAATCGACAATATAGAGATGCATATTCTCCAAGAGAATGACATCGGGCAGAAATTCAGAATCCTTGTCACTACACCCGAAAAACTGGACCTTATGCTTCGTCAAGGCTGGGAAGAAAAAATTGGACGTCCTCTGACCTTGGTTGTCGTCGACGAGGCACATAATATTCAGGATGAACATAGAGGGCTAAAATTGGAGTTGCTTTTAGCAACTATTAACAAAGAATGCCGCTATGCACAGTTCCTTCTACTGACACCATTCATTCAAAATGCCCGTGAAGTTGCTCGCTGGTTAGGGGGAACAAGCTCGGAAGATATCAGTCTCTCTCTAGATTGGCAACCCAATGACCGAGCAATTGGGATTGTTGAAGCAGTAAAAGGAAGGCATATAAAAGGCAGAAGTTTTGATTATCATCTGAATTTCGAAACTGTTCACACAACGCGTAAGACTATCGCGCTGGAGGAAATAATCCCTTTACCGAAATCAACGTCTATTGCCCCATATTTCTCCCAGGCGAACAAAAATGGAGAGATTGCAGCAATTACGGCCCAGTATCTTAAGGGTCGTGGTCCAGTCATCGTCATGCATGCACGTCCCGATTGGGTATGGTCACTTGCTAGAAAATTCAAAATTGAAGAGAACTTTAAACGTGCAAATGATGAAGATGTCAGACTTGTTCAGGAGTTTCTGCGATTGGAACTTGGCGAAGATTTTCCTTTAATCGAACTTCTTGATTATGGAATTGGTGTACACCACTCAGGATTACCTGAGGAGGTTCGAGTTTTGATGGAGTGGCTCTTTGAAAAGTCCCGACTGGATTTCCTGATTGCTACCACCACCATTGCGCAGGGCATTAACTTCCCTGTTAGTGGGGTGGTTATGGCCTCTCACCAGTATTTTAGTGAAAAAAAGGGTGCATATAATATGCCAGCAGAAGACTTTTGGAATATTGCTGGGCGTGCAGGTCGTGTATCACAAGGTCAATTAGGAGTGATTGCTCTGGCCGCTAACAACAAACAGAAAGCAGATGCACTCCGAGTTTTCATTAATAACAACACCGGGGATCTTAATTCAGCCTTGATAGATTTAGCTAAGGCTGCTGGCGAGCAACTTGGTGACCTTGGAGCAATTGTATATAATATTCCTGAATGGTCAAGTTTCCTGCAATACCTTGTTCACACTTATCGTCAGATGGGAGAACCGGATACTTTCTCTGAAGAGATAGAACAAGTACTCAGAGGCACACTCGGTTTTGAAAAATTGCGTACAAAGGATAGCCAAATTGCCCTCCGCCTATTAGATGGGATTGAAGAATACACGAAATACTTTCAAAAACCTGGTCAACCATTGAAGTTAGTGGACAGCACAGGATTTTCTCTACAAAGTATAAAGACAATCTTGCAACATAAAGGAAACATTGATTCGGCTTCATGGAATACTGAGAATCTTTTTGATTCAAGAAATAATGATCTTCAGGACATGATGGGTGTTCTACTAAGAGTTCCTGAGCTACGTGAAAACCTTAAAGAAGCAACCGGTGGCGATGGACCCGATGGAAATAAGTTAGCTTCAATTGTAAAAGACTGGGTAGGTGGAGCATCAATTGGAGAAATCGCTCAGTGGTACTTTCAGAATGAAAATGAGGATACAGTCACCGCGTTGACTAAATGTGGGCAAAACCTTTTTGGGAAACTAACGCAGACTGCCTCTTGGGGGCTTGGGGCACTATTAGCCATTACTGGTGAAAATCTCGATGACGAAAGTATGAAAAAGCTTAGGAATCTTCCATCTAGAGTTTTTTACGGAGTTAATAGTGATGAGGCGATTGTGCTTCGACTATTGGGAATTCCTCGTTCGGCAGCAACGTCAATGGCGGACTATTTAAGTGTTCAGACAGAGGAACCATTGCCTAAGGTGCGAAATATGCTGGTTGAACTAAGTGAAGATGACTGGAAGCAAGCTATGGGTGCGAATGGTAGAACCTACCGTAGGGTGTGGCGCGTGTTGGAAGGTATTGATGAATAATCAAGTATGATAGACACACTTAAACTCACATAGAGCTGATAACCACCGATGAATCGCTATCAATTGACCAAAATTCACTTATTATAACCGAATTTTTTATCGTACTTTTTATGGTCAATTATGTCAAGCACCAATACGATAATTTCAATACCTGAACTTCCCGCTGTAAGCGTATAAAGCATCCTCCAGAAATTAGGAAGTTCAACTCTAAATAGATTCGTTATTCCATACCTGGTTTTATATTCCGCAGGAATCAGTTTTTTGGCAATTGGTTGACCATAATGGACATTCTCCTTTAGAAGTTCCACTTTCTAAAGGAAAGCATTAAGGATTATCTCTTCTTGCTTTGATTCAGGTGCTCTACTAATGAGAGAATTGTATGCATCTGCGGCTTCAGGGGTCAGGATTACTCGAATATATTTCATAATTCAAGTCCCTGAACCACTGCCTTTCTCAGGTTTTCATTCCTGCTGTGAATCCAGGTTATTCCCCTAAGTCCAACAGCAATCTTATTGCTCTGCTCCAGATAGTCCAGAATAACCATCAGTGTGTTATGGTTTACCTGTCTTGGCAGCATTTTTTTGAGTTCGGCAACTGTCACAACACTGTCAGGGCTGTTTTGCAGAGTGTCTTCTACCATAAGAATAGTGTTAAGAGTTGGAGAAGGTTTTGCTTTATCGGAGTTTAATGCTTCTGCCATTTCTTTGTCTCCAGTAGGTTTGTAACAGCTTTTAGGATTTTGCTTTTAATGATGACTATGTAATAAAAGGTTATTAACTAATAACTAACTGATATTTACAAATACTTATGTTTTCCGGAGTAAGATTCTTCACCGTATCATTCCAGAGGAGCATAAATTTCAGTCAATATCTCTTCAGGCTGAACTTCTCGAGGATCATTAAGATATACTTCACGGACAGGACCAGTAATTCTTTTTCCATTCTCTGAAATCCAGGAAAATAGTTTTTCATAAGCGAGGGTGCATTCCTCGTAAGGGCCCTTATGAACAATCTTTGCCATTTTCCCTCCCGGAAGCTTATAGACCTTAATTTCCTCATCCCCGGTAATTTCAACAAATTCATAGATAGGGAATACAACTTCAATATCAGCATTTCCCTCTTCATCAGCTTTCTGGACTTCTTCAACTGTGATCTCATGACAGAGAAAAGCAGGGTAGGTGGCAAGCGGAATATTTTTGCTTAAAGCAAACTCACAAATTCTCTGAAACATTACCGGGATCTCCCTGTAAGCTCCGGTCTTACGCATACCAAGCACAAGTTGAGGGCTAAGTTCAACAATAGTGACTTCGGGCACCAAAAACCTCCTTTACTATTGAAAATATATTGAAAGATTGTAATATATAGTTAAGGATTATTGATCCTCGTTCGATTAGATAAACTGTCAATACATAAATTGCGCATTTCCCAGCCTTCACATGGCGGAGGTCTTGAGTTTGAATCTCAGCAGGCCCACTCTCTGTTTCTTCTTTATTTTTTGATTATAAGAGCGTAAAGAGCTTTTTTTCTAATGCTTCAACTTTTGCTTCGAAGTCGGATTTTACTTCCGATCATGTAACTTGAAATTCACCATAAAACTCCTTATCCAAATGAATAACATAAACAGGATTTTTCTCTATAAAATCGAGATTTCCATCGTTTTCAAAAACAATCGAAAGAAAAATTACAAAAATTGAAAGGACATCTGCGGAAAATCAAATAAGATCCCCAGCTAGTAAGAAATTTACCATTGCTGTCAAATTTCTGAACGCGGTGATTACCAGTATCGACAACACAAACGTTGTCCAAAGGATCAACAGTTACACCGGATGGAGAGCTAAATTCTCCAGCCCCACTGCCGTAAGAACCCCATTTAGTAAGAAATATACCATTGCTGTCAAATTTCAGAACGCGATGGTTGCCTGTATCGGCAACATAAACATCGTCCAAAGAATCAACAGTTATGCCAAATGGAGAGTTAAATTCCCCAGCCCCACTGCCAGAAGAACCCCATCTAATAAGAAATTTACCGCTGCTGTCAAATTTCTGAATGCGATGATTGTCAGTATCGGCGACATAAACATTGCCCAAAGAATCAACAGTTATACCAAATGGAGAGCTAAATTGCCCATCGCCACCGCCATAAGAACCCCATCCAGTAAGAAATTTACCACTGCTATCAAATTTCTGAATGCGATGATTATTAGTATCGGCGACATAAACGTGGTCAGCAGGATCGACAGTTATTCCACTAAGTAGACTAAATTGTCCAGAGCTATCCCCAGAGGAACCCCATCCAGTAAGAAATTTACCACTGCTATCAAATTTCTGAATGCGATAATTGCAAGTGTCGGCAACATAAACATTACCCAAAGAATCAACAGTTACACCAAATGGAGAGCTAAATTCCCTATCCTCACTGCCATAAGAACCCCAGCTAGTAAGAAGTTTACCACTGCTATCAAATTTCTGAATACGATGAAAGTTAGGTTCTGAAACATAAACATTACCCGAAGAATCAACAGCAATACCTTGTGGATTCATCATTTGTCCGGTACCACTTTCATCAGAACCCCACTTTATAATAAAATTAGTATTTGCGGCATGCGTAAGGTTGGAACTCATTAAGCCAAGAAACAGCAAAAGAAAACAAAAAAAAACTTTTCCAAAAATGCTTTCCTGTTGGGACTTCACTTTGAATTCTCCTATTTTATTTGAAGCTTTTCTAAAGTTAATTTACAGATAGTTGTTAGTAAGACCCCATTTGATGTATTACTGTGTACATATAGAATAAAAAGATTAGGAAGTGATATTATATTTTATATTAAATAGTCATGTAGACTTTTATGTAAAAAGAACATATTGCGTTTAAACCTACTCCAGAATCTATGACGGTTTGTAGAGATATGAAATGTAAGAAGTTCGAATCTCAGCGGGCCCACCACATTTATCTGGTTCTTTTGATGCTGATTCGAGTATAAGAGTGAGAGCTGTTTTTCTAGTGATTCTACTCTTGCCTCAAGGTTGGATTGATCCTTCGGTTTTATAACCTGTACATCACCATCGAACTCATCATCCGATGATATCACATATATTGGCTTACCATTATAATTTCCTTAATTGGTAGCAATTTTTGTTTCTTCCTTTGTAGTGGAGGCAATCTACAGGAAGAAACATTCACAGGATAGACAATGACAATCGAAATGAAATGTTTCGAAATTTTAATTCCTAAAGGTATATAGTCCAGGAGTAAAAACTTTATTTGTAGTTGTGTGTTGGTAATTCTCTCATGATTGTGGTGTTATTCTGATGACAGATGATACTTGGAGCATAAGCATTAAAGGTCATGATGGGAAAAAGTGAATCAGGGGAGGATCTGGTGGCGAAGCTTCAATAGATGAGCTTATGGGGAAACTGTCTTCATCTCTTTTGCGTGATGATAACCTCAGCTGACAATACTATCACCAACGGTTTATGGAGATGTGAAAAGAATGGGACTCAAACACCCCAAAGGACCAGGGCATAATATTATCCACTGGAATCTGACCATGCCTGGCTGGTTGACAGCTAAATCGGAGAGATAAACGCTTATGTCAACTTCAATTAAACGAGGCTATATCTATTTTCCGGATACGTGGGAACATATCGAGTCACAGTATATGGGTCCCTTTGTTACCCGCATTGTCCACCGCCGGCCTGATGGCACTGTGGATGTCAGAACCTCCCGGCGACATCGCAAGCGGTTCGGTCCGGAACCAGGCCCTGAAGCGGCGGAAAAAAAACAACCCAGATACCTGCTTTGGCGCCCCCGATCGTTAAACTGGTGGATCGCCGTTTTGTTCATGATTGGCGCCATCCACTTTGCACTGGGCAGCGTCTTATTTCTGGCCGGGTTCAAAAGATATCTCATTCTCAACCTGATTTTTTTCATCGGTTCGATCTTCTTTACCTCTGCCGGTTATTCCCAATACCATCAGTCTATCAACGCCGAGACTACCGTTGACGGTGATGTCCAAAACGCTAAACGCAAATGGTTGGCCTGGCAGCCGGCTCGAATTGATTTTTGGGTTACATTTAGCCAATTTCTGGGAACAATTATGTTCAACTTCAACACGTTTGATGCTTTTCTCAATCTGGGTTGGGTGGGGCAAGACCTGTTGATCTGGGTACCGGACATGGTTGGCTCTATTTTCTTCCAGATCTCCGGTACGTTTGCGGTATTTGAAATTTGTCATCGCTGGTGGTGCTGGCGCAGTCGCAACATTGACTGGTGGATTACGATTATTAACTTTGTAGGATGTGTTGCATTCTTAATTTCGGCATTTCTGGCTTTTATCAGACCTGCCCCCATTTTTAACAATCTCGCGCTGTGGGCCACTGCTTTCACCCTGATTGGGGCAGTTTGCTTTTTTGTCGGCGCTTATTTGATGTGGCCGGAGATGGCCCAGGAAGAGTCGGCATAAACGAAAAAGAGGCATGGACCTTACGTTGAATAATTTGATCGTGGAAGGAAAAAATGAAGCAATAAATAAATTAGACATATTTTTCATAGAGTTAATTTCTAATTGATGATGATGATCTTGAAAATCAAGGCATCCAATCGAAACCTGTGCATATTTTGTTCTGTGACAACTCCTAAGTGTAGGTATGTAAAGTGTAGAATCATTCACATTTGCAGGTACAACGATAATAGAAAGAGGTCGACCCTGTAAATCTACTAAAACGCTTAATTTTATTCCTTTTACCTTCTTGTAACCATCATAGCCGATATTTCCCCTTTTTTAGCCGAAATATCTTTTGTATCAGTAAAAAAGTGCGACAAGAAGCGGTATCTGAGATTGCAGGAAAATCTGCCTCCTATCCGTTTAGGGTGTCCCTACTGTGGCATGCGTTTCTGGTTAACGGGAGGGTGTGAAGCCCACAGGACAACGTGGAAAAGGATAGAACCCTGATCTGTTCAATCTGCAAGGGAAAAGACGCCATGGAGAAGCAAACGCTGAATCATCGAAAGGATCGTCATGATAAACAAGTGAAAACAGGGCGATACACTTGGGCCAAAATGGCATGGAACCTGGCCATCCTGGTTGTTTTACAGAATGGCAAACGGACGAAATGGTTCCCGGTCTATAGATGGCTCCTAAAGCGCCAAAAATATCTCCGATACTGAACTTGGTAACCCGTATACGCTCCTCAAAAGAGGTATGCAAGTCGCGAGACCTACAAATAGTGTAGACGGGAAAGGATGTTTCAAAAAGCGAACGCCTGCCTATAATGGACAGGATAGAGGCTTATGCCTTAGCCTGAAAAGGCGCTGACTTGAAACAGGTGTTTCACGGCAAAGAAAGGAGGTATACCAGTGAAAGTGCAGCATTCAACGACGCCTCATAGCGAGAAGCGCACTGACCGGAGCTTTTCAAGTCAATGGAATTCTATTGACTGGGAAGCAACTATATTCCGAGTTAACCGGCTACAGACCCGGATTGCAAAGGCAACAAACAACGAAAACTGGAATCTGGTTAAAAGACTAACATACCTATTAACTCATTCCTACTTCGCAAAACTGTTATCAGTGCGGATAGTTACGCAGAATCGTGGTAAGCGAACTGCTGGCATAGATAGAGAACTCTGGACTTCCGCATCGGACAAGATGCAGGCAGCAATCAATCTTTCAGAACAACACTATCGAGCATATCCATTACGCCGTATCTATATCCCCAAACCTGGAAAAATTAGCAAACGTCCTCTGTCTATCCCTACTATGAGAGACCGAGCTATGCAAGCTCTGTATGCTCTAGGTCTTCAGCCTGTAGCTGAAACTACAGCTGATACTCGATCCTTTGGATTTCGCCTTTTCAAATGTGCACAAGATGCATCAAATTATGCATTCCGATGCCTCTGGAAAACGACATCTAGCCCTTGGATTCTAGAAGGTGATATCAAAGGCTGTTTTGATAACATTTCCCATTCTTGGCTCAAGAACAATATCCTAATTGATAAATCAATCCTATCTCAATTCCTGAAATCTGGTTTCACTCTTGATGACAAGTTCCACTCCACTGACATAGGTACACCCCAGGGAGGAAACATCTCTCCTGTACTAGCTAATATGACATTGGATAGAATAGAAAAACTCCTTCACGAACATTTTCCGAAAATGAAAGTACACCTCATCCGCTACGTAGATGACTTTTTAGTCACTGCTCCAACAAAGGAAATAGCAGCTGAAGTACGTGATATCATCCGTGAATTTCTGGCAATTAGAGGCCTTGAACTCTCTCTTGAGAAAACATTAATTACTCATATCGACGATGGATTTGACTTCCTTGGCTGGCATTTCCGTAAATACAAAGGACAACTTCTAATAAAACCATCCGAGAAGTCAATCAAATCGATTTCTCAGAAGCTCAAGACTACCGTAAGTAATGCTAGGTCATGGACACAAAATGAACTCATCAAGAAGCTTAACCAAATAATCAGAGGATGGGCCAATTATCATCGTCACATAGTGGCTAAGGTTATTTTCAAAAGACTTGATCACTATGTATGGGAACTCACCTGGCAGTGGGGAAAAAGGCGACACCCAAATAAAGGTTATAAATGAATATTCAACAAGTATTGGTCTTCTGAAGGTTCAAGGAATTGGGTCTTCCAGACTAAAGAGACAAAACTTCTCCAATTCTCAGATTTCCAAATCCGCCGGCATTCAATGCCCAAACTTGATGCTAATCCTTACCTTGATAGGAGTTATTTCCTCGAAAGAAAGAACCGCATCAAGAAACAAACACCATGGATTCAAACTAAACTTCCATTTTTCTTTTAAAGCCGCCTGAAAAGGTTGTGAAATGCGCGAGCGAACTGCGGTGAAAGTCGCACGGTTCGTTCCTGGAAGAGAGGGAAAGATTAATCTTTCCTTCCTATTCAACTCCGAAAATATAGAGGAAAACTTCTGATTAAGCCATCCCAAAAATCAATCAAATCGATTACTCAAAGGCTCAAGGTTATTGTCAGCAAGGCTAAATCATGGACACAAGATGAACTTATCAAAACCCTTAACCCGGTAATCAGAGGATGGACGAACTATCACCGTCACATAGTGGCAAAGGATACTTTCCGAAAACTTGATTCCTATCTATGGGAAATCACTTGGCAATGGGGAAAACGGAGACATCCTAATAAGGGTCACAAATGGATTGCAAACAAGTATTGGGCCTCTGAAGGTACCCGAAAATGGATATTTCAGACCAAAGAGACCAAACTTCTCAAATTTTCAGATACCAAAATCCGCCGGCATTCACTGCCCAAACTTGATGCCAACCCATACCTTAACAGGCAATATTTCCTTGAAAGGAAGGATCGTATCAAAAGACAGGCACCATGGATATAAACCAGACTTCCATTCTTCTTTTAGAGCCGCCTGAAAAGGTTGTGAAATGCGCGAGCGAATTGCGGTGAAAGTCGCACGGTTCGTTCCTGGAAGGGAGGGAAAGAGTAATCTTTCCTTCCTATTCAACATGGGAGAGATCTATTTTGTTCAGATCATAACCTTTGTTTAAAAGTTCATTGAAGATCTTCTGGTAAATGCCATGTTCACACAGGTAAAGATGAAATCTATGAACCGTTGACTTAGATCCATAGCGGCGAGGAACATCTTTCCAAGTACAACCTGTCATAACAACGTATAAAATACCGTTAAATAACTTCCTCATATTTGCGCGTGGTCTTCCTGTAGGTGATTTCTGTGGAGGAAGATAAGGTTCTATGGATTCCCATAGAACGTCATCGATTTCATGAAATGACATAAAAATAAATTTATAATTTCAATAACATATTAGTTTTGGGATAGGCTCAATAGATGCTTAGCTGAGTAATGGCATCTTGAAGTAGACAAATGGGGAACTATTGGAAGGGCATTTTTGGGAACTGAAACCACGGGGACAAAAGAACACAGTTACACATTGCATAATAATGCTGGTAGCTGAAAGTGAGCTGTCGGAACTGAAACGCTCTTTGAACACGGAGGTAAAAATACAGTTTCCAATCTCGCTATTTGAAAGCAACTACAACTCCAGAGAATACTTAGGCATTATTGCCTGTTGATGGGGCGTTTGCTGTTTGTTAATTTCTTCTGATGTCTAACCATATACTTTGAAATATTGGAAGTAAACCGAGTTTCATCGGGGGACTTTGCAACATATGGGACATATTGTAAAATTCTTTGTATTGACTTTATTAACAAAAGGGGGATTGAAATGACTGAAAGATCAAATGAGGCTACAAAATTTACCAAAGCCTCCAACTCCGAATTTTTAAGCAAATTACCCTTTGAAGACCGTCGCGATTTTGAAGATGCGGCAAGGGGCTTCATCGCCCCGCTGCCTGACAGGGGAGTGATCAAAGATGATAACGGGCGCGTTGTCTGGGATTTGACTCGCTATGACTTTATCAAAGAAGACGCATCGTCCCCGGAAACAGTTAATCCCAGCCTGTGGCGACAATCACAGCTGGTTTTAAAGGGTGGTTTGTTCAAAGTAGTCGATCGCTTGTATCAGATTCGTTCGGCCGACCTTTCAAATATGACCATCGTCGAGGGGGATACCGGTCTAATCATTTTTGATCCGCTTATTTCCGCCGAAACGGCCAAAGCGGCGCTTGAACTCTACTACGAACACCGCCCCAAAAAACCGGTGGTAGCCGTCGTTCACTCGCACAGTCACGTAGACCATTATGGCGGCGTGCGGGGCGTGGTCTCGGAAGAGGATGTGAAGACGGGCAAGGTCATGATCATCGCGCCGGTCGGTTTTCTGAAAGCGGCCGTGGCCGAAAACGTACTGGCCGGCAATGTGATGAGCCGTCGAGCCAGTTACATGTACGGCAATCTACTGCCGCCCGGACCCAAAGGGATGGTAGGCACCGGCCTGGGGATGAGTACCTCCAACGGCACCATCACCCTGATTCCGCCCACCCACGAAATTACCGAGACGGGGCAAAAGATGAACATAGACGGCTTGACTTTCGAGTTCCTGCTGGCACCGGACACCGAGGCTCCGGCTGAGATGCACTGGTATATCGAAGAGCTCAAAGCTCTGACCGCCGCCGAGAACTGCTGCCACACGCTGCACAATACCTATTCGATGAGGGGTACAAGTTGCCGTGACCCGCAAGCCTGGTCAAAATATCTCAACCAGACCATTGACATGTGGGGTGACAAAACTGAGGTTATGTACGGCATGCATCATTGGCCGGTATGGGGCAAAGAGCGGGTTCTTGAGATGCTTAAGAAAGGACGTGATGGCTATCGTTTCATCAATGATCAGACACTGCGTCTGGCCAACCACGGTTATACACCGGTGGAGATTGCGGAAATGATTGAGTATCCGCCGGAACTGGCCAGACACTGGGCCATGCGCGGTTACTACGGCACGCTCAACCATAATGTAAAGGCAGCCTACACCAAGTATCTGGGCTGGTTTGACGGCAATCCTGCCACTCTGCATGAGCTTCCTCCGGAAGATGCGGCCAAGAAATACGTTGAGATGATGGGCGGGGTCGATGCTGTTGTGGAAAAAGCGACCAAGGACTATGCCAAAGGCGAGTATCGCTGGGTGTCCGAAGTGGTGAAACACGTTGTCTTTGCCGATCCGGAGCATAAAGCCGCGCGTGAACTGTTGGCCGATGCCTTTGAGCAGATGGGCTACCAGGCGGAGTCCGGCCCGTGGCGTAACTTCTACCTGACCGGGGCCAAGGAACTGCGTGAAGGGGTCAAACAGCTTCCTACGCCTAACACGGCCAGTCCCGATACAGTGCGGGCGATGAGTTTGGACCTGTTCTTTGATTATTTGGGGATGCGCCTGAATGGCCCTAAAGCGGCCGGCAAGAAGATTACGGTTAACTTTGACTTTACCGATACGGGCGAAACGGCCGTGCTCTTTTTAGCCAACGCCGCTTTGAACCACTCACCGGATCGGCAAGTCGCCAACGCCGACGCCAGCCTGACTCTGACGCGGATAGCCCTGAACAAAATCATCCTCCAAGAATCCACCTTCGACGAAGAAATCAAAAACGGCGAGGTGCAGGTTGAGGGCAGTCTAGATAAGGTTCACGAACTGATTTCACTACTGGATGTGTTTGAATTCTGGTTCAACATTGTGACGCCATAAATAATCCCACCGTAAGGGAGGCTAAGAGTAAAAAACTTCGACTCCTTTATGGTATTCGCGTTCTTTGCAGTTAATAGCCTTTTTCGGTAGCGATCTTCTTATGAACATCAAAAACTATGCACGTTCGCTGAAACCAGACCCAAAGACTTTGAAATCTGATGTGGTATCCGGTTTTGCCACCGGCTTGTTCAGCATCCCCGAAGGGACGGCTTACGCCCAACTGGCGGGGGTCAATCCAGTCTACGGCCTCTATTCCGGGATTTCGGCGACCATTGCGTCGTCGCTGACCACGGGCACTATCCTGATGATTAGTACCCTGACCAGCGCCATCGCCCTGTCAACCGGCAGCGTGATGCAGGTGGCCGGCATTCAAGACAGCCAGATGCCCCAGGCCCTGTTTACCATCACCTTCCTGATAGGCGCCATTATGTTTGCTATGGGCCTATTGCGTATGGGCATGGTGGTCAATTTTGTCTCAAATGCAGTGATGACCGGCTTTGTGGCGGCGGCCTCGCTGCTGATTATCATCTGTGAAATGGGCGACTTTTCCGGCTATGCCCCATCGGGCGCAAATAAGCTGATGGAGATGATCAATTGGCTGGCCAACATCGGCCAGTGGGAGACGACGACAACGATCGTGGGGGTCGTAACCATCATCATGATGGTTGGGCTAAAAATGATCAAACCGACCGAGAAGCTGGCAGCCATCATCACCCTCATTGTGATGACTATTGTGGTCAATCTACTGGGCATGTCCTCGGTAGCGCTGGTCAAGAGCATTGCCACCATCCCCAATAGCCTGCCTATGCCTATGCTGCCCGATTTCAGCTTATTACCCAAGCTGGCTTTAGGTTCGATATCGGTGGCCTTGGTGGCCCTGGTCCAGGGGGCCGGCATCAGCACGGCCTATCCCAACACCGATGGTAGCCGGACCAGCCAAAACCGGGACTTCACCGGCGAAGGCTTGGGCAACCTGGTCGGCAGTTTCTTTCAGTCAATGGGCACCGGCGGCTCGCTCTCGCGGACGGGCATTAGCGTGGGGGCCGGGGCCTCCTCTCGCTGGGGCGGCATCTTTGCCGGACTGTGGCTGGCCTTGATTGTAGTGCTATTGGGCAGTCTGGCGGAGTTGGTACCGCTGACCGTCATCGCCGGCATGTTGTTTGTGATTGGAGCCGAGTTGATTCTGGCCCGGCTGCCGGACGCGCGGCTTATCTACCGTACCTCGTGGGGCTCTGTAGCCGCCGGGATGCTGACCTTCCTGTCAGCTCTCTTTATCCCGCTGCAATGGACTATCTTCCTGGGCGCGGGACTATCGCTGGTTTTGTACATTTATGCGTCCTCGAAGGATGTTCGAGTGACCTGCCTGGTTCGCAATGAAAACGGCCATTACGAAGAACGAGACGTGCCGGACGCATACCCTTCGAACGAGGTGACCATACTTTCTCTTGGCGGCCACGAATTTTACGCGGAAACCCCCCTCCTGGATGAGCTTATGCCGGCCACCCGTGGGGTTAAGCATGCTGCCGTGATTCTTCGGGTTCGGGGCCGTGAACAGGCCAGCAGCACCGGTTTGAAATGGTTGCAGCGTTATGCCAGGGAATTGCAAGAGGGTGGCAATTTACTGTTGCTGGCCGGTGTTCAGCCGGTGGTAAAAGATGAGTTGGAGCGAACCGGACTGATGGATATCGTTGGTCAGGAGAATGTGTTCGAGGCGCAGCCTGGCCTTGGGGCATCGTTAGATGCGGCCCTGGCAGCGGCGCAGACCTGGTTGTCTACTCGCCAATCTACCGTAGAAATTAGCGGCGAGGCAGGCTCGACCGAAGAATAATCTACACTTTAAAAATGAGACCCACCAACCACCTCTCAAAAGCGAGGACAGTATGAGTAATCAACAAACTGAACTCAAATCAACCGTTGTCCCGGCTGAGTCGGCGGGCGCGCCTGAGAAGGCCGGGATCATCCTAGCCACTCTCATCATTGTGGCCGCCGTGGCCAATCTCCCGCTGGCTATGGCCAACGTGGCGCTGCCGTCCATCGGTGACTATTTCAATGCCTCCCAGACGCAACTCAACCTGGTGGCGGTCAGTTATTCGCTGGGCCTGGCCTGCTCGGTCCTGTGGCTTGGCGCCCTGGGGGATCGCTACGGGCGCAAGCTGATGCTGATCCTCGGCGTTTCCCTGGCGATGCCGGCCGCCCTGGTCAGCGGATTTGCGCCGACGATCGAGATATTGATTGCCGGGCGTCTTGTGGGCGGCTTCGCCGCGGGTATGGCCTACCCGACGACGTTGTCTTTGATCACCGCCCTGTGGGGAGCAGGGCCGGCGCGCACACATTCGATTGCGTTGTGGGCGGCCATTGGCGGCGCCATCAATGCCGTCGGCCCGCTAACCTCGGGTTTGCTGCTAACGGTTTTCCCCTGGAGCTCCATCTTTTTCGTGCTTCTGCCGCTGGCGGTCGTGGCGCTCCTGATGGCGATCAGGTTTGTGCCGGGGCACGTCAACGAGACGAGCGAATCCGTTGACAACCTGGGCGGCATCCTGTCACTAATCCTCGTTGGATCATTTATCCTGGCGATCAATTTTGTACCTGTGCCCGATGCCACGACCCTGGTCATTATCCTGGCTATCATTGCGCTGATTGCAGCCGTCCTATTTGTCATGCGGCAGCGGCGAGCTGAGAACCCGCTTTATGACCTCAAGGTGGCCGCCCGACCGACCTTCTGGGTGGCGGGGGTGGGCGGCATCATCGTCTTTGGCTCGTTGATGGGGGCGCTGTTTATCGGCCAGCAGTTCCTGCAGAATGTCCTGGACTACTCGACGGTGAACTCCGGCCTGGCCATCCTGCCGGCGGCGTTCTTTATGATCCTGATCGCCCCGCGTTCGGCCAAGCTCATCCAAGCGCGCGGTTCCCGGTTCACCCTGCTGGGTGGTTACTTGTTTATCCTGCTCGGTTTCCTGACCATGTTCTTGTTGTGGAATGAAGGTATCCCCTACTGGATGGTGGGGCTGGGGTACTCCTTTCTCGGGGTCGGAGTCGGGCTGGCCGGCACACCCGCTTCAAATGCGTTGACCGGCTCGGTGCCGGTCACCCGGGTAGGGATGGCCTCCGGTACGGCTGACCTACAGCGCGACCTAGGCGGTGCCTTGTTCCAGTCGATCTTCGGCGCTTTGCTCGCGGCGGGTTATGCGGCGTCGACGGCGGCCCAACTGGCCGACGTGCCGAATGCGGCGCAACTTCCCGACAGCGTGACGAGTGGCTTTTTGATGTCCTACGCCGGCGCCCAGAGTGTGGCCGCGCAGTACCCGCAGTATGCCGATCAGATCACGGCTGCGGCCAGGATCGCCTTTCTGGCCGGCGATAAAAGTGCCTACATTGCCGGGATCATTGCCGTTCTGGTCGGCGCGGCGCTGGTCGTCCTCTTCTTTCCGAAGCGAGCAAAAGAACGGGAGCTGCTGCAAGAGTACCATACGGCAGATATGCAGCAATAGATATGGCGCTAATTTCAAAATTTTTGGTTTTTGACCGCAAGAATATCTCAAGTGACGCCGGGGCTGGATTAACCGCAGCGATGGTGGCTATCCCTGACGCCATCGCCTCGGCAATTTTGGCCGGCGTTAACCCAACCTTCGCCTTTAACTCGATGATGGTGGGGATGCCCGTAGCCGGGCTGTTTACCGGTTCGCAATATATGAACTGCGCCCTGACCAGCGCCATGATGCTGGTGATGGCCGGCGCGGTGGCCAGCGCCAGGGAGGTGGACCCGATCTCGCTGATTGTCACTTTTGACCATTCTGGTCGGTCTCTTCCAGTTGTTATTGGGCCTGCTGAAATTGGGTAAGGTGACCCGCTTCATCTCCAATGCCGTGATGACCGGCTTTTTCAGCGGCATTGCCATTACTATCATTCTAAGCCAGTTGGGTGGGCTAACCGGCTTCGAAAGCGAGGCCAGTAGTCACTTGACCAGGCCCATCGACCTGCTGTTCCATCTGGGTCAAATCCATTGGCCTTCATTGTTGACCGGCCTGGCCACAATGGCCATCATTTTTCTGTTGGCCTGCACCCGCTTAAAAAATTATGCCCTGATCATCGCTTTGCTGGGTGTGTCAGCCGTCGTCTCACTGGTAGGCCTCGAGTCGGTTCAGTTGGTGGGAGACCGCTACAACATCGCCGCGACCACCGTTGACGGTGATGTCCAAAATGCTAAACGCAAATGGTTGGCCTGGCAGCCTGTTCGAATTGATTTTTGGGTTACATTTAGTCAATTTCTGGGAACAATTATGTTCAACTTCAACACGTTTGATGCTTTTCTCAATCTGGGTTGGATAGGGCAAGACCTGTTGATATGGGTACCGGACATGGTTGGCTCTATTTTCTTCCAGATCTCCGGTACGCTTGCGGTATTTGAAATTTGTCATCGCTGGTGGTGCTGGCGCAGTCGCAACATTGACTGGTGGATTACGATTATTAACTTTGTAGGATGTGTTGCATTCTTAATTTCGGCATTTCTGGCTTATATCAGACCTGACCCCATTTTTGACAACCTCGCGCTGTGGTCCACTGCCTTCACCCTGATCGGGGCGGTTTGCTTTTTTGTCGGCGCTTATTTGATGTGGCCGGAGATGGCCCGGGAAGAGTCGGCATAAACGAAATTGTACAATCAAATTGAATTTTAAGACACGTTCTTAGAGAATTCAGACAAACAAGACCAATATACCCTTTCTCTTTGACTTTAGCTTTATGGTGATAGTCTTGCCAGGTATGAAGCTGGAAGAAAACACTGACATTAATTATTTTGCTAAACTTTAAAAATAATTTATTTAAATTTCCTGGTAGAGATCAAAGTAAATATAGAAAAATTACTCTGCAAACGAGCTTTTATGTTTCTATTTTCCAGGTTTTATTATACCCATCCAACTAATATTATACTACCAGCATCTCTGGAATACTATCGAAATAATATTTGATCAATGAGATAACTATTTATAGAAAGTTTTTGTATATCAGTGTACCTGATTTTCTGTAAACTCATAAATTTCAAAAATTTACACGATAGAAAATTCCACATCGGAAGAACAAAATCATACACAGTACACAAAAAATTGACTTGGAACTTATAGCAAATGCGTGACACTGCCTTTTGTATTTAGAATCTAAGTGCAGGTAAAAAAAAACTTTACAGTGGGAAAAGAACTTTACAGTGGGGAAGAAAAACTGCAGGTGAAATATATGAAAAAGGACGAGACATATTTCAGGCTGTTTGACAGCGTGATAGGCTATGATGGTGCTGTAATTCGTGGGGGAAACGGCATTGAAGTCCGGATAATGAGAGGTCTGGGCTCTCTTGGACATTTCCTGTACGTGATCTTAGTATTACTGCCAATAGCTTACTTGCTGATTATTATATTTTCATGGATCTTTGGAAAAATAATGTAAATACGCGCTTCTACACAAAAAAGCTCTCGGTTTCATTGGGGTACTAACAGCGTTTTTGGAGGCAATTGCAGCATGGGTGGCTATATCCTGAATAAGTAAATGCCCGCCCGATCCCCATGGAATAAAATACATCCTTGAGGCTAGCTGGAGATTAGATTGTACAGCTCATCGATTCCACATATCCTTAATCCTATCTCTAACTTAACATTTTTTATCAGTATTCTACTGTTCGGTTTTTTTCATTCAATGAACGAGAAAGACCTAATATGCTTGTGCTCGTCAAACACGGTGCTTGAGTCGCTTATTCGCCGGTCTTCACAAGGCGGAGGTCCTGAGTTCGAACATCAGCGGGCTCACTGTTTTGATCTTATTTCTTTTCTGATTTAGAGGTTTTATAGACTTCTTTTTCTAATGCTTCGATTCTTGCTTTTAGGTAGGATTTTGCGGCTGGTTGCACAATTCTAACTTATCCACCAAATCCTATTACTTTATTCTGAACCTCCACATTCCATATAGACAGCCCAGGCTTCCCAATAATCCAAAACCCGGAGTAGAGTTATTTTTGCTCGATTCATTTTTACCTGAGCTACTACCGTAATCAGATTCGGAATTATTATTTTTTGAATTGTTGAAGTCGACAGCATTTTGTCCTTCAGATGACAAATTAGTTTTTTCAGTTCCGACATCTTCAGTTACGTTGGAGTTTGTCCCTGTGCTTTGGACAGTCATATCAGAATCTGTAAGAGGTACAATTACAACATTAGTAGGGTAGACTCCTGCATTCACCGTAGCCGTAACAGTGTCTGTGGCTGTGTCAATTACGGAAACAGTGTTATTGTTAGCTACATATACTTTATTTCCATCAGAAGTGACTGCAACAAGATTGGGCGAGTTTCCTACAGGCACAGTGGCTATTACATTATCCATGTCTGTGTTAATTACAGAGACAGTGTTGCTGTCATAGTTAGGTACGTATACCTTTTTTCCGTCCGGTGTGACTACACCCTTATAAGGACTGTCTCCTACAGATATATTGGCTGTAACTTTGTTTGTAGCTGCATCGATTGCATAAATAGTGTTGTTGAAAGTGTTTGTAGCGTAGATTTTTTCCCCATCCGGTGTAAATGCAATACCATAAGTACTCGGTTCCACAATAACCGGTGCCATTAAAGTGTTTGTCGCTGTATTAATTACAGAGATATCGGTGTTGTCACGCTGCTTCGTCACATAAACTCTTGTTCCTGCGGGGTTAAATGTAATTCCAGACGGATAACTACTTTCTATATTCACTTTGGCATTGACAGTATTTGCGGCTGTGTCAATTACATAAACAATGAAGACGTTGTTTATAGTTGCGGACGCTACATATGCCTTTGTTCCTCTAGGGTTGACTGCAACTCCTACAGGCCATCCTCCACCGAGAGACACTCTGGCTGTAATATTGTTAGTTGCTGTGTCAATTACAGCGACATAAGGGGTAGGAACAGTACCATTATAATTCATATCGTAATAATAACCTCCCTGATCATAATCTCTCAGATTTGTCACATATGCAAATGGAGCCGCACCTGCTACACCAGCGAATATTAAAATCGTAAGTGAAGTTATTCCCAAAACTTTTATGAGAGTGTGCTCTTGATATTTTTTATTACATGTAATTTCTTCCATTTTAAACCCCAACTTATGAACTTATTAAAAAGCAACAAAATCAGCGACTCTCTCCTATATTTTGTTCATACCAGCACCCTATAAATAAAGAGGTTTCGATAAACCCCAATCTTTGGCTGGTTGTTATAGGTTCATAAACAACCGTTGAAACGAGAAGTTTATCGAACTCCTCTGAGGGATTTTTAACTTATATATATACGCACAGATTCTGAGCTACCATATGTGCGTTCAAGTAATCCTGGATTACCAAGCGTTGAACCAACAGGTTCTGGATCATTAAGACGCAAATATGTATACCCATTTTGAGTTATGTATCCTTTACAAATTCGAAAATGATTTGGATTTGTAGTCATACTGAAAAATGGTCTCTCATTTTCAATTTCTGATATAGCGTCACTATTAAAAAGCCTAGTAGTTATAGTTCCCGTTTTACCCCATTTTTTATCAGCCCATTCTACAATATCATCAGGTGAGAGCCCAGATGAATATGGGGGGAATCAGGATTCCAAGTCCATAGTCCTTCCCCCATATAGATGGTTTCCTGTGAAGGGGCAGGGTCAGGATTGTGATAGTACACACAAAGCATTCGGATACTGCTGGACCACAAAAAACATCTCGTTCTTGTCCAATACCGTCAATATCAAGTATTTTACCTGTAAATGAACTTCTCACTACTGCATCGTCACTGATATTTGTAATATTTTATCTGTAATATTTTCTTCAGTGACTGCAGCATTAATATTAACTACTTTATTAGCTGCTGCTTGTTCTATAGATTTGGTAATTTCATCACTTTTTTGCCATTCTTTTAAATTGTTTTCCTTTCCATAAGTCAAAATCTTGTCATACAGTGACTATATTCCGGGTTCGGTTTCAGTTGCAGCTTTACCTTTAACCTCATTAAGGGAGTACGCATCTACAAATATCCGGTGTTCAACTCCAGTGGTCTTGTCTTTTACTACAGTCATCGCCCCTACACTTGGATAGCTGTATACAACCAAATTGGTTGATTTGATTTCCCCATCTGAATATTCACTTTTGGCTATTTCTATTGATTTTTTCATGGCTTCAGCCGCTTTATAAGGTTCAGGATCAAATACAATGTCATAGAGTGAAGGGCCCAATGTTTCATCGGCACATATGTCAATTACACCTGTCAATTTTTTTTCTTTGTATACTGAGAATTGATAAAATAATTTCTGACCATTTATGTCGTAAAGTTCAACCGGTTTGGGATCAACAGATGCACCTGTCCAGTTTTCAAAGCCCGGTGCATCGGCTGCTATGAAACTTATCATGTTGGCATTGGCATGCTTAAAAGCTTCCTCAGCAGTTACACTATAATTTGTCTCTTCCTGTGCACTTAATGCCGGCCTTAACGCCATACCAACCAGCATTGCCAAAAAAAATAAATTTATCATAATTTTGTTTTTGATCATTCGTCTGACTCCTAAGTTGTTTTTCCCTTAGGAGGCAGGATCAGGCAAACTTAAATACAGACAAAGCTAACATAATCACTGCCTTTTAGGGTGTATTTTATGGAGTTTGCGTGAACCTGGAACGTACATTTGAACTCCATAAACTCATTTTTATTAGTTCTTTAAAAGTTTTATGGCCAATTCATTTAACAATTCGATTCTCTAACTAATTTGGAGCATATATGTTGCTTTTTAGTCTTTGATTGTTAGAGTATTTGGAGAGAAGATATAAATATGATCATACCGCCATAATTCAAAATCCAATTGTCGTACTGAAAAGAGAAGTTATCCTGGATATTAGTGGGAGAAAATTCATATTAATAATCCTCGACGTATACAGAACGTAGAAGATCATTACAAATAGGACAAGTAATCGGGGCGTTATCCTTCAAGAAAACACACATAAAATTCTACGAATAAAATGTGAAAAAATTCTTCACCAGGAGATGCTAAAAGAGTGGTTTATTCCAGTACAATGTCATAAATGTCTAAAAGGGAAATAACTTCAGGAATAGAAAATACTGTCTTTTTTAGAAAATTTTCATTGGGATTTATATCATAATTTTTTGCATTCTTGAACGATGTAAAGCTAAGGTTCGCTTTTTTAAAGAGACTGTTTTTAAGATCGGAATTCTCAAAATTCGCATTTGTAAGATTAGTATTTACAAAATCACAGTCATATATCTGGCAATTGGTAAAATCCGTATTTTCTAAATTCATATCGGAAAAGACTGACAGGGAAAGAAAAGAATCTTCAAATCCAAAAGCGAGTATAAAGTCATTACATTTTGAAAAATCCAATCCCAGAATTTTGCAGCTTTTGAATCTTATATTCTGAAATTTTGTGTTATCCAGATCGACGTTTGATAAGTTGCAGTTTTCAAAATCACAATCAATAAACCTTGAATCCTTGAAAGATACGTCTGTAAGATCAGTATCTTTAAAGGTTTCTGCTTCAAACTCTTCGTTCTGGTATTCCACGATTTAGACTTATTGTTTCTGACTTATATGATTTTTTCGGCTTTTTGCTATTTCTAGTGGGTAACTTACATTCATCTATTGAATGTCGAAGTAACACATCTAAAATTTATAAGCACTTATGGTTGAAAATCACACTCAAACTTGATGTTTCTCTTTTTGGCAGGACCACTTTTTAACTGAGCAATTGGCTCACTTTTTTCCTGAAACCCGGATATCTCTTGAATTCTCCCCACATTACAGCAAATACAAACCCATTGTCAGAAATCTATAAAGGCACCAGAGCGAGAAACAACGATGGAAGCTATGGGAGTTTTACCAGCAATGGAAATCAAAATACATAGGAGAATATAGAGTGAATCAAAACCCCATTATTTCCAGTGGAGTTTACAGAAATAATCTTAATTCAATATATTATTCAGAAGCTAACGAGATTAGTATGAGAAAACAATTCAGATTCAAACCTGGGCCCGGAAAAATCTCAGGCTAAATTTGGAATAAGGCTAAATTTGGAATATCAGTAAAAGAACAGCAGAAGACATGATGGCACTATGGCAGATGATGATTTTACTATAAATTAGAACGGGAATGAGGTATTTTGGATTACGGAAGCCGTATTAAAGTACATGAAATCTCTGGTTTTGCCTGGAGTTTTGCGAGATTTGATTTCCCTATAAAACACTGACATTTATATCAATATCAAACTCCTGTTAAAAGTCAAAGGGTTCAATATTTAAAAAATAAAGAGAGATTAAATTAATCCCCCTTCGGTGGCGTATACATACCCTTCATACTGTCCTGAATATTTACCATTTGAGTCAATAACATCCCCTTTGAAGATATATACTGGCAGTACATTTGTTTGTTCTTTATCAGCAGGTTCCATCCAGTAGCCAAGTGTTACATTTTTTATGATAACTTTATCGCCATCTGCACGTACTGGTAATACGATATCGTTACCTTCGACCAGATCCGAATATGCCTTTTCAGGAGTTTTGATCTTAATGTTGATATCTGGCATTACATCTCTCCATACTTTGAACATCCCCACGACTCCGTTATTATCACCTATGAATACCTTGAGTTTGCTTCCAGGGCCTACCACCGGAATGCCATTGATCTCTCTCTGGTATCTCACCTGCAGAGTCGTATTATAGCTCTGTATAACTTTGTCAGTCCCCTTTTCGGCAGTTATTTGCTGATCTGCAACAATCTCATTGAACTTTGAGTCTTGAGGCAAGCAGTTTGTTGAGACCAGGAAATCGGTTGCTATTTTTTTTGCGGTCTCATCATCAGGGAGATTTGGTTGCATATCCACTACCGGATCCATTTTTGAAGGAATTACATACCATATAGCACCAGACTTCTCGTAGACAGACAAATGCTTTTCCCCATCAAACATCCCTATTGTTCCGGGATCTGCATTGCTGGGACTGCAATTCACAAAGCCAAATTTGCTGCCGATTTCTGCAACAGATTCTGTAGTCACAATCGAATTCCGTATCGTGTAGATTTTAACAGTGTCATTAATAGACGGGAGAGAGCCTTCAAGTTCATACTGAACACTGCCCCCATCTTTTGTATTTATTACATTGCTTCCAAAATTAGTAGCCTGACCAAATGATAAAACAGCCAATGTTGCCATGATTCCGAGTCCTATTATCAATTTTCTCATTCCAACACACCTTTATCCCATATTATATGTCCAATATGTGTATGAGCTGTCCACGGGAGGGTCAGTAATTACGCTCCCCTGCCCCCAGATATAATCATTTCCACAACTTGAGGTTTCACCGAAAACTTTTGCTGTTACGCCACTCGGTTGATCTACATCCGCCCCATAGAACCATGAATTCTTGACTGTATATGCAACATCGTTTGAACCGTCATCCACAAGATAATTTGCCCAATGAAGTCCCAGATCGGAATCATAGCAGTTTGTTGAAAATCCTAGAATAAGATGCGCCCCATTCAATGAAGACGAAAAATCTCCTGACCCGGCCAGACAACAATCTAAGCCTATCCACTCAAGGTCATAATCCCCCCATTCAGCTTCATCATGGTATACCTTTTCAGTTACAGTTGATACATCCAGTTTATCTGTAGAACCATGACCTGAATAAAGAGCAATATCTACTGCATCAATGTACTGTGAATCTTGGTTGGCTTGCTCGAAATGAGCTGCTTTTGCATTGCTATTTCCTTTATTGAAACTCTTTGTCCAACCCTCATTCCCTAATCTATTGTACAGGCCATTTGCCGAATCATCACAATATGACAGATCTGAATATGGCCATGTATAATCGTTTACCCATTCTACACCTACCTCTGGAGAAGACGCATCACTATCGTCTCCGGTACCTGCAAGCGATACGGAAGACGCAAGCAGGATCAATATTACGGATAAGGTAACCGATGCTGTCATACGACACCATGTTGATCGTATCAATTTCCTCATTATTATTCACCCTTCATCATTAAGATATGTACTTGATTTTTTATCCCCCCAAATAAGTATCAAAGAAAAAATAGTAAATAATGTACTAATATATTCCTTTTTAAGTAACCACCAGGTGACTCAAAAGCATAAGTTTATAAAATGAGATTCACATCTGATATTATGTGTCTGAGAAACTTCATCAAAATAAGTTTAAAGCAAATGATAATGAGATTCTCAAAGCAATATTATCAGACACACGGTTAAAAATTCTTAAAAATCTAAATAAAAGGCGCATGACAGTTGCTGAATTGGTAAATAATGTGGGGGTTCAGAAAAATGCAATATATAAACATCTGGATAAACTCACCAGCGCAGGACTCGTTGATAGAGTAGAAAGCAGTGAGCGTAAGTGGGTATATTACGAACTTACCTCTAAAGGCAAAAAGATAATATCTACCGGCAAATACCAGGTTCTTATATTGTTATCTTCAGGGATTGGTTCTCTAACAATTGGAAGCATTGGAATTGTTTTATACTTCTTAAATGAAGTGCAGTCTCCAAAGACAAAGGGATTGGAGATATCAGGGTTGGATATTGGTATAATATTCATAGCTGTCTCAATGATTCTGTTGCTGGCAGCAAAATTTGTATCAAGACGTCGATGGAAAAAAATCAATCAATGCTTAAAAATTACAGAGAGTCAAACCATAAATACTGAAAACTGAATCAAATTACATGAGACCACTCCACCCTAAACAGGCTGTCCGATAATTATTGATCCCACTTTCCGCAGTATTTTTCGTATATTCATTATTTTTCTTGCTATCGATCTTCTTCTGAGGTGAATTTATCGGGTTTCTGTGCAGGAGTTAAAAATGGCTATACAGTGTGTTCAGAGACCAAAAAATATAGTATTCAATTTTTATCAAATAATTTTGTTTGCTGAATTCAGTTATATCTTTGATATTCAACCATTTATTGAATGCATCCTTAGAAGTTTTCCGAAAATCGTTAAACATCATCCTTTACCAGTTCAGTGTCAATTCCTAAAGTTCGATTCGGAATTTTAAGAGAAAAAATGGTCATGTTTTCTGCAGCATGAGCCTTACCCGGAGGGAGTCCTGAGTTCGAATCTCAGCGAGCCCATTCTTGTTTTTTGATTTCTGATTTTAAGAGCGTATAAAGCTTTTTTTTCGAGCTCAACAATTCTTGACCGTATCACAGAGCCCTGTTTTTTAAACAACTAACGTTTAGACTTTCAGTTCAATAATTTATGGACAGGACCTGATTATGAATACCTAACAAACAACACCAATAGAAGCCCTAGAATGACCATTACCGAAGTAAAGCCAGGTGTTTGGTGTGTTGTAGTTTCACGATCTGTACCCTTTTCATCTTCATCGGGGGATTCTGCTTGTTCCCTTTCATCAGAAACTATCTCTTCGCCTTTATCAGGTGATTCTACCGGTTCTTCTTCATCTAAAATAATCTCTTCACCTTCATTAGGTGATTCTACCGGTTCTTCTTCATCTAAAATAATCTCTTCACCTTCATTAGGTGATTCTGATGGTTCCCCTTCATCTAAAGTTATTGTAGATTTCATAAAAACGACTGGTACTTCACTTATGCCTTCTTGTTCACAGTGGTCACTTATTATTGAATATATTTCATCAATGACAGAATCAGTAACACTTTCGAGAGATTTTTCATCAATAAACACATTTATATATCCGTCATAAAAATAGCCAAAACCATTCAATTGTCCACCATTCGATTTCATGTAGGGCTGAAGTTCATCACTGAAACTATGAATACACTTCTCTGCTTTCTTTTCCCATTCAACTTTTTCATTAGCATCTGTAATTACAGGCATCGTCCCTCGAGTAGTTATGAACCAAGTCTCATTTTTAATTTTCTCAAAAATCTCAGGATCATAATTAAATGTAGGGAACTCTTCATCAGATCCTGAATCATTTAATTGTTCATCATCTGCATTTGCAGAGACAGACAATAAAATTGAAATAAAAATCATAAACATCAGCCATTTACCAATACTATTTATTTTGAACATTAAAATCATACCTTATTAATGAGTCCATGTTTTTAACTACTATTGTTGTATTAATCCCACAAGTTCCCGCTTTAACAAAATTTTGATTGCTGATTCATTTTATATAATCAAAATTTTGAGAAATATAAATCCCATGTGTAACGCACACATGGGATTTATCGAAATCATCTGTTATTTCAGGTATTACACCTCGAGTTTCAATAACGCTTGAGTCATCTTTAAGTTCCACAAAGATACTTGAACCATAATCGGGTAGATAATATCCATCCTCAAAAAAGTTGTCTTCCTGTTGTGCATTAACAGCCGGCCTCAACGCCATACCGACCAGCATTGCCAAAATAAGTATTCCGATTTAAAATTTGTTCTTAGTCATTTGCTTTACTCCTAGTTGTTTTTCCCGAGGAGGCAGAATCAGACAAGCTTAAATACAGACAAACCTAACAGAATCATTGCCTCTTAGGGCAGATTTTATGTAGTTAAGGTGTACCGAGAAATACTTCCAAACTCCATAAACTCATTTTGATTAGTTTTTTAAAAACTTTATGGCCAAATCGTCTAACAATTCGATTTTCAACTAATTTAGAGCTTAGATGTTACTTTTCAATCTTTGATTGTTAAAGAACATGGCGAGAAAGTAAATATATGAGTAGAGTGTCTTAACTCAAGATTTAACCTTTGTACTAAAAAGACCATTTCTTCCAAATATTCATACGAAAAAATCTATATTAATGCCTCGCTACGTATGCAGAACGTAAGAGATCATTACAAATAGGACATAATAATCGAAGCATTACACTTCAAGGAAACTCACATAAAATTCTACAAGTAAAATGTGAAAAAATGGAAGTATCCGGGAGCGATTTCATACCCACTTTCCGCAGTATTTTTCGTATATTCATTATTTTTCTTGCTATCGATTTTCTTCTAATGTGAATTTATCGGGTTTCTGTGCAGGAGTTAAAAATGGCTATACAGTGTGTTCAGATACCAAAAACGTAGTATTCAATTTTTATCAAAATCTCAGTTTGGCTCTATTATTTGGGGATTTTCAAAAAAATACTGCGGAATGTAGGATTGATAGTAATAAAAAGTGTTAAAAAAGCAAATAAAACCTTTAAATCAAAAAAAGGAATTTTTTTATTACTAAAGGTTATTATCGGCTATTGTCGGACAGCTTCCTGAAGGCGGGGTATTCGTAGTCCTCTTATTATTATCTGGGTTTTGAATCTATTGCAATCAATTACCAGTGCAATGATTACTCAAAGTTCTCCTTCTCCTCCTACTAAATTTTCCTTCTCCTTCTACTAAGTTTTCCTTCTCCTTCTACTAAGTTTTCCTTCTCCTTCTACTAAGTTTTCCTTCTCCTTCTACTAAGTTTTCCTTCTCCTTCTACTAAGTTTTGAATCTATTGCAGTCATTACCAGTGAAATTAATGGTCAATTTTTGCGATCCCGGAACATATTAAAAACTATCAGCTATCACCATGAAGCACAAACCAACAATGAGAGTAGCTATTGAAGATATACAAAAAGGAGTAATGGACTACAACACTTTCTAATGTTATCCATCCCGATATAAAGCGGACCAAATTCGAAAATGCTGCTATGAGAGAAAGTGCAAAAGGCACCATCAATTTTTTTCTCTTTTCTTCCGGGACAGAGAGGCAGAATAGTGCAACGGAAATCGAAAAGAAGATATAAATGAAAAACAGGACAGTGGAATTCACTATAGAGTCATTCGGAGACAGAGACTCTAAAATATGCCATTTGTAAAGGATGGGAAAGGTGGCTATGAAAGACTGACCATAAAAGAGGTTAACGGCATAGGGGCTAAATGGATTCATAAACATAAAGTCTCTGAGAAACGTATTTAGAATAAGTCCCAGAAGAAATGGAATTCCCCAATACCATCTGGATGAGATTCTCCTATTATTTTTCATAAAAACTAAAAGTCCGGCTGCAGGAAGAAACAGTGAAAGGAGGTACAACATCAGGAGATTTATAAACTCCCGATAAGGCATATGCAGTGTAATAAAATTACAAATAATGAATTCGATCCACATAACTAAAAAAGTGAGTGATATCATGAACAATGAAACTCTTGTCTAACGTATTGATATTCGATTCATTAGTATAGGCTCCAAGGTGTCGATAACACACACAGTCGAAAGAACTCACGTCTTTTAGGGCAAATATTATGTCGTTCGAGTAATCCGAAAAGTACTTTTAAACACTACAAATTTCTCCCTGTTATTCCTTATAAGTTTTCTGACCATTTCATCTAACTATCTGTATTTCAACCCATTTTGAATCTGTAATTTTTCTTATACTTTTGATTGCTGGAGACTTTGGCTGAAACTTATTTGTATTCTTCATATCCCTGGAAATAATAATATCCAGAACACCTACGTCCTTGATACCTACAGACAGTAAAAAAGAGACAGGGTATAATTTTTACAAAAAGAGACTAACAAAAAGAAACATAGCATTTTAACCGAGTCTCATCCTTTACAAGCAATAACACAGTATTTTCCCCAATAACGATTAAAAAGTGAATTTAAGAAACCTTATTCAGTTGAGATCATCAGATTCATGGAACAGCAATGCTTAGATCCAATGAACCATCGCGATGCGCATCTATATCGATATATAAGATCGCTACATCACTCAAATCTCCGAGGACAACCTCAGTTTCTGTAGTATTGCTATCCAATGTAACTTCAATGCGTGTCCTATCTGCTAATCCAACAGAGGATTCGCTTTTTATTTGTTCATCAGGAGCCAGAATATATGATTTGTTGAATATAGAGGTATTTTTTAAGTCAAATAATTCTACAGTGACTTCATGATTTATATTTCCGTGATTGTTTATGATATACAGAGTATAGCCTTCTTTTTTGTCAGAAGGAAAATTACTTTCATTTTGAGCAGCTGTTTGTTCAGTTGTCTGAACTGGTGCAGGAGGTTCTGTGGACTGTTCAATTGACGATGTTTTTTCAGTAAGATTTGCCTCTGAAGGAGTATCTGCAGAATCTGTGCACCCGGCTGCTATAAGCGCCAGGGATAGACAGGCAATTGTGGCAATCAATTGTGAAGATTTCATAAAGATGTCAACGTCTCAGAAGTATTAGAAATTTGCATTGAATAAGAAATTTGCATTGAATATTCTGAAGCTTTTTTATCTTTTCAAAATGGGATCATTTACATTTCTAAAATTGAAATTCGAGATTTAGGACTACGAAAGGGCGATTAGCTCAAATACTTATAGAAGTACAGTACATTAACATTTGGGGAAAGTTAAGAAGGAGACAACAAATAATGTTGATATGGCACTTCAAATCAAGTAATGAATTTTCTTTGATTGTAACTAATTTTGAAATTTGTCTTTAGTTTTGATAATAAAAAAGGAAGTAGATATAAAAAATAGAATTGGGTTCGCCTATCAGAGAGGTTATTAATAAGCATGAAATCTAAAAATCTTTTTATCTCTTTCCTTATATCCATCTGCTTTTTTTCAACAAATTGTTCAGGTACAGTTATCAATGTAGGTCCGGGAACGTACTTTAGCCCTGCAGGTTCAGACGACCAGAAGGTTATTAACGCTGCCATAGAATCAGCAAATTCGGGTGACACTGTACAGCTTGCATCGACCACGTTTCACATAAGTTCCCCCATAATCATGAAATCAGGGGTAACCCTTAATGGAAATGGGATTGGGGCAACCGTTATCTACTGTGACGAGCCGAGCTCTAATTTTGCAACTCAAAATATTATTCATTGCGAAGGTGTTTCAGATATTGAAATCTCGAATTTCTTAATTGATGGCGGTTGGGAGTCTTTAAGCATAATGCATGCCGCAAGCAACAGGTATAGGGAGTATGAAAAAGGAGTTTATTTACGTGGCTGTTCAAATGTAGCTGTTCATGACTTAAAAATGCAATACAGTATGGGAGACTTTATTTACTGTAGTAGAAATACGAACAATGTTCAGGTTTATAATACAGTATGCAAACCCGGGCATGACAGTTTTGATGCATGGTCAGCCGGGGATGGAATTTCGATATATAATAATTGCTGGGGCACTTTTATAAATTCTTGCATTAAAATTCATAATACGAAAAACGTTCAAATTTACAAAAATACTTTCTACACTGATACCGGTTCAGGGAATGCCGGTGTAGAAGTAATGGGAGGGGATGTAACAGGCCTTAATATTCATAATAACATATTTTCTACACTTCGACTAAATACAATTTATCAAGACCTGGCTGATGGGGCCAGTTCAGGCAGCGGGACCGTTTCAAACAATATATTCTATAACAGCCCCGCATATAATGGAATTGGCGGGCTGGATATTGTATCAACTGGCAATATTGTAACCAGCTCCTATTCATGCTCCAGGGGGACGGGAGATTACGGGTATGTTGCAGACAATGGCACAAGGAATTTGCCTGTCTACGATGGTTCTGTTATACCTTCCGTTACTTTTCCAGCTGATGACAGTACGATTTCAACGGTTAACGGATACGTAAGCATAAGCTGGTCATATTTAAATGCAACAAGTTATTCTATCAATGTATATAACAGTGCATCACAATTCGATTCTTCTCACTTGATATACAGTCTTAACACTTCACAAACATCTGCAAATGTACCGATAAGCTCCACCGGGACGTATGCTATAAAAATCGGGGCACATGATGACGTTCATAATTCATGGGTATATAACAGTCCCGTAAGTTACTTCACCGTAAATGGAAAAAAATCGGCTACAGTTTATTCCGGGGTATACGGATACTTAACAGATGCAGCTACAGGTCAACCTGTTCAGAGTGCTGTAATAACATTATCAAATGATCAGGAGGATTGTACTCAAATTACTGATGTTGACGGACTTTACCAGTTCACCGTAAACAATGGAGAAGGCACTTATTGTTTAACCGCTTCAGCAACAGGCTATCATAACAGTCCTGAATTACCGGTAAATATGACAGGTATAAACACAGAAATAAATTTGAAAATGGTTAAAACCCCTGATTATTCAGAACCACACTATGTACAATTATGTGTTTGTACTGATTCAAACGAGAGTGTTCCCGGATGTGAAATTCGGATTTATGCACCAAACAATGACCCGGATAATGAAAAACCGAATTTTTGTGCCTGGACAAATAATGACGGAAGAGCAACTTTCCATTTGACTCGGGATGTCACATATAAAATTGTAACAATTACTCTGGGCGGTCAAAAGTACACCAGCACATTGACCCCGAATCTGGATCAACATACTATTACAATACCTTCAGGTGACACAGCTGCAATACCTCCAATGCAGACTGTGATCAGTACAAATTGTACATATAAACAGATAAACAATACTGCCGCTTATATTAATGCAAGCTATTATGATTCGTCATCACAATCCAGCGACCTAATTTTTGTACTGGGTACTATGAGTGAGGGAAAAACATTTGTACCTCTTGGAATCTCAGGCACCAATGACAACGTAAGTAACCCTGTAGGAGTGATAACTGACTCTTTTATAGTCACTGACTGTTCCGGAAAAACGTACACTGTCAAAATTAGTGTGCAGTCTCAAACTTATGGTACTGTGTATGAAACTGTTAATGTAACGGTTCCGGGCAGTAATGTGCCGGATGTAGGGTCTACTTATAGGAGTTATTTCTGTGTTTTAATCTTAATTATTACAGGACTTTTATTATCAAAGACTCGTAAGGCGCATTAATCTCTGCACCTTATTCCGGATTTTTCATTTTATGGGACAGTGTTCCAGGGATTTGATTCCTCATTTAATGAAAAAGAAATCTACCGCATTTGACCGGTCAATAACGATGCATACGTCACATGTTCCAGCCATCACACAGCGGAGGTCCTGAGTTCGAATCTCAGCGGGCCTATTTTTCGATTTTGTCTTTATTATCTTCTTTTTCGACTCTAAAAACGTATAGAGCTTTTTTTCTAATGCTTCGATTCTTTCCTCAAGGTCAGATTGTACTTCCGGTTGTACAACTCTATTTTGTCACAGATGGATTGGATTTTTATAGAGGAGATCCTTTGCATGTATATGGAGTAGTAAAGGAGTTACCAAAAACAGGATTTCCAACGGCGTCAGCAAAACATTTTACCAATCTGTTTTTTCCAAGCCACACATCAACATAGTCATCCTGGAAAAGGAGTAAAAACTAACAGGTTTCTAAACGGCATACAGGCTAATAATTTAAGAAAGTGAGTGTGTAATATCCATGTCAATTGGTTTAAAGAGAAATACTGTTGTTCTGGAAAGCTTTTCCCCCGAATGGGAGGAGTATTTCGAGTTAGAAAAAGAAAGGATACTGGGAGCAATAAAAGAGAATATAATTTCAATAGAGCATATAGGCAGTACCTCAATTAAAAACTCCGTTGCAAAACCAATTATTGATATATGCATCGGGATAGGCGGTTACCCCACAGGCTTTGAATGTGTGAAAAAACTTGAAAGCCTTGGATATAAATATCTGGGGGAATACGGAGTAGAGGGCAGACATTATTTTCGAACGGATTCCGACTGTGTGAAAGTACATATTCATATGTTTGATGCGAAGTCTGACCAGTATTTAAATCATATATTATTTAGAGATTATTTGAACTGTCATCCGGAAGATTTACAAAAATACAACGAACTTAAAGAACAATTGAAAGGAAAAATGATATCCCGTGAAGAATATACCAGACAAAAAGAACCGTTAATAAATGAAATACTTACTAAAGCAAAAAGATGGAAAATTCGTGAAGATATTGAGTATTAAATTAACCTTATGCCGGAAACAAAATAAAGATAAAAAAAGTAATATACACTGTGCCACTATTTATCACAAAGCAGCACTTTTAGTACTCCCTCTTCCCGAATATGGCAGAACCCACACGTACCATCGTGGCTCCTTCCTCGATGGCAATCCTGTAGTCACCGGACATGCCCATGGATAGCGTCCTGATATCGATGTTATCCCCGTTTTCCTGCTTCATTTCATCAAAAAGGGCCTTCATCTTCCTGAAATAGTAACGGGTTTGTTCAGGGGGTACGAAAGGAGGGATGCACATGAGACCTTCCACACGAACATTCCTTAAAGAGAGGATCTCTGTTATTGCGTTTTTTAGCTCATCAGGTCCGAATCCGTATTTTTGTGGTTCGTTGCCGATGTTAACCTGAAGATAGACTTTCTGTACTTTGTCAAGATCCCTGGCTCTCCTGTCAATATTCCTTATTACCTTCAGGGAGTCAATTGACTGAATAACATCAAATAGATCTACGGCTTTTTTGATTTTGTTTGTCTGTAGATGGCCTATAAGGTGTGTCTCACAGGGCAGTATATCATCACGTTTGTCCTCGTACTCCTGAACCCTGTTCTCTCCAATGATAATGGCTCCGGCCCGAATGGCTTCGTTTATCCTTTCAGGTTCAATCATCTTGGTGACGCAAACCAGTGTTGCGCATCCAATCTCCTCAAGGATCAACTTTGTATTTTCATAAACTGGCATTGCTGTCCCTAAAACTGTTTTTATTCAAAAGTAGTTGTATTTAAATGATTCCAATTATAGCTTATGATATTATAATAAGATCTAATTTACAATGGTTGATCCCCTGGAAAGTAACAAAAGCGATGAAACGGTGTTGAACGATGGAACAGGAAGGTTTCACCAGCCAACATCGAATGCTGGGAAGAGCTGCAGCCTTTGCCGTATTCCTCCTCTTGATAGCATACACGGTTACGCTGGTTCCTGGATTCCTCTCACTCAAGTCACCCCCGGACTCGATCGGTGATCCTTATCTCTCCATATTAGAGCTGCTTATCATTGTGATAGCGCCATTGATGGTTATTGTCGTGATTGCGATTCATGCTTATGCCTCTCCCGAGACTAAAGCGTATAGCCTGACAGCGCGTGCATTTATGATCATCATGGCGAGTATTACCTGTACTGTTCACTTCGTTATCCTTACCGTAAGTCGGCAGATAGAGTCTGCAGGATTCCCGTGGGTTTCACTTTTCTTTTCCTTTAATGGCCGTCTGTAGCTTATGCAATGGACATACTCGCACGGGACTTTTTCTTTGCCCTCTCGATGCTCTTTGCGGTACCTGTATTCAAGGTGGGACGGCTTGAGAAAACTGTTCGGATTCTTATGATTGTCAGCGGTTTACTGAGTCTTGCGGGGTTAATCGGGGTGCCGCTTGCAGATATGAATATCCGAAATATCGGGATCCTGGGCTACACCGGGGTTTCTATGTTTGTATTTCTGCTACTGGGAATAACTTTCGGGCGTTCCGGGACCCGGGGCAATATTGATCAGTTTGCAGTTTCGGAGCTGCACTAAATAAAATATTTATATAAAGTTGTAGAGGGCTTTTCCACAGTCCTGTAGAATTGTTCATCCTGCAGGTGCATTTACAATCTACCATCATATGAATAATTATGAATACAAAAGGCACACGGATAATAAGGATGGTCAATAAAGAAAATCAGTTAGAAGAGGCAAATTATGATGAAGGAAGACATCCCCTGATCTGAAGAGCTCAAATTTGGAAACAAAATAACTTCACAAATTATAAATATTGCATTATACAGAATAGCGGTGAGAATTTATTACAATATATGAAATGTTGATCAAGGGGACTTGTAAAAAATATGACTGCAGAGTACTACAGCCGTGCCGCTGAGCCTTCCGGCCTGACGGGAAAAAATCACGAAGGTTTTGAAAACCTCGTTGATGAACTGCCCCTTGGCTTACTTTCATGTGACAGGGAAGGAAACATTACCGCACTGAACGATTGCCTGCTGAGCCTGCTGGGGTTTCCCTCCGCTGATTTTACAAAAAAACTTAGTATACTGACCTTTCCACCTCTGGTTGAATGTGGCGTGTCTTCCGCTGTTAAAGATACACTTAAAACAGGCAGGAACTCTTCGATAGAATCGGTTTATCGATCGGTCTGGAAAAAGGAACTTATTCTGAGTTTCAAAACATTTCCCCGGAAGGATGAAAACGGATTCGTTTACGGATGCTATACCATTATTGAAGACCTTACTGCTAAAAAAAGAGAAAAGGACGAACTTGAACAAAGTAAACTCAGGGACAAACTGATATCACAGATATCTGATCGTTTTATAAATAGTAACTTTAAGGATATTGACGGGGACATCAATAAGACCCTGCAGGACCTGGAAGATTTCTTAGGTGCGGATCATGCAACTCTTTTCAGCATTGTGGAAAACCAGAACTGCATCATCAAAACATATGAATGGTATACAGACGGTGTAAAATCCAGAATACCACTCAATAAGAAATGGGATGCGGAAAAGGTTATATTTGAAAAACTTGAGAGTTTACAGCTTTTCAATATCCCTGATGTTGAGAAACTCCCAAAAGAAAAAGAATATTTGAAAAAGATGCTGCAGGAACTGGGAATAAAATCCATTGCGATTGTCCCCCTTTCATATGACGGTGTTTTCAAAAGTTTCCTTGTAGTCGATTCCAAAAGTAAAAGACGCAGCTGGGACGATAAAGAACTCAATGTCCTGAAGATTGCCGGAAACATAATAGCAAACATCCTCGAACGTAAAAATGCAGAAGCTTTACTCCTTAAAATGGAAAAGGAGTATGAAGGGGTTGTTAACTCCCTGAATGCAATAATCTGGAAAGCTATTTTTGATAAAGAAGGAAATGCACTGAGTACATATATTTCCAAACCTGTGGATAAAGTACTTGGACTCCCGGCTGGCACCATAGGAAATGACTGGGATAAGTTTTTTGCGCACATCCACCCGGAAGACATGGAAAAATTGAGAGCAGTATTAAAACAGGCATTTAATCAACCCGATATCCCTGCCTGTATAGACTACAGGCTGGTCTCTGATGATGGAGACACTGTCTGGATAAGTACCACGGGGTCCTGTCACAACCTTAATGATGGGAACATGCTTGCATACGGGACATCAGTGAACATCACCGAGAGGAAAATGACTGAGGAGGAAGTCATTCGAAGTGAGAAGCGGTACAGGTCCCTCGTAGAACAATTAAGCGATACTATTTTTATAAACACTCTCGAAGGACAGATACTGGAAGTAAACGAGAGTGCCTCTAAAATGCTCGGATACCCGAAGGCAAAATTACAAGAAATGAATGTCTGCGATCTGTTGATTCCGGAGCGTCAAAAAAACGGGCAGGAGGCGATGAAAAAGCTGAAAGTCGAGGGGGCTGTAAGGGGGGATACCAGATATCTCACTGGAAATGGGGATATCATCGATGTAGAGATAAATGCCCGGCATCTGAGAGGATATCATAACTTAGCCCAGGCGGTTGTAAGAGACATTACACAGCGTAAACGGACAGAAAATAAACTGCGTGAAAGTGAGGCTCTTCTTAGCGAAGTAGGAAAAATAGCCAGAATTGGAGGATGGGAGCTCGATGTAGTTTCCGGAGTGGTCACATGGACACCTGAAGTTGCAAGGATTCATGGAAAAGAGGAGTCCCTCAATCCAGGCGAGAATGAACTGAGCAGTTTTCCCCCAGAATCAAGAGAGGTCTTTAAAAAAGCAATTAAAAATGCTGTTGAAAAAGGTGAATCATACGATCACGAACTGGAACTTGTCTCTGCAAAAGGCAAACATAAATGGGTCAGGGCAATTGGCCGTCCTGTAATAAAAGATGGGAAAGCCATAAAATTAATCGGCGCTCTGCAGGACATCACAGAACGCAGAGAAGCCCAGGAAGAACTGAAACGCAATGAAGAAATGTACAGGGCACTCTTCGAACAATCAAATGACGCAATATTCCTGAATCGGCTCGATGGCCGGATAGTGGATGTAAATGAAAAAACATGTGAGATGTTCGGGTACACAAAGAAAGAATTGCAAACTATGAACGTGAGAGACCTCCTGGCTCCTGATTCTAGAGATACATGTACTCTGCAAATGGAAAAATTCATGAAAAAGAAGTTTTTCCGCGTCTATACAGTGTACAGAAAGACAAATGACGAAATTTTCGATGCAGAAGTCAGTTCCAAAGTATTAGAGGGATACAAGGACCTTGCCCTGACCATAGTTAAAGATATCAGTGAACAGAAGAGAGCAAAAGAAAAGATAGAAAAAAGTGAGATGAAGTACCGGAGTCTTTTTGAGAAATCAAACGACTTCATAATAATCCACGACTTTAACGGAAGGATACTCGAAGTAAACAAAATGACCTGTGAAGTATTCGGTTATAGTGAAAATGAACTGAAACAAAAATCAATATTGGAACTGCTTTTGCCGGATGGGAGGAAAAAAGCCCTATCCGAAATTATGAAAGTAAGGAAAACAGGCTCCACACGTAAGGAAACCAGAATGATAAGATCGGACGGAACGGTTATTTTCACGGACATTAGTGCTTCACTACTCCAGGCACAAGATAACAGCATTCAGGCCGTGGGAAGGGACATAAGCGACCGTGTACGGGTGGAGGCAGCTATGCTCAGTGCCAGGATAGAAGCCGAAACTGCCAGCCGTACAAAGAGCGAGTTCCTCGCCAACATGAGTCATGAACTGCGGACACCTCTGAATTCCATTATCGGTTTTTCGGACGTCCTGATCGAGAGAATTTTTGGGGAACTCAACGGAAAACAGCTGAAGTACGTTAAGAACATCTCTGCAAGCGGAAAACACCTTCTGGGACTTATAAACGAGATTCTGGACCTCTCTAAAGTGGAAGCAGGAAAAATGGAACTTCACTACAGTGAATTTACTGTTGACTCGGTTTTTGAAGAGGTGAAGGCCACGCTTTCCCCCCTTGCCCAGGCCAAGTCCCTTGAAATAGACTTTGAAGTGGAACCGGATTTAAGAGAGATTAAAGCTGACAGAGACCGACTTATCCAGATCCTCTACAATCTTGTAAGCAATGCGATCAAGTTTACCCCGAAAGGGGGAAGGGTTTCTGTCTACTGTAAAAAGAGAGGCAGCAGAGTTCATTTTTCCGTAACGGATACCGGAATAGGGATTTCTCCCGAGGACCAGAAAAAACTTTTCTGGCCCTTTACGCAGATAGATTCTTCATGCGCCAGAGAGTACTGCGGGGCAGGGCTCGGGCTTGCTCTGGTGAAGGAACTTGTGAAACTTCACAGCGGGACTATTAGAGTTGAAAGTGAAGTTGGGAAAGGGAGCAGCTTCACATTTGAATTACCCGTGGATAACGAAGAAGATATCAAATTGGAATTTTAATTCAAAAAGCTTCACCGATATAACCCAATATTATACACCTTACATGTTCCGTTCGAATAACAGGGCTCATGTTTCCGGATTTCGGAACCAGATAGTGAATTTTGTTCCGGAATCCATTTTGAGTTCTATATAACCATCTATTTGCTCAACAAGCAGGTTTACAAGCTGGAGTCCGAGAGAATCCGTATTTGGGAACTTTATTTCTTCGGGAATGCCTTTTCCGTTATCCGCTACGGTGAGTATGTAATGCAAGTTATTCTTACCTGTACAGGAAGGGCAGGGGCCGGGGATATAATCGTTTGCAGTAAAACTTTCTTTTTTGCAGAGACTGATATGGATTTCACCTGATTTTTCGGCGGAGAAGGCATGCTTCAGAGAATTTGAGATGAGCTCGTTCACGATAATGCCAAGAGGTATTGCAATATCCAAATCAAGATGAATCTTCTCAAGGTCAAGCTTCAGGCTGATACCACTATTTCCAAGATTATATGAGTCGAAAAGATCTGCAGCCAGCTTCTGAAGATAGGCTGCAAAATCAAGTGTGTCCAGCTCTTTTCCTTTATAGAGTTCTTCATGAATCAGGGCCATTGAAGCCACACGATTCTGGCTTTCCCGGAAAGATTCAAGCATTTTTTCATCCCCGAATTTCTCAGCTTCGAGGCTGAGGAGAGATGAGATTACCTGCAGGTTATTCTTGATCCTGTGGTGGATTTCTTTTATGTGGGTTTCCTGGATTTTTTCAAGAGCTTCTTCAGCTTTTTTGCGCTCGGTAATATCCTGAACTGTCCCTCTCATTTTAATAGAGTTATTTTCTTCGTTAAAAATGACTTCACCCTGTGCATGAACCACACGTTCTGTTCCGTCAGCTGAAATTATCCTGTAGTCAATTTCATAGGGTTCTCCATTTAAAGCTCTTTTAACGGCATTATTCATATAGTCCCGATCGTCAGGATGTATGTAATTCAAAGCTTCACTGTAAGGTAAGCCAAATTTTCGGGGTGTAAGCCCAAAAATTCGATACAATTCATCAGACCAGTAAGACCTGTTAGTTAAAGTGTCCCATTCCCAATTTCCAATATGAGCCATTCTTTGAGCTTCGGAAAGGCTTTTTTCGCTTTCCTTCAATGAGTTGTAAGCTTTCTCAAGCTGTCCTGTGCGCTCTTCAACCAAATTTTCTAAATTATCATGTGCTTTTTTTAGAGCTTTCTCTGCCTTTTTAAGTTCTGTGATATCACGCGCAGCAGCAAAGACCCCGATAACCTTGCCGGATTCATCCTTATAAACCGAAGCATTATATAGAACAGGAGTTGTATGTCCATCTTTATGCTGAATCTCAAGAGGATAATCCCGTACCAATCCTTTCTGGAAAACACGCTGATAACCCTCTTTGGCTTTTTCAGGCTCAGTAAAATAGTCCGAGAAATCTGTACCTATAAGTTCATCGCGAGAATAGCCGGTAGCTATTTCGGTGGAATTATTGACATCGGTTATTTTTCCGTCTGACCCGATGGTTACAAGAGGGTCCAGACTGGCTTCAATCAAACTGCGATTATAAATATTTGATAATCTGAGAGCTTCTTCTGCTCTTTTGCGCTCGGTGATGTCCTGCGTTATACCAAAGCCGGCAATCAGCGATCCGTCCCTGTCAAATTCAAGATAAGCTTTTTCACGTACCCACTTTACCTTATCATCCGCGATAATGCGGTGCTCGATGTCGTATGGTTTGCCCTCCATCCCCTCCTTCCATTCCCCATCCACATATTCCCTATCATCCGGATGAATCGTTGAGAGAAAAGTTTCATAGGTCAGAGGGGTACCTTTTGGGATGCCAAAAATACGGTGATTTTCATCGGACCATGTCAATACATTATTACATAAATCCAGGCGCCAGCTCCCGATATTTCCCACTTCCTGGGCGCGGTCGAAATCCTCCCTGGTCTTCTGCAGCACATTTACCAGGACGTCGCGTTCCTCCAGCAACTGAGCCAGCTTGATATTACTGTAACTTAGTTGTGAGAGCATGTTGGCAAATGTCATGAAAAAGGCCATACCCGTGTCCACAGATTCCCTGCTTAACCTTGGAACTTTTTCAAGCGCTGCTATGTATTCTTCCTCGTTGAAGCCATATTTCCTGGCCTGGGCCCGGAAAAACTCATAGTTCAGAGGCTCGTCATCAAAAAAAAACTGCCCTGCAAAGACATAGCCGACATGATGGTACCCCACCATGATGGGAGTCACTGCATCCCACATATTATTCTTGCACCTGTAGAACTTAAACTCGCCAGGGGCAACACCTGAGGATAGATTTATATCGCTTTCTACACAGTGCCTGCAGGTTACGGGATGAACCCTGTGGAATTTGGTACAGATATCCTGCCATCCAGCACCTGCCAGAACATTGCCTTTGAGGTCGTTTAAGCCTATGGGAATATGAGTAAGTTTATAGAAATTATCCAGCAGAGGCTGGATAGCCTGTACATCAATAATCTCGGCCAGTTCCAGGTTCTCTACCGCCCGAGCAGGCGAGAGACCTTTCTCCAACTTCAGCCTGAAACGCTGTTCATTCTGGTTCAGAACGTCGTCTACTAGCTTTTTATCTATACCGGAATTTCGCAGGTTTTTCCTCATTTCATACCTTCCCCGACCGGAGAAAATTCATTTCGTTTTTCGCTTCAAATAGGACAGGTCCGGTCATCTGTTTCCCAGGGAAATCATACCTGCTTGCGATTGATATCGTAATTATATATAAATTTTTATATAACAGAGCACATATTAAGTTGGTAAGGAAATTGCTGAGTTTAAAGTTATTGCAATAAGTGGTATATGTTTTCGATTTATACTGAAAAACAGGAACTTCCTTTGTTCAGGTTTGAAGGTATGGATAGAAGGCAAAGTTTTGTGAATTTAATTAAATTAAATTCTCTGACGTACCGCTCAAAAAAGATTATCACTCACAATTGTTTCCTAAAAAAAGTTATCATTCACCGTTCTTTTCTAAAAAAGAAGATAATAGTGGAAGTAGTTACCGAATTAGATCAATAACTCTCCGATACCTGACTGTAATTCACCATGTTTTATCTTCTCCACTGCAAGAACACAGCAAGCAAACCAACGACACTATACACAATTTCAAACCCAGAAGTGTTTTTGCTTATGCTTCCTTCCCCTTCCGGTTCCGGTTCAACCTCTGATCCCAGTTCCGGTTCAACTTCTGACCTTATTTCTGGTTCTACTTCTGACCCTGCATCCTCCCCTGAGACCGTGCACATGTAAATGTCATTGTTCCCATTGCGTTGATCCCGCCAGACGATCATGTTTCCCCAGATATCAAGCTCTCCCCACTGGTTTGATTCGTTGGTCGTGATCTGAGTTTCCGTGGAGGAGGAAAAGTCGTAAAGGTAGATATCCAGATTTTCCCACCCTTCACGGTAGTCAATCCACACTATCCTGTCCCCGTAGAGAGCAGACCCGGATTCAACGGATCCGCTTGTGGTTATTTGAGATTCGGTAGAAGTGGAAAGATCGTACATGTAGATGTCAGCTTTTCCATTACGGGCATCGGTCCAGATTATTCTGTCCCCGTAGATGGCAGGAAAGTACTGGGCTGCAGGGTCAGTGGTGATTTGAGTCTCCCTGGAAGTTGAGAGATCGTACATGTAGATGTCCCAGTTCTTCCCATTGCGCAGATCCTGCCACACCACCCTGTCCCCGTAGATTGAAGGGTAGGCCTCATCCGAACTATTTGTGGTTAGCTGAGTCTCCTTTATGGTCAGCCGGTTACTGTGCAGAGAAAACCCCAGCGCCACAGGTAAGGTGGAAATAAACAGAACTAAAAGCAGAACTGTTGAAGCTAAAAGAATTAAGTACCGATCTAAATACCGATCTTCCCTATTTACCATTCACCATTCCCTCAACAATCCAATATTTGAACTTCAGGTAATTTTAAATGTTTTCATTGGACTTCAGATTTTGAGAAAGTACCATAGATTAGGACTAGTTTTAAGGGACAAGAAGAGGAACGAAGATTTTTGAAATAAAAAAATTGGTATTAACATTCTCGGCCATTGATGACATCTAACCCTGAAAGCAAAAATATCCGAATCAGATGTACTTTATTTTATACCACAAATACGTATACTATAATAAGCAAAAAATAATTAAATCGGGGTCAAAAACATGGAAAAAGTGATTCCAGTCCTGTTTATAGGTCATGGTTCTCCTATGAATGCCATCGAAGAAAATGAGTTTACAGAAAGCTGGAGAGAGATTTCCGAAAAAATTCCCAAGCCTAAAGCAATCCTGGCAATATCCGCACACTATGAGAGAGAGGATAGCAGTGTTACTTCAAACGAGAAACCGAGAACAATCCACGATTTTTATGGGTTCCCAAAGGAATTATACGACCTGAAATATGATTGCTCAGGCTCAAAGGAACTAATTACAGAAGTAAAAAACCTGGCTCAGGAGGTTAATTTAGACAGCAGATGGGGCATTGACCACGGAGTCTGGTGCGTACTTTCGAAGATGTATTCTGATGCTGATATCCCGGTAGCCGAACTAAGCATAAATCGAAAACTCAGTATGCAGCAGCACTATGATCTGGCAAGGAAACTCTGCAAATTAAGAGAAGAGGGGATTCTTATCTTCTGCACCGGAAACGTAGTGCATAACCTCATGCTGGCAAGAATGTCCGAAACTCCATATAAATGGGCAACGAGTTTTGATGAAAAAGTGAAAAAATACGTTACAGCCAGAGACGACCTGAAGCTGGTCAATTATGAATCACTCGGGGAAGATGCATTATTGTCCGTCAATTCCGCCGAACATTATATCCCTTTAGTCTACGCTCTTGGCGCAACAGATAAAAAAGAAAGTGTCAGCTTTTTTTGCGAAAAGATAGTTTTTGCATCAGTTTCCATGCGCTGTATATTGTTTGAGGCTAAAAATGGATGAAAAAGCTTGGAATTTTCTAGCAGAGCCTTTATACGGCTAGGTTCATGAGTTTGAATATCATCGGCCCACCACAATCTCATCATACTCATGTAGACAAACATCCCGATAGCGATGGAATCTATTAAAGAGACATTACATTGTAAACACGGAAATCCAGGATCTCCTGGGCATTTGCCACGCATTGCCATTTACTTATTTTTTATATTATTGAGCTAAATAATAGGGTTGAATAGAGAACTGTACTACTCCAATAATAGGAAAAAACGAAGATTCATTTCGTGAATTGAGGAGTGCTTCCAGAGTTGAGAAATTGAAAAAAGAATTTTATTACCAAATAGAAACAGAAAATAACTTTTTTTAAATAAAAATAAGTAGATATACCTGAGCCCATACACTGAGATCTAAAATTAGAATAATAACTGTTGTGAAAATTAAATCCTTAATTTGACAGTATCCACTAATTGATATTGAAAATCTATCCTATTCTTAGCTCAAACTAATTTGACACAGGGTTATGAATCTATCTAATTTTATAATAAATTCTATGGAATAGTGCCCATTTTTGTTACAATTAAGCTATTGATCTTATCAAAATTAGCAAAAATATAATTTCTGAGTCCATTTTTCACGAACTTTATTGTAAGTGTCAAATTTTTCAAGCTTTTTTTGATGAATTTTGTGGATTTGTGCTTGATTTCCTCAAATTCATATCGCATCAGCGATATGAATAATTGAGCAATAAATCCCAGTATAATAGCTCCATGAATGCTATTTTCTGACCAAACCCTTAACGGCTTAATCTGTATTTCGTTTTTAAGTGAGTTGAATATTTTCTCTATAGAGTCCTTTTCTCGATATATTTCCAATGCCTTTTCAAGTGTCAAATTCTTGTCTGATTTAAGGCAGAAAAATCCTTCTCTTCCATTAATTATGGAACTCTTTAGTAGTTCTATCGCTTCATCATCACTAAGCTCTTCGAGCTTAGTCTTAAAAGAATAGTCAATCTCAATCAACTCATTGTTTATTCTGAATTTTTTGGGAAGCTTTTTATTTTTGACAATTATCTCCTGTATCTCTTTTGCTTCCTGTAACTTCTTCAGAACAGTTCTTGCCTTTGCTTCCAACTGTTTTTCTTGTAATGATTCTGAGAAATAGAAATACTTAATGCTATTTGGCTTGACTATTTTTATCCCATAAATTCCTTTCTCAGAATCTATCTGTTCTACTTTAGTTACATCAAATTTCTCAATGATTTTATCGTCACTTGAATTCAGTTTCATGGAAGTAAGATATGTCATCTTATCTTCCTGTATCAGCTTAATGTTTTCAACTGTATTAGCGCCTTTATCAAAAACAATAAGAGATCCTTTTTTGAGTTTACTTTTTACCTGGTTATATGTCTCAGGAAAATGTTGCAGATCAAGAACATTTCCTTTGTTTACTGTAACTCCAATGGGTATGTTAATTGGTTTTTTGAGTTCACTTACTCCAACTGTTATCTGAAGCTTATCAGGTCTATGATCTCTGCTATATCCAAACTTTCCAAGCTTGGATTTTGTGCCGTAAAGAGTTATACTTGTCCAGTCAAGGTTTATATCTGTCTCTTCAAAATCATAAACGGAAAATAGATTACCTAAAATATCAGAAAGAATTTCCTCTTTGTTGCGCCCCAGGATCTCAAGTGTTCTGTAAAGAACTTTTTCATGAAAGCTCTCGAGATTCAAAATCTCGAGAATTTCTTTCTGATTTAACCATTTGCCAGCTTCTTTAATGCTAAAATTCTCGGTGAGCTTGTAGCTCACCAAGCCTATTAATAAACTATTGAGATCTAAACCTCGGCTTTTATGCTTACCAAAAACATCAGAGAAATTAAGTTTTTCATAAAAGTATTGAACAGCAAGCATCGAGCCGATAGGAACACATATATTCTTGTTAGGAATAGTAGGGAATGCTCTTATTTTTGTTTTTAGATTCATCAAATCAATAACGAAAATAAGAGTATTTATTTTTATAGAAATGTCAAACTAAGGTTAAATAGTAAGACGGCGAAGAAACTAAAATGGGGAAAAATGCTCAAAAACCTTCAACATTTAGAATATTTCAATCTGATTTCACAGCGAGAGTGTCATTGATATTTATTTTAGTAGTATGAGGATTGTATATAATATCAGCCTATTATAGTGGATTGCTAAGTCCAAGATTAACTGCTTCTGCTGCACCATTTTACTTAAAGATGGCAATTTGTGCAGTTGTACTATTAGCACCTATTATTGTATGGAAACTCAAATATTACAACAAAATGTTCAAAGGTGCCGACGAGGTTACAGGATATATTACCGCTATAAGTTTCTACCGTGACCGAGGACAAGTAAAATATGAGTATATATACAAAAATGAAAAACATTCTGCTAAGAACCGAATATTAAAATCGGGAAGAACAAAATACTATCAACTAGGGGATGAAATAACCTTGATGGTAGATCCGGAAAAGCCAAAGAAGGCTATAATCAGAGATATTTACATATAAACTGCAACGGAACGAAAAAAATCGTATTCTTTTAATTCTTTTCTATTTAATTAGTTCGAGCAGGCACACCCTGCCCCAGCTAACTACCTATCCCTGTTTCCATTGATTGTACACATTATCTCTTTAAAACTTGAAAGTGAAGCCTCCATATTCTCGATTATCTCGTTTGCAGGAATATAAGGACCCGGAAGGTTGCCCAGATCAGCGATGCTTTTGTCTTTGAGTCAGAAGATATCCAGGTTAGTCTTATCCCTTGCTACAATTTCGTCATAGCCGAATTTTCGGAACCTTCCTTCAGGAGATTCTTCATTCCAGGTCTCTTTGCGGCTGAAACGGTTTTTCGGGTTGTAACAATCGATATGTAACAAAGGTTGGAAAATATTTTATTCGCAAAATTATATAATTACTTAGTCTCTTTACTAATTTATCATATAATTGGTTGGGGAGATAATCCAGGTTTGGATTAATGTGATTTTAGTAATAGACGATTCAGATATTATTGCAGAACCTGAAAAATCTCCGAATCATATAAACTGCACATTAACTTCAAAAAATAAAGCTATCTGGGGGAAATAAATGAAAAATAAAGGGGAAATATGTTCAATAGCTTTAGCTTCAACATTCCTGGTTTTTGTTTTTTTGATTTTAATTTCAGTTGCAGCTTCAGCAGCCCAAGTTACGAAAATTGGCACAGGATACGATCCTGCTGTTTATGATAACAAGGTAGTATGGACAAATGGGGTTGTTATTCATTTATACGACCTGACCAACGGAACAGACACTACGTTTAGCTCTGCTGGGGCTTCTAGTCCGGATATTTACGATAATAAGTTAGTGTGGCGTGATGAAAGCAGTGGAACACCAAGGCTTGCTGTGTATGATATACCAACAGCCACAAAAAGTTACATCACGCAGAATGTAGACCAATTTAGCAAACCTGCTATTTACGGCAACAGAATCGTCTGGAGTGCAGATGATAATGTGTATCTATGGGACATATCTACATCCACACAGACAAAAATAGGAAACGGTAGTAATCCCGACATATATGACACAAAAGTGGTGTATTACTCATATTCAGAAGATCCGGAAGCGGATATAACTATCAGGATGTATGATATCGATACGCAGGAAAAAATAACTGTTACTTCATATGGAGATCCAAACACACCGCGTATATGGGGTACTAACGTCATCTGGTCTGACGTATATAATCATCAGGGATATATTGAGATGTATAATACATCAACAAAGAAAACCATAGACGTTACACAACCACTTGGCACCGATCCAGATGGAAATGAATACGGTGCCAGTACAGGGACACACATTGCCATACAAAATGATAAAATTGCATACAATAAATGTGTTGATGATTACGAAGGCAAACCTGGAGTATATGTATATAACATATCTACGGGACAAAGCACCCTAATATATGAATATCCTGAAGAAGTTTATACGACACCGGAAGTATACAATAACACTGTTGTATGGGGAATGGACAAGAACTATGTTGATGGTACGGTTGGCAATGATATATACTTATACAGCCTTGCAGCCTGACCCAAATGTCTCAAGTATATAAGAGGTTCACAGTAAGAAGTGGTGGGTATCCACCACAACATTTTATTGAAAAACATCTGAATTTTTGGATTTGGCGATGATAAAAAGAATATCAGAATATTCTTTAATCTTCAGGCATATGTGGAATTTATTTTTTAATTCTCTTCACCATCTCTTCACGATCTCCATTGATTGTGACTATCATTTCTTTGAAACTTGCCAGCGAAACCTCCATATTCCCAATTATCACGTTTGTAAGAATATCAGGGTCCGGCAGATTATCCAGGTCAGCGAGGCTTTTGTCTTTGAGCCAGAAGATGTACAGGTTCGTTTTGTCCCTTGCTATAATTTCATCATAGACGAATTTTCTGAACTGCCTTCGGGAAATTCCTCGCCCCAGGTCTCTGTACGATTGTGGCGGTTTTCCGGGTCGTGGCATTTGATGAAGTCTTCCAAATCCGAATATTTCATTGGATTTTTCTTCAATGTATGATGCACATTTGTGCAGTAGTCGTAGGTGCAGTAGTCGGAGATACACACTTCTGTGGTTCAGGATTCTTTCAATGCGGGTTTTGCTTTAAGTCCATGATATTAATGAGGAATATAATACAACATAGTTACATATAATCACATATTCTTTGAAAAAGAGAACACTATTCCAGATAGCAACGAGCATCGAATTGAAGGTTAAGGGGGAGTAAATTGAGAATTTCATCAGACAATATTGAAGAGGTCCTTTCTCCTTTAAGTATTACTATACTTGAATTATTGAAAATGAATGATGAGGAACCGGCAAAAGGAAAGGTTACTTTTCAAAAAGAGATGTTTCTGATATCGAATTACATTGATAAAGTGAACGAGTGGACAGAATTCGGTCCTCATTACCTCGGGCCGTACAGCGAAAATTCCGAGGCCAGCATGGAGAATCTGATATCAATGGGCCTTGTCGAAAAAAAAGAGGATTATACTTACAAAATTACTCTTCCAGGGATAAAGGCACTGGGCCTGAAGCAAGACCTCTTTTCTTCAGAAGAAAAAGAAGCAATTGCCGACTTCAAGAAATTAATCAGTAATCTCACCGATGACGAAATTCTTTTGTTTATCTATATCTCACATCCGGAATTTACCATTAAATCAGTCAAATATCAGGCAATTATGAAAACAAGGGTTAAAGACTCGATTTCAATCTACAGAAAAGGAGTCGTAAGTCTGGAAAAAGCAGCTTTCCTTGCCGGTATAAATATCGAAACTTTTCTTGATTTACAGGAGGCTTAAAGGCATGATAATTTTTGATGCTTCCTCGATCATCTACTTACTTCGGGAAGCTTACTTCCCAAGAGCTTTTGAAATCTCCAAAAAACAGGGGTACGACCTGGCAATTACAGAACATGTATATAAAGAGCTGGAGACAAATCCTGAAACCTTCAATTTATTAAATTCCTGCAAAGATTTTATAGTTATCCACAACGTTGACAAAAAGTGTATATCAAGAATTTCGAAACGTTATCCATGGCTGCATGAAGGAGAAATTAGTGTTCTCTGTGCCTGTATAGACAAAGAACAATCCGGAGAGAATTATAAATGTATCATTAATGAAATCGCCGGACAATTAAGTTCCGGGTTTGGGACAAAAGCAAATCGAACTATAGACTTGCTCTTAGAACAAAGAGGATAACTGAATGAACTAACAGATGCCGATTGCAGTGAAGCATACAACAATTGCAGTGAAGTATACAACAATATGAAAAGCTCTCCTTTCCGGATAAACCCCTTAGAGGAGGAAGGTCGTTGTTAAAATCTCAGCGAGCCCACTCTTCTTTTAAGGGTAGGATATGTCTGCATAAGCAGACAATTGCTTCAGGCAGAAAGCAATTTCAATTCCTGTCCCCGTTTCCATTAATTGTAGCCATAATCTCCTTAAAACTTGCCAGTGAAACCTCCATATTCTCAATGATCTCATTTGTAAGAATATCAGGGTCCGGAAGGTTGTCCAGGTCAGCGGGGCTTTTGTCTTTGAGTCAGAAGATATCCAGGTTAGTCTTATCCCTTGCTACAATCTCATCGTAGCTGAATTTCCGGAATCTGCCTTCTGGAAGCATCTTCACTCCAGGGTTCTTTCCGGCTGTGGCGGTTTTCAGGGTTGTAGCACTTGATAAAGTATTCAAGATCCGAATATTTCATAGGGTTCTTCTTCAATGTGTGATGCACATTCGTGCGGTAATCGTATATTTAAACTGTATGAAGGCATATATGCCTTTATTAGAGCCACAAACGAAGAAAAAGAGTCTCGAAAATATTGTAGCATTGAAAATTAATCGGGGATGATTGGAATTGTGAATGTTAATATTTATTCTGACAATCTTAATATTTCACTAATTTTTATCCTTCTAAAGTGAAACAATTTTTCGTACTACTGTGGAAGTATCTGTCGAAAAGAATTATGTTCATTTTGTCTCAAAACAGTTTCATGATGTTGTTTGTTAAACATCTGAAACGAAAAGCTAAGAAAAGCAGTAAAAGAAAAGAAATGATATATACGCTTTAACTTTGATTAGAAGAGTGAATAAGGGTTCACAAGGTTTGGTCTGCAACAATGAAGTAGAGATTGAGGAATCAGGTTTTTACTCTGTCCTGAATTTGCTCCATTTTACAGCTTACGCGTCAATGAAGTTTATTACGGAATCAGCTTTCAAGCCGTCCTGAATTTGCTTCATCTCGCAGTTTACGCCATAAATGAAGTATATTACGGGATCGGTTTTCAAGCCGTCCTGAATTTGCTTCACCTTATAGCTACGCGTCAATGAAGTTTATTACGGAATCAGCTTTCAGACTGTCCTGAATTTGCTCCATTTTACAGCTTACGTGTTAATGAAATAGATTTCGAGATCGGTTTTCAAGCCGTCTTGAATTTACTCCATTTTACAGCTTACGCGTCAATGAAGTTTATTGCGGGATCAGATTATTACTCTGTCCTGAATTTGCCTCATTTTACAGCTTAGTTCCTTGTGAACAATATATAATATGTAAGTTCTAGTATAAAATGCTGACGGTATTATTACTGATGGTAATATAAACGGTTCGTTTTTTGCTAAGTCTGCCTGTAAATCATCAGTCATACACTCTGTCGATCAGTGTGTGCATAAAATGCTTTACTAATTTTTACATTCTTAAACAACATCCTATGGTTCCTATATATGGCTAAAAAACCTTCATATTGCCGTTTATGCAACTTTTGGGACATCATCCTAAATAGTCATAATCTCTTATTAAAACAAACTTTACATTATTTAACATAGTTTGTAGAATAATAGATAATCAAAGTTTTGCGGGTTCACCTCGCCGCAAGCAGCGAGGGCATTCGACTGAATAAATTATTCAATGGAAAAGGGCATATTCTCAAAAATAGTAAGGTTTCCGAGAACCTCAAATCTTTCCTGTATTCTTCGGTAAGAAAATCGGATCGGAAACAACAATTTTCATATAATCACGCGAAAATGAACTTTTAAATTTCCCAGTAAGGATGAAGATTATACTGTTCATACACTTTAGCCAGATCATTATGATTTAAAGTCCACACATCTTCATCCAGGCCTTCTGCCGTTTTGAATGCTTCCTTATCAACTTTAAGGATATAATCTCCTCGACTTGCATGAAGAGCTCCCCAGGGAATGGCAAAAAATTTACACTTCATACCAAGAAAACAATCACAAGCAAACACTACGTATGCGATTCTTCCCCGTTCGGAGTCAATCATGACTTCTTTAATCGTTCCGAGTTTTTCATCTTTAACGGTGAGAATCTTAGATCCTTTTATTTCAGTTGACGCCACAAAAGTCCTGTTCCCTGGAACTTGCGTTTCTTCAGCTATTCCCATACACCTCACTCCTAATATATTATTCACTTATCGCATGTGTTTATTTATTACAAATGTATAGAGAAGCGTTTCATGCTTTCCGCCTGCACTTTCTCCATTCCAGACTTAAGCATATTGTCACGACCTTTAATCGTTTGGAAAAGAGATGTGACCGTCAGCCTTTTGCAAGAAACTCTTCGAAAGTTGCCGTTATAAGCAATATTGACCAGGCATACCTTCGGATTCAAATGTGTAAACAAACCGTTCAGGTATGTTCTCGATCTCTTTTAATTTTTGATTTATGCAAAAGTATGATGCTGATTGCCCATTTTAAGATCAACAGGTTACCTTTTGAGAATCTCAAAACCAGAGACTTTTGGCTTCCTATGCTATAGCCACCGTAACTACTACCGGTTAGCAGAAGCAGTTTCAAGTCCCGAGTGTGTAGTTTCCGTCCCTGGTTACCTTATCAGCCATCCCATCATAAACCTTCTCACTAATATTAACAACTAATTAATAATATACTTCCTTAAGCACCTGATGTCGTGTTCACCAGTAACTGAAAACAGTGAGCAAAAAAACGTCTATGAATTATTCCCAGAATTTTGTATACAGTTTACAGCCAAATTTACAAACCTGATATCAGCAAATTATACCCTGCTATTATTTTCCAGCCATTCTCCTTTTTTAACAATTATCGTTGAGATAGGGTAGTAATTACCATAGTACGATGACCAGATCCCGAGTTCCATCATATCAGCCTCTGATAGATCAGTTACATACGGAGGTGTATTCATGATGATCCTCCATCCATGCAGTTCTTCGGGTTTGGCAGTATTTCCTAATCCATCAATTATCAGATCGATATCAAAAACAATTGTCTGGTTAACGTTGCTCCTTATATCCCAGCGGTAAAAGTAATCCATAGAGTTGCTCCTTTTTTTAGGAGAGGAAATTGTTAGAGTATGTGTTTCACGATTTCTCATCTCTTTCCAATACTTAGATGGGATGCTGTCATTACCGGATAGAACGTCTGCACCCTTATCACCAGATAAAAGCATTCCCAGATAAAAATTTTTATACCCAACGTCAGTAACCTTTTTAACTTCCAGCTGATACTTCATTTCAGGTTTTTTGGTGGATTCAGGAGCTAAACTTATGTTCTCATGGCCTTCTATTTTGAACTGGTAAAACCAGCATGTTTCAAGCCAACCGCCTGGGTAGGTGTTCATAGATATTGAGGAATCAAGTGAAATTCCATCCACTTCTTCATGGATATAATCACTTATTACCAAACCGGAATCCGGATCAAAATCTTCGTGAGTTTCATCTTCTTTAATGCTAACTTTTTTACTGTTCATATCAATGTAAAATCTGTACACAACCCCGTCAACCATTCTGAAACCTTTCGAATACCTTGACTTCTCAGGATGAAAGCCAACAATGTAAATAACTTCTACCAAACTCTCGTTATGTATTATTTCATAAGCCCTGAAATGTGTCTTTTCGTCCAGTAAATCCTGTACATCAGGATCTCCTGTTAGTATTCTATCAGATTCAGCCTGCAAGTTCTTTATGTACTCTAACTGTTCGCTGGTTTCATTTGCAATTTGAGCATTTTCTGTTGAAATGTCCTGTTTAAGGGCCTCAATTTCAAAAATGCCTGCCAGCAGGATTAGTATTAACATAAAGAAAAAAATGAGTTTAAACTTCATTTTTAGAATTCCCGATCCATGCTATATGAAGTATCTTTTTCGCCTTCGTTACCATAGTTTTTCTAAAAATGGAGCATTGAAGAATTAAAATTCCGTTTATACCCAAAAAAACGGAACCATTAAGTCCCTTACAAAATTAAAATTTTCATTATCCCTTAATTGACATTCTGCATTTTCTGTAATTTTACAATAAAAAAGGAAAATAGCACTCAATCATAATCCCACTTCCTACCTTTCCCAAGCTCAAAAGACATTTCATCTACGATAATTGGATAATACTCACTATCTTTATCATACAATACAATATGAACTTCCCTGAAGTTATCAGTTTTTCCTTCGTATGTTCTTACCGTTTCATTATCCAGGGTGACTTCAAATCTATAATCTGTCCAGCGGTTAAATTTAAACCAGAATGTCTTTGGATAATCTGCCATACTCCCGGACCTTACAGAATACTCTTCTTTGGTTATGGATTGATTATAGACTCCAAATACCTCTACAATTACCTCGTGCTGCGTATCGTCTTTATTATGTATGCTATAAAGAGGAAGCAAAGATCCAAATAAAATATAAGAAAAAGTGCTATAGACATAAAAGCCAGAAAGAAGAAATACCAGAACTACTGCAATTACAGTCATCCGCTTTGGTTTCATACTTCACCTCCTATAACTAATAGAAAGTAGCCGGTTTTGTAGAAAATCTCACGAATTAAGAATTTCAACAATTTTCTCTGCAACCTTTCTTGCTTCTTCTTCCTCATCATACACTACTATTTCTAAGAAAGCGTTTGAGATCTGAACGAGATAAATATACCGACTTCCATGTTCTTCTGAAATGACAGCAGCTTCATCCCCGAATCCTGTTATTTTAGTCCCACTGTTTTTATCTGTTCTATAATCAAAGTATTTTTTTGCACCTTTACGGTCGTTGAAGACAAAGCTATCAAGTTCAATGAAACCTACTGTAATTTCATGATCTAACTTCCTCAATTGCAAAATAGATCCGTCTTTCACATTTGATTCGTTAAGTTTAGTTGACATTTCCAGCAAACGTTCTTTGTCTTTTTTTGCTTCTTCGGGATTAGATGCTGTTTCATCAATTTGATTAACAAAGTCCTCAAAAAATTCTACAGGATCACCAATATATTGATAATTTTCTTCTTTCCATCCAAATCCAATTTCACTTGAGGTTATTTTAAGTTGTTTTGCACTGCTAATTGTTGACGGCTTTTCCCCGCTATCATCCGCATTCAATGCTAAAACAAAAATTGAAACTATGATCAAGCAGCTAATTATCAGTAGTCTGTATTTTTTCATTTTTGAATTTTCCCCAGAATTTTGTATACAGATTACAGTCAAATTTACAAACCTGATATCAGCAAATTATATCCTGCTATTATTTTCCAGCCTCATCCAGAAGATTCAAAGGTTAAATAGCGCAGTGTTTACAATCTAACTGGCAAAAATCCACTATATGCAGATCTAAAGAATTTGCTGGCATGACACCCCTCATTTAATATTTTTCACATAGAAATTATACCGCATTACAGGAATTAGTTAAAGAAGGTAACAATTGGTAGCAAATTAAGTAACTTTAAAAAGGAACATGTAAAAAAAATTACATTATAATATATCAATGAATTTATACGAGTAACATTTGTTAGCTATTGAGGTAACATGAAAAAACTGATAGCTTACGAATAATTATTTTGAAAATCTTTCTGGCAATGTACATGATTTTCTGTAAACCATAATCTAAAAAAAGCTATTATGGAAAGAATTTCACATCAAGAGAACGATGTTTCACACAATGTAAAAAAATTAGACTTTAAATAGTACAACGAATTCCCGACATGCCCTTTAGGCATAGAGCAAAGTCGCAAACCCAAGAATTTTACGGTGCTACTTTTTTCCTTCCGTTTGTGAAACTTTAATTTCACTATCAACGAAAAAGAAGATAAGAGCGTATTGAAAAATTACACAAAACAGTTCATTATGTAGGAAAAATAAAAACGGAGGGTAAAAAACAATTTCAAAATGAAAGAAAAAAGAGATGATGAAGGGAAGTGTTTTTTATTGGGAACGTTTTTTGCATTTATCAGAGTATTTAGAGTAGTTAATTCTGTAATTTACTGCTACGGTTGTCGGGTTTTCATGTGGTCGCCCGGTTCTTTCGAACCGGGCAAAGGAGGTACATTTTGATACTAATCAAACGATATTCAATTTAGGTATAATCTGGTGTGTAGGGATTTGTTCGATATGTTTGTTCTGTGCTTATTTCAGGTCTGTCTGGAAAGATGAGGAGATTCAAATCATCTCCTTTCCAAGTTCCTATCATCTCCTTTTGAGTTTTTCATCATCTGGATTTTTCATCATCTCTTTTCGCTCCCGATCTCATGTAGGACTCCATATCACCTTCTTTTGAGTTTTTTATCATATATTCATCATCAAATCTAATTTGTGCATCATTAAGCCTGTTATTCACCCATTAAGCCTGTTATTCAGTTTGAAGTGTTCAAACCTGGCAGAACTTACCTTTCAGAGTTCCTGCCAGAATTTACTGTCACAGCTTAGTAGCCGTCACAGAACAACCTATGCAGATTTCCTATTTGACATTTTGATTTTCAATATCAAGGTCGCCAATCGAAGTTACAATAAATAATCAGTTGCATAGGTTATTTCGTTGCGGGCACTTACCCATCACAGGTTATCTGTCACAGCTTACTTGGTACTGTCATCAGTGCTGCTGTCCTGAGCTTCGGAGGGAGGCATGGGGCAATCGCAGCCACCGTGCTGCATCGGGCCACCGATTCCCATACCAGGCATTCCCTGGGAAGAGGACATGGCCTCCATAAGGTCTTCAAGGGACTCTGCTCCGTTGATATCGTCTATCAGGGCAGTAAATTCCGTGATCCTGCTGCTGATGTTCTCACTCATGTTGTCATCGGTGGTCTCGCTGTTACTTTGCATCTCTTCGAGGTGTTCTATTTCCATTTCAAGCGAGTCAACAGCCTGGGTCTGTATATAGGTAAATACTACATCCTGAAGCTCGTCTGCACCGGAAGCCTCACTTACTTCGCTGGATAGGGTTTCAAGCTCGGTTATTTGTTCGTTGAGCATCTCAGTCATATTTTCATCAGTAGTGTTATCCAGCTGACTGTTAAGCACATAAGTCATATTTTCAAGGGAATCAACAATTGCTGCCTGGACCTCGGTATAATTATCATCAGTTACGCTCTCAACCTGAGCGAAACAGAATAATCCGGGCATTCCACAGATCCCCTGATTCATTCCTCCTGGACCCATATTCCCTTCATGTCCGCCTCCGTTTTCCGGCATTTGGCTGGACAAAACTTCCTGGAGTTCCGAGGCATCGGATGCTTCACTTACATTGGAATAGAAGCTTTGAAGCTCAGAAATTTGTTCGCTGAGAGAGTCAAGGATCCCTGCCTGAACATCAGCATAATTATCATCTGTTATGTTCTCCGCAGGAGCAAATGCAGGGGAATTCTCCGATGCAAAAGCCCCCGAAGGGACTATACATAACACCATTAGTACCGCTGCAATGCGGAAAATCGAATTGAATACTGTTGTTTTTATTTTCATAATATACTTCCATTACGGGTTCATCTTTTTGTCCTTTATATCCTTTTTATGGCCGTTTTATATCCATTATGGCCGGTTTATAGCCGTTTTGTGGTCGTTTTATGCCCTTTGGGCTTGTTTTTCAGTTATTCATCTTATTCTGGGGAGGGATTCATTTGTTCCATTTGTCTTGTTTTTTAGTCTTGTATTCTGATGATTCATTTGTTCCACTTGTCCTGCAGGTTTCTCACCTGCTGACAGTCATGAGATTAGCAGGCTAAAATATAAACTTACTTTCAGAAATAAAGGATTTAAAGCAATTAAATTTTAAAATAAAGCTTTATAAAAACTTATAAGTCTCAAAGAAGCTTAAAAATATAGATTAATACTAATCAAAATTCTTAAAAGTCTTTTTTTATAAAGGAAAGAAATTATATATTTATCTTCATAAGAGATCGGATTGTTACATGAGAAAAAACTCTAATTATAGGGCTCCATGTCAATGGTTTTCTTTCTACAGGCCCATATTCAATGAGTTCCCGCCAGCGGAAATTACCATCCGGACAGGATCAAAAAAGAATATCCAGGACAAAACAAGTCCATTTCTGGACTTCCTTTCAGAACCCTGATCCATAAAACCGGCCCGTAATTCCTATTTTTATATGACAATATCGAAATAATAGTTTATGCCATCGGAAAATAAGGATGTTGACCCCTTCAAAGAGCTAAGGTGGGGAGACCTGGAGGATTGGGCAGGAGGGAAAGCTACTGAAAAAGGGATAAAGTACCAGGAGGAAGGGCGGATAAAAGAGCTGAAACGAACCCCGGAGGGCAGCCTTGTAGCCCGGGTAGAAGGAACAAAAGAATATTTCACGGAAATCTTTCTGGAAAATGGAAAATTGAGCTCAGTCTGCACCTGCCCTGTAGGGCACGACTGCAAACATGGGGTTGCAGCCGTACTGGAGTACCTGGAACTCGCAGAGTATGGAGAAGAGGTTCCTGTAATTTTTGGAGAAGCCCCGTTAGTTGCGAGAACTAGAAAGGAATACACAGAAGCTGAACCACCTCTCAAAGGAGCTGGAGAATTCTCAGCCAGAGCTCTCAGCGAATACCTGGAGCAGCTAACAAAAAAAGAATTAATCGAAATACTTGTGGCGTTTGCAGAAAAAGATGCTCTTCTCGGCAGGTACCTTAGAGACCGGCAGAACCTTGCAGCAGAAAATGTAGTTGCAGCAGAAGATGTGGGAGAAATTATAGGAGAGGCAGATTCCGAACTTGACGAGCTTCTGAAAGAAACCGAGTATTTTGCTTATGAAAATTATGAAATTGATGTGCCTGACTTTCCGGATGTGCGGATAGGGCTGGAAAGCCTGCTCGATTCCGGAGACTCCGATGAACTGCTTGATATCGGAAAAGAGCTGATGGACAGGTACGAAAAAATAGCAGAATATGACGAAAAAGGAGAGATCGGAACAAAAATAGCCTTCTGCATGGACGTCGTGTTTGAAGCCCTGTCCCGGTCATCCCTGCCTACCCACGAGAAAATGCTCTATATGCTTGAAATTGAGCTTAGAGATAACTACAATATTCTTAATGAACACGCTTTCTGGGAAGGGGATTATACTTCTGAAGAATGGAAGCTCTTTGCAGAAGTCCTGAAAGTTAAGCTTAATGAAGCAAAAGAGAAAAAAACTCTCTCTACAGCCCACCCTGGCAGAGGGACTATGTAGTTGACAGGCTGATTGATTCCTTTGGAAAAGCCGGGCTTCCCGAAGAGATAATACCTACCTGTGAACACGAAGCCGAAAAAACAGGTAATTACATCCGGCTGATAGAGCTGCTGCTCGACTCTGGAGAGAAAAAGAAAGCAGAAAAATGGATTTACAGGGGAATCAAAAAAACCAGAGAATACCAACCAGGAACTGCCCGCCAGCTCTTCCGGACCCTGATTGAGCTAAAGGAAGAAGAAAAAAACTGGCTTTTTGCAACTGCCCTTGAAGCAGAAAAGTTTTTCAGGGCTCCTTATACGGCCAGTTATCCCGGAATGCAAAAAGGCGCTAGAAAAGTGGGAGTCTGGAAGGAGGTACGGGAAGCTGCCCTCAAATATCTGAAAACAGGGGAACTGCCGGCAGGTCAGGCTAAAGCTGACAAAGCCAAAAGTAAGGAAGAAATCTCAGGTAAAGAAGAGCTTTCAATTCTTCCAGGCATTCTACCGAAAACAGGTCTTTTGGAAGCTGGTTCCATACAGAAGATAGAAACTCCCGCCTTTGATCTTTTAATAGAAATAGCAATTCAGGAAGAAGACCCTGAAGAAGTGGTTTACTGGTATGAAGAACTTAAGAAGAGTGGAGCAGAAGCCGAAAGTCACTGGCTTTCAATCTCTGAAAATCAAATTGCAAACACCGTCAAAGTGAAATATCCGGAAATCGCGCTTGATATCTGGAAAAAACGTGCAGAAAAGTTGATTTCCGAAACAAAAGTAAGCTCATACGAAGAGGCATTCCCTTACCTCCGGAAAGTAAAGGAAACACTTGAAGCCAGCGGGAAAAAGGAAGCCTGGGAAGCCTATCTTTCGGAGATAAAGAAAGTAAACAAACGCAAAAAAAAGCTGCTTGAGATTCTGGACAGGCTTGGAGCAGACAGGATCATCGGAGAGTGAACAGGGACAAAAAACAAAAATGAGATGGAAACGAGCAGGAGTAAATTTTTATATATAAAAATAGATAAATAAAAAAAGGACCAGGATTTACCTGAAACCTATACTTGCCATACTTCTAAAGTAATGTTTAAAGCACTGATCTGACAGAACAAAACAGAAAAACGAAAAGAGGAGTTGAAAACTAATGCCAGCAAAAGTCAACAAAGAAGAATGTACAGCATGCGGAACCTGTGTGGAAGAGTGCCCTGTAGAAGCAATCATTATCGATGAGGACGCGGGTTGTGCGGTTGTGGACGAAGACGAATGCGTGGACTGCGGAGCCTGCGAAGAAGCCTGCCCGGTAGGGGCTATAAAAGTAGAATAAATCGGAAGTAAGAATAAACCGGAAAAATCAAAAATATACAGCTTTAAACATATAAGGATTAATTTGTATTCTGAACCGTGAGTTAAAATCACTAACATGAGAAAGAGTGGACTTGAGGAAGTGTCAGGTTTTAATGCCTGAAAACAGCCTCCCACTCCGATTCCCTATTTTTTGAAAATCTCCGGTTAGCCCCGCTTGAAGAGGGTAGAACCTTTGTTTCATATCCCATTCCTCTCAGGAGAGTTTCATATTCTCCGGCTTTTCTGCCATTGAAACAGATAAGCCTGAGCTTCGGGACCACTTCTTTCAGGCCTGAAAAATCATTTATTTCTTCGTCCCCGATCTTTGAGTCCTGGCTTCCGGCCCGGTTTCCGGCTTTAAACACATCCCAGAGCCCTATTCTGTTGCACTTAAGGGTTTCAAGTCTTTTTTCGTAAGCCATGCCCTGAAGAGATTCTCCGATAGCGTTTCCGACAAGCCTCCAGAAATCGTTGCCCGGGTTTCCATAGTACTGCTGCTTACGGATGGACTCATCACTCGGAAGAGACCCCAGAATCATGATTTCGGTGTTTTCGTCAAGAATCGGAGGCAGACCGCGCTTTATCATGGTTAGAGAAAACTCCGGTTTAAGGATACTTTAATTTTAGGGAAAGAAAATTGAGTTTAAGGATACTTTAATTTTAGGGAAAGAAAAAAAGAAATATTACAGCCTGCTCAGACCTGTGTGACCTGCTCGGCCATGTCCCTGTAATAGTTGTAAAGTTCCTGTCCCCATTCAATGGCGCTTTTCTCAAAGCTCACCATTTCATGGTTATAGTACCTTCCGTCCTTGGAGATCATGGACAGAGAGATAAAGCGGTCCGTAACAAGGCTGGACGCAAGTTCGATTTTATTTTCACAGACAAAGATCTGCGCATTTTCCAGGTTAAGGAACTCTTCGACTTCCGGTCTGTAATCGGAGACCATTTTTCGGTAGATGGGTTTTTCGAGAACAAGAGAAACTTCAATACCTTTATTCGCAAGGTCAAGGTAGAGGCCCGGATACCCGGGGCGGAAAAAAGAAGAGACTTCCATTACTGTTTTTGACCTGTAGAGAGGATCCATTATTTCAGGAGGGTAATCAAAAATATGAATCCTGTCAGGCACAAGCTCCATACAGCTGCCGAGATCCCCTATCCGGTCAAGCAGGTGGGTGGGAAGAGTGAGGAGGTTCTGCCTTGCCCAGTAATCATGGTTTTCATCAAAGAGCCGGAATGTGGAGAGGAGAGGTTCCATTTTGGGGACTATAAGTTTCCCTTTTACGGAAAGCTCGTAACTGTTCTCTTTCTGCGCCAGCAGCCCTTCTTTGAGCAGGATACGGATCTGAGCCATAATAGGGCTGGAACTGACTTCAAGCTCAGTCTTGATCTCTTCAATCGTTTTTGGCCCGTTCTTAAGGAATAAAAGCAAATTTTTTCGTTTATCTGAAAAGAAAATAGTATCTATTAACTGCAGTTCCATACTCATTCTATTCGGCCTCCTTCCGGATGGAGTTTAGATTAAATAAGGTATTTATTATTTATCCTGAGTTACTGAGGTTGAAGTTACTGAAGTTTGAGTCGGAATATTCAAACTGTCCGGAATAATTTCCAGCACTTGAAGAACCCCTGTTGCCCCGGCTAATCTCAATTTCCTTGCGTATTTTGGGAAAAGCCTCAAGCCTGTATTAAACCTGTTAACGTACTGGCATAATTCAGTGGAGGCTTAAGAGAAGAGATTCTGAAAAAGCTCCGTGTTCGGACGTACATGTAAAACTGTCAAGACTCGTCTCGCCATCGACTTTTAATGCCCTTGATTTATAAAAATCAAATAACTCTTTTGCCCAGGAAATAGCCTGGGATTCGGAACAGTACATATATTCATGGTAGAACCTGCCCTGGCTGTCAAAGAGAGAAATCATCATCCCACGATCCGAGACGATAAGTTCGGCAATTTTTACGCCATCCTTACAGGCAAAAAGTTCGGTATTGTCCATTGCGGCAAATCTTCTTATTTTCTTTTCATAGTTATACAGGAACTTTTCAAGTACCGATTCCGTGAATATAAGGGAAACCTCTGACTCAAGCCTTCCAAGCTTTGAATAGAGGGGGAGGAACTCCGGCCTGTAGAAGGATGAAAACATCATCAGGTAGCGAGAAGAAGCGAAGTATTCCAGAAGCTCGGTATTGGGCTCGAAAATCTGGCTGGGATCGGCTTTAACCAGATTGCAGTCCTTAATATCCCCTATCCTATCAAGTAGGTACGGGGGAATTCCTCCCAGGTCGTGTTCAATCCAGTAGTTATCTTTTTCTAGCAGGGTGAGGACATCAACAAGGGCCCTGGCTTTTTTGAAGACCTGCTCTCCCAGATCTGTCAATTCGTAGTTGCCATTTTTTTGAATAACAAGGTTACTGTCCGTAAGCCTCTTGATCTGGGGCAAAATAGCCGTGGGAGAAACATCAAGGAGGACTTTAATATCCTCCATTGTGCGGGGTTCTTCTCCCAGCAGTAAGAGGAGGTCTCTTCTTTTCTGAGAACGAAATACTACATCTATTAACTCAGATTGCATTCAAACCATTCCTATCTCTTTTTTCTTTAAAATATAGGATAATCTGCATTATACGGGAAGGAAAAATGTTCGCATTGGAGCGAGTAAAGATTTGAGTTACACTCGGGCCATATACGGCCTTAATAGGAGGAAGAGTTTGCGCCATATATTAGAGATTACTGATATATGGATTTATATAAAAGAGTTTGGATGAATAATTTAAAACGCTAAATACTCTAATCAATTTTACTCCAACAGTTGAAGAGTGATGCAGAATAGAAGTAAAAACAAGATCATTCGACGGATAAAAGAACCTGAATTACATACATACTAATTCTAAAATATATATATGTGAACTGAGATGGCAAATCTGAACATTGAAATTTTTTATCCGCTTGATCTGAATAAAGACATTGTTCAAAAAAAATATAAATGTTGAAAACGAAAGCATCTCAAAAAATATCAAAGAAAATTTGCATGATTTGCCTCAAAAATTTAGAGTTCTATTATCGAGAAAAGAAGGTTTAAAAAATTCAAAGGAAAGAAGCCCCTCCGCGCCCTCAAAATTTCAGACGCCGTGTTGACCTATAAAAATCAGGAAAAAATTTCCGTCGGTTATGGTATATGTGATGATTTCCCCTAATTATGCTGTAAACACATGTCGGCATGCAGGCATGAGATTTTATAAAAAAAGGAAAAGTTTCGGTAACAGGAGAAAGAAATTCTTCCATCGGTATTGTACTGAAGATATCTGAAATTTAGACCCTCAAACACATAAACGTCAGATACTTTTCAGGTCTACCGCAGAAAGAAAAATACTTTACAAAGGCAAAACCGGAGCATTCCAGGCCTTATTCACCCGGAAACTGCAGAGCCGGAATGGTAATGGCTTTTTGTTTGATCTAAATGGAGGTTTAGAAATATGTTGGACTTTACAGAGGCAAGTCTGAAAAAGGTATTAACCAGGTACAATGTGGCTCTGGAAAAGGCAATGACGCCAGAAGATGCCGCAGAAGAGCTTTATCCTAAAGACGAACTTATCTACCCGATCGCAAAAGCCATCTTCGAAGGAGAAGAAGATGATGTGATCGAGGGTCTCCAGGCTGCAATGGATGCAGGCAAGGACCCAATTGCACTCATCGACGATGCCCTCATGGTCGGTATGGGCGTTGTCACCAATCTCTACGATGAAGGTATAATTTTCCTCCCCAACGTCATGATGTCTGCTGACGCCATGCTTGACGGTATCGAATTCTGTAAGGAAAACTCTGAAACTGCCCCTGTAACAAAGGGAACTGTTGTCTGCCACGTCGCAGAAGGTGACGTTCACGACATCGGTAAGAACATCGTTACCGCCCTCCTCAGAGCAAACGGCTACGATGTAGTTGACCTCGGAAGGGACGTCCCTGTGGATGATGTTGTCAAAGCAGTTGCTGAAAACAACCCGATAATGGTCACAGGTACTGCACTCATGACCACCACCATGTATGCATTCAAGGAAGTTAACGACAAACTCCTTGAGAAAGGATACAAGCTTCCATTCGCATGCGGTGGCGGAGCAGTTAACCAGGACTTCGTATCCCAGTATACACTCGGTGTGTACGGTGAAGAAGCCGCTGACGCCCCCAAGATTGCTGACGCAATCATTGCAGGTACCACAGATATCGCAGCATTAAGAGACAAATTCCACAAGCACTGAGGTGAGTTAAATGGCAGCAACAAGATTCACTAAGATGGCATACGCAAGCGCAGACGAAATGACCTTCGGCGTATCCAAGCACCCCGTAAAGGCAGGCCTTGGCCTCGAAATCGGTGCAGGCTACACAATTCCCGAAGTTAACTATGCCCCCAGACCTGAAGCCGGTGCATCCAAAGAAAAACTCATAAAGGAATACGAGAGGATCACCACCGACATTATGGGTAGAATGGTCCAAGTCGGTTTCCCTGCAGTTATCCTTGAAACCGAACACGTTCAGCAGATGTCCAACAACCCCTCCTGGGGAGCAGAAGTCGCACACGCCCAGAAGACCATCATGGAAGAATACCACGATGAATACGGCATAAAGTGCGCCCTCCGCCACACCATCGGTGACATCCGTGAAAACAGGGACTTCCTCCAGCTCAGAGGCGACAAGTACTCTGTCTTCCTCGAAGCCTTCGAAGAATGTGCCAAAGCCGGTGCTGACCTTCTGTCCGTTGAATCCATGGGTGGTAAGGAAGTATTCGACTATGCAGTTCTCAGAAACGACGTCGCTGGTATGCTCTACGCAATTGGCTGCCTCGGTTCCATTGACATGGAAATGATCTGGTCCGACATCGCCGCAATTGCACAGAAGACCGGCACTGTTGCAGCCGGAGACACCGACTGTGCCCAGGCAAACACCGCAATGTTCATCGGCGGCGGTCTGCTTGACAAGAACCTCGCACACACCCTTGCAATCCTCGCAAGAGCAATCTCTGCCCCCAGGTCCCTTGTGGCATACGAATGCGGTGCAAAAGGTCCGGGTAAGGACTGCGGCTATGAAAACATCATTATCAAAGCCATCACAGGTATGCCAATGACCCAGGAAGGTAAGACTTCCACCTGCGCTCACTCTGACGTACTGGGTAACCTCATTATGCAGTGCTGTGACTGCTGGTCCAACGAGTCTGTCGAATACCACGGTGAATTCGGCGGTACAACTGTTCAGTGCTGGTCCGAGACCCTTGCATACGACTGCACCCTCATGAACACCGCTCTTGAAACCAAGAACGAGAAAGTTCTCAGAGACCTCTTCATGCTCTCCGACAGGTACAGAGACCCGCAGGGATATGTCCTCGCCTACGACAACGCATACAAGGTCGGCGAAGCAATTGTTAAGGACGGAGAAGACATCTACCTCAGAGCAAAGAACGCTGCAATCGCATGCTGCGACATCGTCAGCGAAGGTGCAGCCGGCAAGCTCGAGCTCTCCAGGTTCGAAACCAACGCCCTTGCAGACGCAAAGGCATCCCTTGACTCCCTCACGGACGACATGGACAAGTTCATGGACGACTGTCTCACAAAGTACAAGAGTGAAGTTAAGGTCTTCCTCCCCGAGAACTACGGCTTCTAAGCCCTCAGTTCTCTTTTTCTTTTTTCTTAAACTTCACCCCTTTTCCCCACTAATTTCATGCCGTCAAACTGACTACTTTTTCTATTCTGGAAACCAGAGGCTTTTCAGCCCTCATGTACATATAAGCAGGAAGTCCCGAGCGGGAAAAGTTCCGGAAAAATCTCATCGCAAGCCCGTTAATCCTGGGGAACTCCCTTATCTTTCCGTTTGCAAAGAAACCTATCAGCCTGTCAAAAGTCTTCACATTTGTGGTGAAACCCGCATCTTTCCCTGCATTCCGGTCCATGGAAAAGACCAGTTCGACCCAGGCATTCAGTTCTTTTGTAAGGTGCCGCCTGGCTCCCCCCTCAATTACCATATAGGACCTGCCGTTTTTGATGTTATCAAAATATTCTCTGAAAGAATCGCCCTTTGCGAGCGTATAGACGGCCCCCATGCCTCCTGTATGACTGTCCGTAGTGGCAGCAAGCCCTTTTCCGTATTTCCGGGCAAGTGCAGCCGTTATCAGGTTTTTTTCCGTTAAGTCCTGCATGTTGAATTCGACAACAGGAAACTGCTTTATGAGTTCAGGCACAGCCCGGAGGTTGGGCCTGTCTCCTATGGCAAACCAGAAGGGGTGATTATAAATATGCGGGAGGTCGTGAACCCTGAGGTAGCGGATAAAGCTTTTGAAGTCATGTTCCTGGTTTGCAATTACCTCAAGCTCTCGGAACTCTTCGGAATCGAGTTCAAAAACATTAACGTGAAGGGTATGCCCTATGTACTCAGGGTCTTTAATCGAAATCTCGACCCCCGGCACCAGCCCTTCCCTGTCCCAGCCAAGCAGGTCATATGCTTCGACAGTATCATGGTCGGTAAAGGTCACGTAATCAAGCCCTTTAGCTATTGCTTTTTCAAAAAGAACCGAAGGGTGCATTGCCTTTGCGGGAGGGACATCATAGGAACAGGATGAGTGCACGTGCAGATCCACCTTTTTCCATCCCTCCTGAAGCAGAGTTTCTGCAAGCTCAGAGCTTACAGTTGTTCTGGAATTGTTTCCGGTTTTTCCTCGCATAAATACGCACGACCATTTTATTCGGATATTTTTTCGGTGCGAAATATTCAAGAAATTCTTATCCAGTTAAAAGAAGGAGGGGGAAATATAAAGAGATTTCGCTAAAGAATATATTTTTTTTGATAATACATATATTAATTAAAAATAAATTGTTGATAAATAGATATAGGAAAGATCAGACAAAAAAAAGAAGAGGAACTGGGAGGGAAAAAAGGGAGAAAAAAAGATTAAGCCGAAAGAAACAGGGAGAGAAGAAGAGAATGATGAAGCTTGAAGGCACTATTTTTTTGTTTTGAATGAAAATATGAAAAATAAAAAGGTTAAAAGAAATTTAAAGTAAATAAAACCTTCTTTTTGTAAAAAACTTAATTTAAGGCCAGTATTTCTTACCTGATATATCCTAAAAATCGGAGGAATAGAAAAATAAAAAATATAGTTTTCAAAAAATAATAACATATCTAGAATGATATTACATAGAAAAAGAGAAAGTATATATATATGGAATGAATATCTACTAATTAGTAGCGTGGGATCAAAAAAGAACAACCGGAATATACGAACAGATCAAAAAGCATACGAACAGACCAAAAAGCATGCCATCAGTAAGGAGCTAATAAAAATCTTCTTCCCATGTTACTTCCTTTTAAATGAATTTTGCCTCAAATTTCTTCTTTATATTTTTTTAGATATGCAAACCTTTTTTGAAGCTACTATTTTTGAAGTTACTATTTTTGAAGCTACTATTTTTGAAGCTACTATTTTTGAGATAATTACAACTCTGCAACTCTGCAGGCAAGAGTTAAACTCAAGAAAGATATTTAGTGTTACAGTTTACTGCGAGGAAGGGAGACAGAAGTGTGAAAATCTTGCTGTTTATATGTGGAGAAGGGCTCGGGCACACAAGCCGCTGCCTTGCGCTGGGAAAAGAACTTCTGGCTGCGGAGCATGAGGTGCACTTCGGAGCTTATGGTTACTCGAAGGAACTTGTGGAAAAAACAGGCTATTCGGCATGGGAGATCCGGCCGGAAATAAGGCTGAGAGGTGAGACCGGAACCTTTGAAATCGGAAAGTCCGTCAAAGAAACCCTGAGAAACCTTTCTCCTGCAGGATTCAGGAAGCTTCTTAAGCTGATCGAAGCCCTTGACCCTGACGTTGTCCTTTCGGACGGGTACTACTCAGGTGTCCTTGCGGCAAGGTCAAGAAAAGTCCCTGTTTACTTTATAGGGCACCAGTTCAATATGGAAGAGTTTTTTCAGAAAAGGGGACCTCTTTTAGATGCGGCAGGAAAGCTTGTCAGAAAGTTTTACAATTACATCTTCAGCAGCGTTGACGGGATAATAGTCCCTGACTACCCGCTCCCTTATTCCGTAAATCGTAGAAATTTCACAATCTCAAGAGCGCTCAATGAGAATATCTTTTTCAGTGGTCCCCTTATCCGGAGCAGGTACGGGGAAGTCGAGGCAAAAACTCTCCGGCATCCGAATGTCCTCTCAACAATAGGAGCCTTCGGGTACAGGGCAGCTATTTTTCGGAAGGTCCTTGAGGCTGCAAAACTCGACCCTGACATCCACTATACTTTTATTGCAGGCCCAGAGATAGTCCCCAAACAGTTTCCTGAAATCCCTGAAAACGTTGAATTTACGGGATTTACGGATAACCCCTTTCCTTATTACAGAGGCTCGGACCTGGTAATTACTGCCGGAGGGCACGGCACTATTATGGAAAGCCTTGCCTTCGGGCTTCCCGTGCTTTCCTTCCCGGACGAAAAGCATACGGAGCAGGAAAATAATGCCACCGTGCTCGAAGAAGCAGGATACGGGAAACGGATGAGTTACCTTACGCACCCGGAAGTTATCCTTGCCTGTATCCGGGAAGTCCTGGAAGATGAAAATTACAGGAGAAAAACCCGAAGGCTGATGGAACTTGCCGAAGTGCTGGACGGACCTGCAGCTGTCAGGAAACTTCTTGAAGAGAAGTTTGGAGAAAGGCCTGCAGGGGAAGAAAACTCAAAGGAAGAAACCTGAAGTCCGGGAGAAAAAGCAAATAGAAATAAACACATCCTGAAAAACGAGGGATAAAGGATGAAAATAATGATTTTTATATGCGGAGAAGGGCTTGGCCACACCAGCCGCTGCCTTGCGCTGGGAAAAGAACTTCTGGCTGCGGGGCATGAGATCAAATTCGGGGCTTACGGCTATTCAAACTGAAGTTTCAAAGAAACGCGATTTTAACCTCAATTTTCTCTAAAAAACAATATCAGCTGACCTTTTGCAAATTTTTTATTTGTAGATCCTAAGTCTTAAATTCACTTTAAAAAGTCTATTGATATTGTTTATTTCAAAAAGTTATTTATATAGGTAGATCATAATCAATACTATGGTATTTTTAAGAAAGAAACTCGTCAATGGGAAACCTTACTGGTATATAGTAGAATCTGCCAGAGTTGATGGAAAGGTAAAAACCATTTTTCAGGTTTATCTGGGTAGCGCAGAAAAAATACTTGAGATGAAAAGGCAATGTGAATCATTGCCCTATGATAAACTTAGATCCTTTGATTACGGCAAGCTTGCCGCACTTCTTCATGTGAATGAAGAACTTGGATTCATTGACATAGTTAACAAGCATACTGACAAAAAATTAATAGATGGATTGAGTGTTGGAGAATACCTCTTACTTGATGTAATCGGAAAAAGTCACGGCGTTTTAAGTGAAAACGGGATTGAAGAGTGGTTCAAAAAATCCCCTTTAGCTTTCATGTGGAAATTCCCGCACAAGTTAAATTGTCAGAATTTTCTGAACCAAATGAATTATGTCGACTTGGATACTATGAAAAAGATTGAAGACGATCTTTGCAGAGTTCTTGTAGGAAAGGGATTTACTCCATCAATAATGTTTGTGGATGAATCAAACTGGTTTACGTATGCTAACAATTATGATGACGAGAGCGAACTGCTTCATAAAGGATATAACAAAAAGCATAGGAAAGACAAAAATCAAATATGTGTTTCGCTAGCTGTAAACGAGGATAACATACCTTTTATTCATGAAACATATCCTGGAAATGTTCATGACTCTGAAGAATTTTCAGGCATAGTAGATAAAATCATAAACAGACTGACTGAATTAAATATCTGTTCTGAAGATCTTGTTCTTGTTTTCGATAAGGGTAACAACTCAAAAGATAACATTGAAAAGGTAACCTCAAAAATGAGTTTTGTAGGATCTGTAAAAACAAATCAAGCCGAGGAGCTTCTCGATGTTCCGCTTTCCAAATATGAGTGTTTATACAAGAATTCGAAAGGTAACAAAATTTTTGGATACAGAACAAAACACCAGTTTTACGGAGCAGAATATACGACCGTAATAACCTACAACGAAGGAACTTACAAGCTTCAAAAGAGCACTTATGAAACAAACAAATCAAGAATAATTGATAGTTTGGAGGATCTCCAGAGAAGATTAGAAAGCAGTAAAGGAAAAGAAAGAAACAGGAGCAGCGTAGAACGTGAGGTTGCAGGAATTATTCTGAAAAAATACAATAGCGTTATAAAATATGAAATAATTGATGCTCTGGAAGGGAAGAAAAAACCTCAGTTAAAGTTCTGGATTGATGAAGAAAACGAAAAAAAGTGCGAAAAGACGTTTGGGAAGAACGTCCTATTTACGGATAAGCAAAAGTGGCAAACTAAAAAGATAGTGAAAACATATAACAGTAAGAATCTTGTTGAAGATGATTTTAAACTGTTGAATGATCACTTACTTGTTCCTGTAGGACCAGTATATCATCACAAGGATGAAAACATTAGAGTTCATGTGTTTTTGGCTATGGTTGGCCTACTTTTCTACAGATACCTGGCATGGGAGACCAAAATGTACGGTTTCTCTTTGAAAAAGCTCATTGAAAAACTGTCTGAGATCAAGATTGCGGTAGTTCAGGAAAAAGAGTCCAAAAAAAGCAAAATTATTGTGGAAGAAATGGACACAAAACAAGCATCGTTATTTTCTTTTCTAAACATGGAAAAATACCTGCCATATTAACAAAATCGTTATTGGCAGGATTATTCTTTTATTAGGCATACACAAACAAAGCCAGAGGATAACGGAAAATCACTCATCTTTGAAAGGTGAGTCAAAAGACCTGATCGAAAAGACAGGGTATACGACTCAGGAAATCCCCTCGGAAATAAAACTGGTCGGAAAGGCAGGGGGGCTAGATTTGACAGGGTCGATCGAAGCAACCCTCAAAAGTGCCCAGCTTCTCGGAGGCCCGAAGGTCCTCAAACTGCTCAGGGACTTCAAACCGGATGTGGTGGTTTCGGACAGTTACTACCTGGGGACTCTTGCCGCAATGGTCCTTAAACTTCCCGTATATCTGATAATTAACCAGTCGAATATGGAAGAATTTTTCAAGAACAGGGGAGTCCCTGTTCGGATAATTGGGAAGCTGACAAAGAAGTTCTACAAAGAAGTCTTTGAAAAAACCGATAAAATAATTATTCCTGACTATCCCCTGCCCTACACAGTTTGCAGAAAAAATCTGAATTTTACCCCCGGGCTCCGGGAAAAGCTGTTTTACAGCGGCCCTCTTGTAAGGGAGAAATATGAAGATATAGACAGCATCCCTCTGGAAAAACCTCATGTTGTATCCCTGGTAGGAGGCTTCGGGTACAGGGAACCGATATTCAGAAAAGTGCTCACAACTGCCATGTTCGACCCGGGAATTAACTATACGCTCATTTCAGGCCCTTCCCTTGCCCCCTCAAAACTCGGGAAAATCCCGAAAAACGTTCAAATTCTCAGCTTTGTTGAAGATACCTATCCTTACATCAAGAGTTCGGATGCCGTAATAGCTCCCGGCGGGCACAGCACAATTATGGAGGCTTTAAGCTTAGGGGTTCCCATCCTTTCATTTCCGGACGAGGGACACAGCGAACAGGAGAGTAATGCTGCAGTGGTGGAGGAGGAGGGCTATGGAAGAAGGCTAAGTTACTCAACTCCTCCCGAGGTCATTCTTGAATGTATAAGGGAAGTCCTTGAAGATGAGGCATATAGAAACAAAGTAGAGAGACTTCAGCGTCTTTCCGGGGAACTGGACGGGCCAAAAGCGATAAGAAAACTACTGGAAAAAGAAATAGGGAAAAAAGCCTCCTGAAAACTTTCCTGAAAAAGATGATTCCCGGGAAATAAAGACCGGATTCTCAGAAAAGAAGAGCCCCATTCGGGACGAGACTCATCAGGTGTGAGACTCCCCGGGTATGAGGCTTTTCAGGTAATCAAGCAGTACAGCATGGTTTTCGAACACAATGTCAGCATGCTTCACCTTTTCAGGGGAAAGCATACTTGCAACCGCTACACAGTAAAGCCCGGCTCTTTTGGCGGCAGTAATTCCAAGAGGGGCATTTTCAACTACAATGCACTCATTCGTTGCCAGATCGAGTTTTTCAAGCGCCTTAAGGTACGGGTCAGGACAGGGTTTTCCGCGCTCAAGGTCGCCCCCGGTGACAATGACCTCAAAGCAGTCCGGGAAGAAAGAATTTGCAAATGTACTGACGATATCAAAGTTCGACCCCGAAACCATTGCAAGCCTGAAATGTCGTTTTAATTGATTGAGACACGAAGGCATGCCTTCAAAGGGTTTTATGCGGTCAAACTCGAGAACTTCACGTTTTTTTACAGGCAACTGCTCATAGTGCCAGGGTTCAGGCTCTTTTCCTGCCTTCTCAAAGACCAATTTGATCAGCCCTAAATTATTTGAACCCTCAAGCTCGTAAATGTCTTCCCTGCTGACGGTAACACCCACTTCTTCGAGAGTCTTAACCCAGGCCTCAGCCTGAAAACGCATGGAGTCGACAAGGACCCCGTCCACATCAAAAATGATTGCTTTTAACATCTGTGCAGGAGATTGTTATGCTTCTTAATAAATATTGTGAGAAATCCAAGCTTGTCCAAGTTTCTATATAGATAATCAGTATAAACATAGTAAGATAAACGTGCCCGGATTGAAACATTGGTATGTCGCTCTTTTTCATCCGGGTTTTCGCCCCAGATATTTATCGTAGAGATAGCCCCCCAGCCAGAATCCAAGGAAAGCAAAGATAAGAGTCCCCGGGGCGTAAATAGGGTAACCAGGACTTTTAAAGCGGAATACCAGGTTGAAAAAAACAAGGTAAAAAAACAAAAAAACTAAAAACCCACCAATTTCGACCTGCCTTTTCGTCAGATTCAAACTTACCAGGACCCCCTTTAACCGGATCGAAAACTAATTCGAAATTCCAGTTCCCTGCGTATAATCCGGATTTTACTCAATTTTTTCTCTTAGTATTTCTATTACTTCTTTTCTTACTATTCCTCTTACTGTTTCCATCGCTGCTCTTTTCTTCCTATTTCGCCTATTACCCCATCTATTACTCCTCTTCCTTTCCTGCTTCTTCTTCCATCTTGAAACCGAGAGAAACGGAATTGATGCAGTAACGTTTGCCGGATGGGGAAGGCCCGTCTTCAAAAACATGCCCGAGATGGCTTCCGCAGCGGGAACAGATCACTTCGACCCTGTTCATGAAATAGCTGTTGTCTTCCTTAAGCCTGACTTTGTCACTGGAAATAACATCATAGAAACTTGGCCAGCCGGTTCCGGATTCGAATTTGGTATCGGACGAAAAAAGCTCCTGCCCACAGGCAGCACAGGTATAGACCCCTTTTTCTTTATTGTAGTATAGGTTGCCGGAAAAGGGCTTTTCCGTGCCTTTCTGCCTCAAAACATGATATTGCTCAGGAGTGAGAACCTTTTTCCACTCCTCTTCGGACTTCTCGATTTTGTTCTGTGCCAGTTACAAACCCCCTTTATGCACATAACTCAATTATGCCGTAAAAGACTATCACCCTTCAGGCCAGGAAAAAAGCCTGGCTTTTCCTGCAGGAAGGACATTGTGTACTATTAGAGATTATTAGATTATTATATGCCAAAGAGATTATTAGATTATTATATGCCAAAGAGATTATTAGATTATTATATGCCGAAGAAATATAAAGAATAGTGTAATGCCTATTCAACCGAACTGAATTGCAGGAATAAAAACTCGTGAGTCGGGGGGCCATGGAGGAAAACCGGGGGAAAAGAAAAGACCATAGCATAATAGTAGCAGCCCTTTTATTTTTTCTTCTTGTGTTTATGTTTGCCCTTGTAGTTTCCATGAATATTTCCCTGGGAAAATTTACTCTTCCATTTTATCTTATTGTCTCAGGAACGTATATCTTTGCTACTTCCCTGGAAACCGAGGGAGATACTGGAGAGTGGATTGCTTCTTTCGGCTGGACGCTTAACATGTTAGGCCTGATCCTCTTCTACCAGTACAGAACAGGAGACGTGGAAAGCTGGGCTTACGTCTGGCCTCTTATATTCCCTACAGGACCCGGCCTGGGGAAACTGATTTATGGAGCAGTGAAAGCCAGAAGTGACCCTTTTGAACGGGGGAAAGTCCTTATCCAGATCGGACTTGGGCTTTTTGTTCTTTCCCTGATAGTTTTCAAGCTCCTTTTTCAATTACTCGATATCAGGTAAAAGAATTTGAAAGGAAAGGAATCTTATTCGTATCTGAGTGAGTCCACAGGCTTCATTTTTGCAGCTTTTCTTGCGGGATAGACCCCGGAGACGAACCCGACAACAACAGCAACAACAAATCCGGCGACTATCAGGCTTAACGGAAAGACCACAGGCAGGTTGAGAAGGCTTTCCACGCTGTATGCGCCTGCAATTCCGACAGCTCCTCCGAGAATGCCCCCGAAGACTCCAAGCAGGATTGACTCGACCATGAAAAGAAAAAGGATGTCAAACCCTGTGAAGCCGAGGGATTTGAGCACTCCTATCTCCCTTGTCCTTTCGGTAACGCTTACGAGCATGATGTTCATAATGCCGATGGACCCTACAAGAAGGGAAATCAGGGCAACTGCTGTCAGAAAAGAACTGAGGGCTGCTGCCATCATATCGGTCTGCTCTAAAATCTCAGCCTGGTTAACGAGCATGTAAGGCCGGGAATCCTTGTCGTCAAGCTCCCTTTCGGAAATCCCGAAGCTCCGGGCAAGCCGCCGGTCAACCTCATCCGAAGTCTCCTGGATTGCTGCAGGGTCTTCAGCCATTGCAAAAACCCCTCCATAGTCCTTTTCACCAAGAATCTCGTTCATGACATCAATGGGGATCAGGATGGCTTCGTTATCGTTGTATGCCTGGACCATGGTATTTTCCGGGTTCCTGATTATCCCCTTGACTTTGAAGGTTTTTGTGATTTTTTCGTCTTCTCCTATCCTGAAGGTTATATCTATGGAGTTACGGACCGAAAGGTTCCTGCCGAACTTCTCGTTTGCAATGTCATGCCCGATAATTGCAACATACCCGTCGTTGTCATTGATAAAAGTGCCTTTCCCCAGACTGGTATTTGCAACCTCGTCATAAGCTTCTCCTACCCCGCTTACCATGATGCTTTTGGTCTCGGACATGTATGTGACTTCGGCAGTCTGAGACTTCAAAGGCGAAACCCCGGAAATCCCCGGCGTATTTTCCATAATCTTCAGCTGGTTATCATAGAAGAGCTTTGGCTGCATCCCCTGAATGTAAATGAAATTTGAGCCGAGGTTCGAGACCTCATTTGTAAAGTGCTGGTTGAAGCTTGCCCCGAGGGACACATTGGCAATTACAGCCGCAACTCCGATAACGATTCCAAGCACGGTAAGGGTTGAACGCATCTTTGCACTTTTAATGCTCCCAAGAGCGATTTTTCCTGCACTTAAAAGAGGGATCATGAATGGGGGCTCCGTTTTATATCATTTTTCGGGGGGAAGGATAAAATTGAGACGAGGGTCAAACTGAGGTCCTTAAACTTTATTTAAATGAATATATCAGACATATAAATCCTGCTAATTAAGAGGACATTAGTCCGGAATGAAAAAAGAGCTATAAAAAGGGAGAAAGAGATAAATATACCCTTTTAAATCCGCCCCGAAACTTCCTCCGACTATCCTGCCATAAGCAAAGTAAACGACTCTGTCTTCGGGCAGCCGGCTGAAGGAAAACTCGTTGAAAACTTCAGGAAAAACTCCAAATTTGTCCCTGAACTTTCGCTTTCCCCGGTGGCAGTCCGGCCTGAGTTCCGGAAACGGGGGATTGGAGGCACACTAATAAGAGAAGGACTCGTGGCTTGCCTGCTCCCAGGATACGATTCGGTAGTCATAGTCCTCGGGCATCCTGAGTATTACCCGAAGTTCGGGTTTGAACCGGCGGTAAAATGGAGAATAAAAAAACCCTTAGGCGCGCCGGCTGACGCGTTCATGGTGCTAGAGTTAAGGAAAGGAGATCTTAAAAGGTGCAGGCGGGATTGCGGAGTCTCCTGAAGAGTTCAATAACCTGTGAAGAATAACGTGTAAAGATAAATTCAAAAAAATTGGGGATGGGAAATTGAGTTCCCACAGAAAAAACTCCCCCAGCAAAAAATGATTTAACTGGTTTATCGGTTTTTACGGTTTTAAAGGCTTTTTCCGATTTCTTTTGCTTGTTCAAGGATATCCGGCTGTTGAAGAATATCTTCAGGAGCGTGAGTGTTGGCCGCGACTATACTGCCCCGGACATCGAGGTGGATGAAAGAGAAGAGCCCTTCCATATAATCAAAGTACTGTTTGAAGGTATTCGGATCGGGGTTGCCCTGAGTATAGGCGAGGACGAATTTCTTGGACCCTTTGAGCCGGGTGGAAAAATCCGGATTAATGAAGGCGATCAGACGGTCTATAAAGAGTTTTGTCTGGGCAGTGACTTCCCACATGTAAAGAGGAGAGCCGAGTACGACAGCATCAGCTTCCTGGATTTCATCATAAAGCTGCTGCATGTCATCATCGATTACACATTTACCATCGATCTTGCAGGTCATGCAGCCTTTACAGGGGTTGAGGTCCAGTCTGGAAAGATTATAGACCTTTGTTTCAGCGCCGTTTTCTGCGGCTCCTTCAAGAATTGCATTTACAAGCTTTGTGGTATTTCCATCTACTCTGGGGCTTCCGATTAATCCTAAAACTTTCGTCAAAAATCTTCCTCCGAAAAAGAAAATGAAAAGTAATAAAGTAGATTGGCTAACCGAGGTATAAAATATTCCCTCAGAAAATTTGAAGTAAACCGGTCTTTATTGAAAAAAATGTAAAAAAATTTAAAGTGAAGGAGTCCGGCTTAATTCGATCCTGTTATACTCCAGACCTGGAAGGTTCGAAACCGAGATTAATCTCCCGAGATCCTTTGCATTCTCCAGCAACCTGGGCCTGAATGCAACTTCAAGTTTATCCGTACCTGCTGCAATGAGTGTATCAAGAACATCAAAGCCCAGATAATAGAGAAGGCCTGCTGTATATTCAAAATACGGTTTAAAGGCATCCCTGTCCTGAATCCCCTGAGAGAAGACAAGGATTAGTTTTTTATGTTCAAGCCTGCTCGAAAAATTTGGCCTTAAGAAAGCTGTCATGCGGTCAAGAAGGAGTTTTGTCTGGGCTGTCACCTGCCACATATACACAGGAGAACCGAGTACAATAACATCGGCTGTCTGGATTTCACGATAAAGTTCCTGCATATCATCATTTATAACGCAGCAGCCTTGTTCCTGGCACCTGCCGCAGGCATCACAACCTTTGATGTCAAGAGAAGCAATGTTATAAACTACGGTTTCTGCCCCCTTTTCCGCAGCTCCCTCGAGAACTGCATTCACAAGTCTTGAAGTATTACCATCGATTTTAGGACTACCCACCAATCCGAGAACTTTAATGTTAGAACCCCCATTAGATTTCAAATAAGTTGTCAAGCGTTTTTGAGCACAAAGATATAAACGACTGATCAGAATAAAAAAGTTTCTCTTGTTTGAAAAAATACATAAGTTTGTATAGAAAGCTTAAAATAAAAAAATAAAAAAGAGAAAAAGAGAATTCCGCATAGTTTAACCGGTTATCCCGATTACTTTTTAATTACATAGAACGCCCCAAGAAGCGCTGTAATAAAAAGCAACCCTGTAAAAAATGTTGAATAACCTGATTCTTCGGTACTTTCGGTTTCTCCCTCACCTGCTTGAGAAACAGGATCGGACATACCAACAGAACTTTCAGTTACTCCTTCTGCAGAACTGGTTTCCTGAGAGTCTCCTTCTTCTGTGGAATCATCTTCCGTGGAATTATATTCTGCGGAATCGTCTTCTTCGGAACCATTTTCTCCGGAATCCACATAGTCAGAATTTTTCACAATTTTAACTTCCCCTACCGAATCGCCGCTACCACTTGAACTCGTACTGCTCGAACTCGTATCGCTATCCTCAGAGGAAGCTGCAACTTCAAGATCAATTTCAGAGATCGACCCGGCAGTTTTGTTTACAGCTTCAATTTCAGAGACAGGGATCTTAAAACTGGAATTATTTTCATTGACATAGAGTTCCACATCCCCGAGATTAGTGTAGTTCTCGGAAGTGAGATTCAGGTTCAGGCTGTATTTGCCCTCTTCTCCGACAGTGCTTTTTGCAATCAGCTCTCCGTCATAATATGCCAGAATCTCGGAGCCCTCAGAAACAGGTTCTCCATCCACATTTAGCCCTCCACACAGGATGAGCGGCAGGTCAGGCACATCTTCAATCGAATCATTTTCTTCGGATAAGGCAGTCCCACATAAAACTGCAAACACTAATAATATCATCAGGCTTAAAGTAAGCACTCCGAATTTTCGGTACTTAATCAAACTACTTCCCCCAACTCCATTTTAGTTAATATAAAACTCAAACCACTATCCGGATTTTCCCTGCACCATACAGACTCCGACTGCATGACCTTCAGGTCTTTCGTCAGAAAGGGTTTTTATTCAGGTTTTTATCCCCTTTTGCTCAGGCAGGACTACCCCCGACAAAACTTCCAGATGTCCGGCTTGAAAATATTTCCTGCCCAGAAATGTAATAGGGCAAGAGTTATTGAAATATAATATTATTAGATATTATAAATAGCAGTATTTTGAAAAATAATAATTAATTAATAATAATAATAACATGCTCAGTCTGTATGTTCCTATCAACCGAAATTGAATCCGGACATTTGGAATACTGTTCAGTATTCCACATACAGGTTCAAGCTGCAGATAAACGAAACAATGAAACCCCATGCAGTAATGTAAATAAAAGAGGGGACAATGAGAGAAAAGAAATAAAGACAATAAAAAGCAGAAACAGAACAAGATAGATAAAAAAAGAAGAAGGAGAAAAAAGAGAAAAAAGAGAAAGCTTCCCTTTACTCTTTTCTCACTATTATATTCGCCTTTTGTTCTGTTTTCTTAATCGATCTTTTATTCCGATTTTGCTCAATTTTTCCTCATTTTAAGGAGAGCAAATGCTCCAAGCCCCGCAAACAAAACAGAAAGTGTTTCGAATCCTGGCAGTGCCGACTTTTCTTCATCGGGTTCGGCTTTCACAGGCAGGGCTTTATATGTATCATAACTGGAAATTGAAACTCCCATAAAAGCCGAATCGTTGGTATAGTATTCCGCAAGGGTAGCAAAAAGGTTCTGTATCGAATATTTGTCCTCAAAGCCCTCATCTACGGAAATTTCAATTATTCCTTTTGAGTTCACACCTCTGATTTCTCCCATCTCGAGTGCAACAGCATCAACAATATCCGATTCGGAGGTGAGGTTATTCTCACGGCCATAAGCCCTGACAACGAAGAAATCTACCAGAGGAGCTATTTCTTCAACGTTTGATGCATCATAACCGGGAGGAAGACTTGCTGAAATGGACACTTTGTCTCCGGCTTTATCTCCTGCAGCCTCAAAAAGGGGTACATAGTCCATACAGCCCTCTTCAGAATTATTGAAAGTTTTCATGTAGATGTTGATCCCATCAAAAGGTGCAAGCGACTTTTCGTTATAGTCAAGGATAGCACCCAGGGAAGCCAGAGAGCTGTTCATGGCACCTGCTTCCGTGCAGTCGATCTCTTCAAAAAGCACTGCATGCACGGTCATTCCTTCCTCGTGAGCCATCTTAACAAAACGCTCGTACTGCCAGGCATCTCCCCCGTTCATGCTCAGGAAGATGGTATCGATTCTGGAGGAGTCAAAATCTTTTGAAAGCGCAGAGAAATCGAACCTGTATGGGGAAGAAAGTTTAATGCCCGAAACATCGACACTGTATCTTGGGAACAGGGTTTCGGGAGTCGTAGTTGCGTTTTCACTCTGGTTATCCTCCATCTGTACCGGGATTTCAGAAGACTCTTCAGAAACCGGCACCTCAGAAACAGGAGTCCCGTTCTCGGTGGAATTTTCAGAGCCCGAAATAGTCTCATTCTCGGCAGAAGTTTCAGATCCCGAAATAGTTTCTTCCGGGGTTTCGTCTTCAACCTGGGCCGAAGCGAATGCGACAGTTGGTTCGGGGCCCACGAATTTACGGACAAAAGCATAGTCTACAGCCATATATCCGGTGTTCTTCGAGGCATCGGAGTAAGAAGCTGCATAAAGATAAACATGCATCGGGATGTTCGTAACATACTCGTTTGAAGTATAGTCCATCTTTGTATCCCGAACCCCATCCTTAAACCAGGCAATGCTGCGATTGTCGTTTTCTTCGTACCAGGCAATTTCCGAGGTGTACCATTCCCCTTCGGGCACGCGGACATTTGTAAGATCAAAAGAGTTGTACCTTTCCTTTCTGTTAGAAGTCTCCCAACGCACACGAGTTTCATTGGCAAACTCGGTTTCGTGCTGGATTTCGTTTTTCTTGCTGCTAATCTGATCTATGAAACCCTGCCTCAGCAGAGGGCCCCTCTCATCCTTTCCTGTGGTAACCTTCATTCTTTTGACCACGAACATGGAATTTATGTCAAAGCTGGCTTTGCTGTAGATCATGGAGGAATCATAAGCATGAACCTTGGGGGCTGAAACATTACATATGCCATTTTTGACTTCAACAATACCTCCCCCGGCACTTTCGGATCTCCACAAAAAGCTCTGGAGTTTATCTCCCTCAAAGCCATCAAAAAAATCAAAGGTATCTTCTCCGCTGCTAACTGCCGTGGCTTCCGAATCCCCGCACTTCATAAGCAGCGTAATGTTGCCGTTTGCAAGCAGGAAGGGAATCCTGACCCAGATAAGAGCCTTTTCGGCCTCCGGGTCCCAGGTTTCAATCCAGTAATTGAGACTTCGGCTTCCGGAAGAAAAACGAAGGTCAGAACCATCTTCGTTTGCCTGCGAGAAATTAAAGTTAGAAGAGTTCAAATAAATGGGAACCTGATAGCCCGTTAGATTTTTTCCGGAGTTCTCAGTAATTGTGATCTCCCGGGAACAGACATCTGTATCATTCGTTGAAGCCAGAGCAAAGCCTGTGATCAAAACCAGGAAAAAAATAGAAACAATCCCATACGTGAGCAGTCTCTTTTTCATTTTTAGCAGCCTCTTATTAAGCCCTTATATCAAACACGATAAAGAATACTATCCAGATATTATCAAGACATTTTATCAAGACATTTTATCAAGACATTTTATCAAGACATTTTATCAAGACATTTTATCAAGACATCAGCAAGACCATATAACAGATACTGTGCATTTATCTCTAATTAACCCAAAAACAATAAACCTTTTCATAAATACTTGTACAGAATAATAATTAAAATAATAATATCAGTCTATATAAAAATTGAGTTCGAGAGAAAAGAAAGTCCGAAATGATAATAAAGAATCTTTACAATTACAGTTTCCAATGACTCTCCTATCCAGCAATGAACTAAGAAAACTTGTACAAGCAATCCCCCCTCTGCTTGAAAATGCAGTTGATATCGAAACCCAGATCCAGCCAAACGGGCTTGAACTTACCCTGAAAGAGATAAAAACAATAGAGGGTGTCGGAGCTGTCGACTTTGACAACTCTGAAAGAAAGGTTCCCGATGCAAAGCCTCTCGAGTTCGGGGGCGACGACTGGATCCATCTTCCCAAAGGGATATATAAAGTTATATTCAATGAGGTCGTCAATATTCCCATGAACCTGGCTGCAATTGCAAAACCCAGGTCAAGCCTCATTCGCTGCGGGGCAACCCTTGAAACCGCGGTATGGGATGCCGGGTACGGGGGGCGAAGCGAATCCATGCTTGTAGTTTACAACTCCGCAGGCTTCAGGCTGAAGAAAAACGCCAGGATCATGCAGCTCCTTTTCTATACCCTCAACAGCGAAGTAGAAGAAGGTTATTCCGGAATATACCAGAACGAAAATACAAAATGATTTTCGGGATTGAACTCCGGGAAAGAGGACAGTGTTTAGAAGACCGGAGAAGGGGTCTGTCGAAAATATATAGATAAAGTATATATCATCTGATTTGTATATCACAGCCTTATGAGTACTATAGGGAAATCCGTAAGGATTGAGCGTATTTTCAACAGGAATACAGGTAATGCCATTATCATTCCCATGGACCATGGAGTCGGGGCCGGTCCAATTTCAGGGCTTACAAACCTTCAGGAAGCTGTAAATAAGGTTGCAGAGGGTGGGGCCAATGCCGTTCTCGGGCACATGGGGCTTGCCAAACACGGGCACAGGGGATACGGGCACGATGTGGGCCTCATAATCCACCTCTCAGCTTCAACCTCCCTTGCTCTTGACCCGAACCACAAAGTGCTTGTAACGACTGTGGAAGAAGCCATGAAAGTCGGGGCTGATGCTGTCTCGGTCCACATAAACATAGGGGCTGAAGACGAATTTGAAATGCTGCAGGGGCTTGGATATGTTGCAGGAAAATGCGATGAATGGGGAATTCCTCTCCTTGCAATGATGTATCCCCGCGGAAAGAAGGTTCGTTCCGAATACGACGTTGATGTAGTAAAACATGCAGCCAGAATCGGGGCTGAGCTCGGAGCAGATATCGTAAAAACAAACTACACCGGAAGCCCGGAAACTTTCAAGGAGGTTATCAGCGGATGCCCTGTACCTGTGATTATTGCAGGCGGGCCCAAGATGGGCTCGGAAAAGGAACTGCTGGAAATGATCGAAGGTTCTCTTGAAGCAGGTGGAAGGGGTGTCGCAATCGGAAGAAACGTTTTCCAGGCAGAAGACCCCACAGGCCTTGTGCGGAGAATTGCAAAGATCGTCCACGAAGGCATGACCACAGAAGAAGTGATAAAACTGGGCAGCAATGTCTGACATCTGGGTGTTTAAGGTAAGCAAGAGAATTTATTAAAAGAAAATTTGAAATTAATTAACTTTAATAAAGTCCGAATTTCAGATCGGGTAGAACGGGAAATTTACCATTCAGGAATTACCCCGACACTTGTTAGAGACATCTACGAAACCCCCTTCCAGGAGATAGCCGGAATTGTATTGACCTCATCAAAAACTTCAATATAAATAGATCGATGCGAGAATTTCAACAATATAAACTTTTTCCAGTATAGGTTTTCTTCCCATTGAAAGTTTACCAGACCAGAAATCTGTTATTGTATACACCGGAAAAAGAGTATTTGTTTACCTGTGGATTCCACTGGAAATAAAGGGGTAGAAAATTACTGTCCGAATGGTAGAATATGAGGCGGGGGTCTTTCAGAGAAGGACGCAAATAAGATCCGGATAAGCTGAAGAAAAAGGAAGGGAAAAGAGTGTTTTTAGGAATCATGAATCTCCGCGAGAGAGTTGATGCGGGCAAAAATCCATGAAAGTCTAAAACAACAGCAGAGTGAAGAAAAAAGTTCCCTCTCTGAAAACAGGAAAAATGGAAGGAATCAAGGAAATATATAGAAAGAAGATGAAAAAATATAGAACAGAAGAAAATGAAGGTTATAAAAAAAATTAGTCTGCAAACATCTCCAGTGGAAATTGTGGGGTGCCCGTTAGAGGAGAGAAAAAATTGAGGAGCTCCATAAAGAATTTTGAAACCCCGTAAAAAGATAAACCTGTAAAAGGTAAAAGAGATCCCTCAAATAGTAAAAATTAAAAACCCGGGTCAGGAACTTAGAGAGAATCACCGCCCCTGCCCGGAATGCCTTCTATGGAATCATACATGGATCAAACTTAATAATTCGAAACCATACCTGAATGAAGACTTATACCTTAATGAAGACTTATACCTGAATGAAGACTTATACCTGAATCAGAAGTCTACAAAAGGTACAAGGTCACAACCCGTGCATTTCAGGCACATCGTCGTCGCAAGTCCGGGATCAAGCCCGTATTTCTTCAGGATTTCAGCCTCCATTTTTGCAAGTTTCAAAAGGCGTTCGGGAGAAGGGCGTTTGGTAAAACAGTCTCCGGACCTGAGAGGATGAGGGTTTACCGGGCGCAAGATGGGGATTACTCCTATCTTTGCAAGGGTCTCGATTCCTTCCCGGACAGTGTCGTCGTTTTCCCCAAGCCCGATGATGAAGTTGCTGAAGACCCTGTTTTTTCCGAAAATTTCTACAGCCTCTTTGAGCCGGTCCAGAATATAATCAAGGGAAAGGTCTCCACAGACTTTCCGGAAAATCTCTCTGTCCATGGTTTCAACATTGTACTTGACTTCGGCAACTCCGGCATCATAAAATTTGTGGGAACAGCCTTCGGTCGGATAAACCGAAACTCCTATTGGGACATTGTATTTTTTGAGAGCAGGAAGCAGCTCAAGCACGCGTTCAACTTCCCCTTCAATCGATGTTTCGACTCCGGAAGTAAGAGAGATAGCTTTGAGGGTCCCTGCCTTCATGACCTCGTGAACTATGCTCAGGACTTCCTCTTTACTTTTGACATGCCCCTGAAGTTTGGGCACAGGGCAGTATTTGCAGTCAAAGACGCACCTCTCGCAGAGCGTGATGAACGCCTGCTCAGGGCAGTGGGCAGGAGCAGGTTCAAGTTTTCCCCTTATCAGTTCTTTTCCTTCATGTAAAAGCGCAACTGTTCCGTCCTCTCCTGCAGCTTCGATGGAAAGCGAGGAGTTTTTATTTACACTGAGCCGGACTCTCTTTTTCCCTGACCTGAAAAAGACGGAGCTGGTACCTGCTCCAGGACCTGCAGTAGAACCTCGCGCCCTTGGAATAAGCGAAGGGTCCACGGAAACGGAACCTATAGAGATCAGAAAAGCTTTTATTTCCGGAGTGATTTTCATGCCTTGCATTCGGATATTCCTCAAAAAATTATTTTTTCCTGTAGTTCCGGCCTGTTTTTCATCTCCACCAGATAGTATATAAATTATTCTGAAAATATAATTTAAACAGTCTGGAGACAGCTTCGAAATAAGGAAGACTTTTTTCGTTGGGTATTAATTTAGGATATCCGGCCCGAAAAAAAGCCTTTTTTCCCGGGAAAAGTCAAAGTAAGCACATATAAATAAAATAAATGCTATTTAAATTTTGAAGTTAATCTAGGAGGAGGAGATTTATGTTTAAGAAGTGGTTTCCAGTACTGGTAATACTCATATGTGCCATTTTTGCTGTTTCTTCGGGGTGCAGTGACAACAGCGAAGAAGACACAAATGTTCCGGAAGAATCAATTGAAGACGTAAACGAAGAAGAGGTTTCTGCAGAAGAAGAGGCTTCTACAGAAGACACCGAAAATGAAGAAAACGTTGAAGTGGAAATGGTTAGCGGAGACACCAGCGACTGGTGTGCTGTAGGATCTTCCTGGAAGTCAACAAACCCCAGACAGGCGAGGAAGTAACAATGGAAATAGTAGGGACCGAAACTGTTGATGGGGTCCTGATGTGCAAAGCCGTTTATGAGACTAACGTTGAAGATGAAGACGTCTCCAGCATTGAATATTTATGGTCCGAAGACGGAGCAACCTATTTCTGGACTGCTTATGACGCTTCGGGAGACATAATATCCGAAATGAGCATGAAAGACGGCAAAATGACAATCGTAGATGAAGAAGGCCATGTAATGGAATATTCCCAGGGACAATAAAAAAATAAAGACTCTGCAGTTCTGCTGGATTTTTCCAGCATATTCTGTTTTTCTTAAAACTCCGGACTTTATTCATACTTATTCTGAACTCTATTCCGCAATTGGTTCTAATAATCGAGATTATAGAAACATTTTTATATATATTCAATATCCCAAAAAAAATGAGAACTTGCACTTTTGCACATCAAGAATTTGAATTACAAACCAAATATTATAATCCATTTTCAAAGCTTTTTTTCAGGAAAGAAAACGTCGGCTTTATCTCAGGACATATTTAAATCCCGATGAGAATATGGAAAAGAAGAGAGCATTTGATACTGATTTATCCCGAGACTTGGAAGAGATATAAAGATTTTGTAATGTTAGACCAGTGAATTAAAGTTAGATTAATGTAATAATGACATGGGATTGGAATAACATTATGTGTTACATATAATTACAAAAGTGTTATATACATGAAGTGCATAGTATAACTTGCGTTCTCATCCCTTCAACACCCCACACTAGTACAAGATCCACTCCGCAAGTAAAGGGATAAAGAAGAAATGAAAAACTCGCAACCCGTGAGTCCAGTACCTCAATATCTCTTCCCAGACAAATAAAGCATCATTTAAAGCCGTTCGGAACTTCCAGGTTTTTGGATGGGAACGCAAAATTATTTTATTATAAATACTATTTTTTTGATTTGTATCCACGCCCTTAGCGTTGCTTGAGCCTTCATGCGTAAAGTGGAAAGCGAAATGAAAACATCTCGGAAGGTAACTATTGCCCCAACAAAGATTACACGAACCTCCTTTAAAAGATTCAGATCCTTAACCGGGAAAACAAAATCAAAATAATTATATATTTACCCTCCCGAATTTCAAAGGAAATTATTACGGCGCAGGAAGGCATTAATGATGGAAGAAATTGATGAAATTGACCTTTTTCTGGACTCGCAGACAAAAAACGAAAAAGAACTGATGCAGGAAAAATGTGAAAAAACCTACAATGCAGCATCCAACCAGAACCGTAGAGATATAATGAGAACGGTTTGTTTTCTAGGGAAAAGGAAAAACGAGCTTCTTAAAGAAACAGGTCTTGATGAAGCTGCTTTAAAGTTCCACACTGAAATTCTGATAAGTGCTGATTTTCTCATTCTGGACGAAAAAGGCGTTTACAGGCTGACCGAACTCGGGCTGAAGGTGCTTCCCAGACTGTGAAAAGTTTGCAGCCCGAATGAAAATTAGCGCGGGTTCATTTTGAATATTTACCGGTTTTATCTGTTTCAAGAAAGAGCTCTGTTCAGGTTCCCTTCTCAGATCTGGAAAAAACGGAATCGTTCCCTGATATGGCGACCCCGGGAAGATGATCAAACAGCAGGCAAGAGAAGGGAAAACTTCTTAAAGGAAAGAGCCACGACCCGTCCACCCGGATAGAAGGCTTTACCAATTTTATATATATGAGAAAATATATTATACTTCTTGGCCCTAAATGAAATATTCTTGCACAGAACATGTATATACAGAATCTTTTTTCAGAATAATTTTCAGGATAAAAAAGGACAGAAAAACATGAAAGTCATGATTATAGGAGGTTTTCTCGGAAGCGGGAAAACAACCGCAATTCAGAAAATAAGCAGGCAGCTCAGTAATGCCGGAAAACGGACTGCTATTATCGTAAATGAAATCGGAGAAATAGGGCTTGACGGAGACACCCTAAAAAGCCCTGATATCAAAACTGAAGAATTGACAAGTGGCTGCATATGCTGCACCTTAAAAATCAGTATGCAGTACACTCTTCAGACCCTTGAAGAAGAATTCAGACCCGAGATTGTGATTCTCGAACCGACCGGGATTGCTTTTCCAGGGCAGATAAGAGAAGAAATCGAAATGATGGGCCTCTCCGAACTGTCCTTTGCCCCGGTTGTGACCATAGTAGACCCGGGGCGTTTCGGCACCGAAGCAAAAGAAATCCCCAGGTTTATTGAGACCCAGGTAAGAGAAGCCGAAATCCTCGGAATAAACAAGGTGGACATAGCCCCTGCGGAAATAGTCATGGCAACAGAACAGATGCTTACAGAGCTGAACCCTGAAGCTAAAATCCTGAAGTTTTCGGCAAAACTGGGAGATGAACCGTTCGAAAACCTGCTCGCCCACCTTGCAGTACCCGGGACTGCAAAAACTCCTCAGGAGAAGCAAAATTCCATTGAAATTTCGGAAGTCTCGGCTCACTCGGTGCTCTATACCCTCAAGGCCTCCAGCCTTAGCCCTGAAAAAGGCAGGCTTCTTATTGAAGAAAGCCTTCAAACCATAAGGGACAGGATAAAGGAAATGAACCCCGAATTTATAGGGCATGTCAAACTTTCCCTGAAACTCCCGGGCTCCATGATAAAAGGTAGTGTGACTTCCTCGGAAGAGGCGCCGCAGGTGGAATTTATTTCCCGCAAAAATGAAAAGCTAGAACTCAGGCTGCTTTCCGCAATTACAAAGGTTCCGAAAGACAGGCTAAGAGGAATAGTGGAAAGTACACTTGAAGCAAAGCTGGACGAATCGGACACATCCTTTGAGAAAAAAGAACTGCACCACGGCAAACCTACGAAAATCGAAAGGCTCATGAAAAAGAAAGTTTCGTTTTAATTCCAGATATTTTAAGAAATCCGGTTCCAATCAACGAAAAAATAAAAAACAACTATATTCAGTATCAAAAACTAAAACAAACTGATAAATTAAAGGATAAGAATTGGAGTTTCAATATGCAAGACGAAATTGACGAAATTGATGCTTATTTCGCCTCAAAGGGAGAAGTGACTGAAGCCGAAGCCGTCAAGCTGGATCACATGATGATGGAAAAGGTTTCTATAAACCCTGCAAGAAGGAAACTTCTCAGGATAGTCGGCATCTTTGGGAAAAACGAGGAACAGCTAAAAAAAGAGTCAGAGTTAACCGATTTTTTATACAAATTCCATATGGATTTCCTGTTAAAAGAAGGACTCCTCAAATTTGAAGAAGGAATGTACCGGCTTACAGATTCCGGAATTATATTGCATGATTCCGTATGTTAAAAAAAGATTTTCTCATATTTTTTATTATTTATTATTTTTATGTACTCTCAAAAACATAAATTTTGGAAGCGTGAGCCTTAGCTCCTTTCGATTCCTGAGAATGCTTTTTGCTAAAAAGCGATAAGTTTTTATGTTTATCTGAGTAATGGCGTTATGATCAATTTTTCGATATTCTATGGAAGTTTCAAAAACGCCCCGATATAATTTCCTGGTACATATCGAGCAAATTAAAGGAGTGTGAAAAAATATGCCAGCAATAGTTAATGCAGATGAATGTTCTGGATGTGGAACCTGTGTCGATGAATGTCCCTCTGAAGCAATCACCCTCGATGAAGAAAAGGGAATTGCAGTTGTCGACCAGGACGAATGTGTAGAGTGCGGCGCATGTGAAGAAGCATGCCCGAACGAAGCAATTAAGGTAGAAGAGTAAAAACAGAAATCAGTGTGGAATAATTATTTATTCCATTTTTTTCTTTTTCCTTTTTATCAAATCATTTCTTATCTCTCCGGAGGCAATTTTTTAGATGGCAGCAGTTAAAGCGGGTATTTTAGGCGCCACAGGCGCTGTAGGGCAGCGATTTGTAGAAGCACTTGCAAACCATCCCTGGTTTGAGATTACAGCCCTTGCAGCGTCCGAAAGAAGCGCTGGCAAAACGTATAGAGAAGCGGCAGGATGGAGGCTGGATACAGCCATGCCGGAAAGTGTCGAAAACATAGAGGTTGTTCCTGTTGACCCTAAAGCCGTTGATGCGGATGTGGTCTTTTCGGCTCTTCCTGCAGACCTTGCCCTTACAGTGGAACCCGAGTTTGCAAAAGCCGGGTTTGCAGTTGCAAGCAATGCATCTTCCTACAGGATGGAAAAAGACATTCCCCTGGTGATTCCGGAAGTAAATCCCGGACACCTGGGGCTCCTTGAGGTCCAGCAGGACATAAGGGGCTGGGACGGATACATTATTACTAACCCTAACTGCTCCACAATCGTCATGACCATTACCTTAAAGCCCCTCATGCAGTTCGGGCTTGAAACCGTACAGGTCGCCACAATGCAGGCGATATCCGGAGCAGGTTTCTCCGGCGTTGCAGCCATGGCAATCTATGATAACGTAATCCCCTATATCGGGAGCGAAGAAAAGAAGATGGAAACCGAAACCTTAAAGCTCCTCGGGGAATTTAACGGCTCGGAAATCGTACCCGCAGACATGAAAGTAAGTGCTTCCTGCCACAGGGTCCCTGTAATCGACGGGCACACGGAAGCCATCTGGGCAGGCATGAGGGATAAACCCACCCCTGAAGAGGTAAGAGAATCCTTCCTCAAATTTGACCCGAAGCTCGGAGAACTCCCCTCAGAACCAGGGAAAGCCCTTATAGTCCGGGACGAAGTCGACAGGCCCCAGCCACGCCTTGACCGCAATATGGGAAAAGGTATGAGCGTTTCGGTGGGCAGGATCAGAGAAGGAATCCGTTACATCGCAATGGGGCACAACACAATCCGCGGGGCTGCAGGGGCAAGCGTCCTGAATGCGGAACTCCTGCACTCGATGGGCAAGCTCTGAGAGCTTTAAAAACTCTCAATTCCCTTTTTCATCCCCTATTTTAAAATACTTCCATCTGACCAATCATTTATCTACTCTTGCCACCAAAACGATATTGATGGCACTAATGGTCATAGAAATTCCCAAAGAATACGTTTCAACTTTTAATTGTAAATTACAGACGCAACTTTACAATGAGATCATGCATGACTACTCTTTTCCTCGTGCTGTCTGCTGATCACGATCTGAGCTTTTCATTTTTTATCCGGACCTGTACTTTGGCAACCAGCGTAAGGAAGCTCAGATTATCTTTCAGGGAGTTTCCAAAGAAGTTCCTCCAGGCATACCAGTAGAAGAAATGAATCCGGTTCCTGTCAATATCACCCACTATGATCCTGATGACTGTGCTGTCAAGGATCAGAAGGAGTTGCCGGATAAGAGAATTGTGCGCATAAGTAATGAAGCACTTAATCAGGGCGCTCTACTCACCCAGGCCCGTGAGTTCAATCTGAGGAATTAATTGCTGTATGTCATTCCTGTCCTAAAAAACGTCATTAACAACAATGATTTCTGATTGGTGATCGACTGTAATTTGAGCATTATACGAGGATTCAGCTTTTCCTTTCTTGTTTTTCATGTAGCGTGAATCTTTGTCTGTTAAACTGATTTTTTGTCTTATCTGTTTGAAACTCTCCTTTTGTTTCTTCAATATTCTAATCTCGGATATTCTGTCCTTCTTGCTTTTATTTACCTGCTTTATATATCTTGCAACAACAGATTTTACTCTGTTTTTCCACTGTTATTGAGATAGTATTGATAGTTTTGTAATGAGTTTGATAACAGGTAGAACTCTATACAGATTCTTTAAAAAAAATGTAATGAAGCAGAGCGACATTTTACTCAAGCCATTTTTTAACTGTGTGATTATGAATCGTAAAATGTAATTTTATTTTATAATAGTAAATTATATTTAACTAAACATGTTGTATTTTTTGTTAGTATTAAATAGTATGAGAAATATTATACTATACACAGAAATTTTATGCAAATTTTACAAAATGATGAATATACATGAAGAATGATTCAAGGAATGGAATTGTGGCATTACTGCTTACATTACTACTGGTTAGTGGTGCAAGCATTGGGAATGCAAGTGAAAACTCAAGCAATATGTCAGATGCTTTCGTACATCCGGGAATTGGAATGGATTGTGCGAAAACAGGGTATTACAAAGAAGCTTACCTTGATTCCTATGGAATTCTACCAGAATTCAAAAGCGAAGAGGAAAAAAAGGAATTTTATAGAAAAGTGAAGCAGGTAAAGTCGAGTGTATCTAATGATTTGGACAAGAAACTTGCTGAAATCGAGATCCATACCAATAATACAGGTCCTGGAATGGATTTGGTTTTGATAGAAAAAACTGCAAAAGAACATAATATCGATGTTTCAGACAATCTTGCCAAATATTTTATCGAGGATCAAATTAATAGTTGGGGAGTTAATAAAGAGGGCTACATTGGCATCGGCCTGAATGTTGAAAATACTGATCAACAGACAAGGGATGAAATATATCTCATTTATTATAAGAAAGGAATAGAAATGGGTATTGAAAACATCCCTGTGGTTTTTGAGAATTTTGGTACGATTGAATATTACTCGGAAACAGATGAAGAAAATACAGGTATAAAAATCCCCGTGCAAGAAAACGATGATCTCTCCGTTAACAGGGCATCGGGTGCAGGCATTCTTCTTGCTATTTCCGTAACAATTCTGGCTTTTCTTGTTGGCAGGAGAAAAATGTAAAAGATGTAATCACTAATCAATATAGACTACAAACCGATAATAATTCTGATTCTTGTTTCCCTGCTCCTTGTGAATCCCGTACTTTCTGGCAGCGTGCCAAAAGTTCTGTAAAATTATAAATTTTAGAGAGTTTTTGAATAACAAATTTCGTATTGGTAGAGAGATTTCCCACACAGTATACAAAAAATAGACTTTGAATTTACATAAAATTCGGGAAACTGCCATGTTTTTGGATACATATCTACAATAATGAAAAATACAATAATGAAAAATATGATGTCTGTAATTGATTCACTCTATGCGGCGCTTCAGGGAGAGCCACCGATACCTGAATAATTACAAAAAATTAAGAAAAAAGTTTCCAGGCAACTTCTTCGGCCCTTCGCATTACCTCTTTTACGGGAAGTCCGGTTGTTCTTGCGACCCTTTTGCAGTCCTCAAACTCCGCAGAGATATTGAGCAGAACCCCTTCAGAGTCCCTGGCAACCTTGACAGCGGTTTCAAATTCCTGGCCTTCGAGTTCTATTTTTATCATCTCAATGTTGCGGGCAGCCATCAACCTGTGCCGGGCAGGCATAACCCTGACTCCAAGCGATCCTGTTTCTACAATGATCTTCCGGGATAGTTTTGCGCTGTCTTCAGGCTTTGCAATTACCTTAATAATATGGGCAGGCCTTCCTTTTTTCATGGTTACGGGCATAATCGCAACGTCCCTTGCCCCCATCGAGAGCAGTTCTTCAAAAAGGTTGCCCAGGACTTCCCCGCTTACATCATCGGCATTGGTCTCAAGCACCTCAATTATATCCGAAATCAGGTGGGAGTCAGGTTCAAGAAGCACTCCCTGGAGTACATTGGGCCCTGGAAGGTCGGCATCTCCTGCCCCGTATCCGATGGCTATTGCCTTCCCCTGGGGAAAGGTTTCAACAGGCTTTGCAAAATGTGAAAGGATAGCAGCCCCTGTAGGGGTCAGCAGTTCCTTATTCACGCTCCCTCCTCTGAAATAGAGTTTCCCCTTTCTGAGAATCTCCAGAGTTGCTGGAGCCGGCACAGGAAGGGTACCGTGGGCACATTCTATTGTTCCACTGCCCACGTTGATGGGGGTGCAGTAAACCGAATCACAGTTAAGCGAATGGAGGGCTGCAGAAGAACCTATGACATCGGCAAGGGCATCACTCTGTCCCACTTCGTGGAAATGGAGCATTTCAAGGTCGGGCTGCCCGTGGACGGCAGCTTCGGCTTCGGCCATTTTTAAAAAGATACTAAGAGTACTTGCTTCCAACTGAGGAGGTAGTTTTGCAGCCTTTACGAGGTCTACGATTTCAGGATACGTCCGGACATGTTCATTTTCAGGCACTTTCATGCGGACATCCAGAGCTTTTATTCCCTCTTTTACCACTTCCCTTATATCCATGGATACGGGCGCTGAAGCTTCAACAAGTTCCTTCACCGCTTGCTTGTCAGCTCCGATGTCGAGAGCGCAGGCCAGGATCATATCCCCGGCTGCCCCTGAAAAGGGATTAAAGACCAGTGTTTTCATAAAATTCCTCCCTGAGTCCCACTCTGAACTTATTCATAGTTATTTTCCTGTTCTTCTTCCTGTTCCGCCTCTTCAGCTATCTTCCCTGACCCGGCAGCAGCAATCAGATTTGCGATCCTGGCTGCATAAGCCCCCGCAACAAACCCTGCATCGATGTTTACCACTGCAAGGGTCGAGCAGGACTGAAGCATTGAGAGCAGGGCTGCTTTTCCTTCCCCACCCGCTCCGTAACCCGTGGACACCGGAAGCCCGATTACCGGCACGTCAACAAGCCCTGAGACTATGGTAGGAAGCGTACCCTCCCTTCCGGCTGCAACAACGATCGCCCCAGGGTTCCGGAGCTTGAGTTTCTGGAGTTCGGGAATCAGCCTGTGGATCCCGGCAACCCCTACATCGTAGACGGCTACGGTTTCACAGCCCATTTCCGAAGCAACGACCCTGGCCTCTTCTGCAGCAGGGATGTCTGCCGTGCCTGCGGATATTACTCCAACAACCCCTCCTGTAAGCGGAGCAGGAGTCCCGTCATGAATAACCACTGTGCGTGCACGGCTGTTCCACTCGAGTTTATCAGCAGCAAAAGCCTTCATCAAAGCTTCAAGATGTGGGGCAGAGACGCGGGTAATCAGGGCTCTTTTACTTTTATCTACCATAACCCTGGCAATCTCGACAACATCTTCAGGCTCCTTGCAGTCAGCAAGAACAGCTTCGGCTACTCCTGTTCTGTTTTTTCTATGGGTATCCACTTTAGCGATATGCGAATAGGATACAAAACCCAGACCTCGAACCTGCTGTTCTGCAGTTTCAAGATCGATTTTCCCTTCTTTGACAGACTTCAATATATTAGTAAGATCCATGCGCCACCCTTAATCGAAAAGAATTGAATGCTTTAGCAATAAACAGCTTAAATACAGAGCTACCAGACACTAATTTATTATTTTGGAGGCTCTTTAGAGTTTCGTGCTAACTCATACAGGTTTGATTTTTATAATTATTTGGGTTACTACTTTGTAATTAGGTAAGAATTCAAATTCTAAAGATGAAAAAGTATAGTTAACCGGGACTGTAGGCCAAAAGCAGGAAATGGAGATATTGTTTAATCTTTCGATAAAAATCAGCTTAAACAACATCTCCATATTGTCATTTTTCACTTCAAATCGTTCTTGCTTTTACGCCTGTTTCTTGAACAACTGCCTTGCCATGGCAACTCTTTCCTCCAGATCAGATCCTTCCAGTTCTTCTACAACGGATTCGAGCATCTTTGGTATTTCAATATGCTGGGGACATTTTTCAAGGCACTGCCCGCACTGGACGCACTGGGATGCAAATCCGGTTTCTCCAACGGATATGGCACCACTCAACTGTGCAGCATATAGGAACTTTGTCTCGTCTGCGTTGCCGGACAGATAGAGGTTGTTGTACAATTCAAAACAGAGTGGGATATTCACGCCTGCCGGACAAGGCATACAGTATCTGCAGCCTGTACAGCCTACTTTCATCAGTTCACGGTACTTCCGCTCTACTTTCTTTACTAACTGCAGTTCGGTTTCTGTAAGGGAATTCGGGTAAGCCTCGCCTGCCACTTTCAGGTTCTCTTCCACATGGGCTTCTTCATTCATCCCGGAGAGGACAACCGTGACCTCCGGGTGGTTCCAGACCCAGCGAAGAGCCCATTCCGCAGGGGATCTCTTTATCGGGGCTTCTTCCCAGATATCTTTCACGGCTTGAGGCATGGTTTTTGTCAGGTTTCCTCCACGGAGAGGTTCCATTATGATTACGCCAAGACCTTTTGAAGCTGCATATTTCAGACCGGGGGTCCCTGCCTGGTTCTTTTCATCCAGGAAGTTGTACTGGATCTGGCAAAAGTCCCAGTCATAAGCGTCCACTACCCGGTTGAAGTCCTCTCCCGAGCCATGGAAGGAGAAACCTGCATTTCTGATGCGGCCGTCAGCTTTGGCTTTGTCAAGGAAATCAGCCACACCCAACTTTTCGAGATTGTCCCATAAATCACCAACGAGAGCGTGTATGAGATAATAGTCGATGTGGTCTGTTTTGAGTTTCTCCAGCTGAGCGTTCAGGAACTTATCCATATCCTCCCGGCGCTCTATAAGCCAGGAAGGAAGCTTTGTGGCGAGTTTAACTTTCTCACGGTACCCGTCAGCAAGAGCACGACCCAGGAAAGGCTCGCTCTCTTCCATGTGATAGGGCCAGGCCGTATCAACATAGTTTACTCCCTGGTCGATTGCATAGCGTACCTGCCTGGTGGCTCTTTCTTCGTCTATACTACCGTCTTCTTTTACCGGAAGGCGCATGCATCCGAATCCAAGTATCGAAAGTTCGTCTCCATTTTTAGGCATTTTTCTGTATAGCATTTTTAGTTCTCCTGAATTCTTGAATTGTGTAACTTGACCCTGACCGATCTTTTATTGACAGCTTATTTTTGCGAGAGATCGATCAGTTAATTTTTGTATCTGATAGACTGGTCACTCATAAAAAGAGTGAAATACTTACTTTTGGGATGAGATTACTACAGAATGTAAATTGTTGTGACTGATCAGTCAATCAACAAAATGCTTAATATTATATAACCATTTGCTCTCTCAGTAACTACTGAATGAAAAGAGAAATGATAAATAACACTCACAAATATGACCACTCACAAATATGACTCCGAACTGATTTCCCAGAAAAATCCATGATCTGCGAACCAATTCAAAAGTCAAGTTTTATGGACCTATTTCAGAATCGCGGTACTGGAAAGGTTTACCCCCAAGTCCCGCCAAAAGTATAGTATGCGTCCACAGAAAAAGGAAAGTGTTGCCTATGTTACTTTCCAAGCTGGGTGTTGAAGGCGGAGAGGTGATTATTCGAGCCTCGCAGCAAGTTGCCGTAGACCGTCCTGATATCGCTGTTCGTGGTATTAGCGAGATCTGCTTCTAGATCGCGAATGTCCTTCTCTTCGATGATCACACCTACTTTAAGGGCCTCCTCCCTGGAGACACTTCCCTGCTGGGTCAGCTGATTGTAAAGTTCCTGCAGCTCGGGATTGGTGAACTCTCCCTCAGAAGTCGTGGCGGCCGGGTCCTGCACGCCATACTGCGTCAGTAAGTATTTCACTGCATCTGTATGTTCCTGTTCGCTCGCAGCGATGTTTCTGAAGATGGGTATATTCCATTTGTCGTAGAGGTAGAGGTACACATCTCTCGCTAACTTCTCTTCCTCTCGCATGTATATGAGAGAGTTTATTTCCGTATCATTCAAAACGGCATCCTGTAAAGTGACGCCCGACGTATCCGTACTTTCGGAATTTGTCCCGTTTTCCTGGCATCCCGAAATCCCGACCACTGTGGTGATCAGTAGCAGGACAAAAAAGGTTAAGCTGCTTATGTTTTCCCTAATTTGTATCACTCCCAGATAATTTATCATTTTATGTATACTTAGTTAAATAGCTATTGATGGTGTTTAAAATATGTTATTATGCGGATCAATTTTCCTGGGGCAACTTGCTGGGATGCGTTCCTGAGGGTATCAGCAATTGGAGTTTTGGTCATATATTGCAGTTGTATATCGTGCACATGTGACCCATTATTTTACTCCAAACAAGGTACTGGAACAATAATCGTTCCAGAAAAGACCTCATCTCTCCGGTCACATCCCCGAAGTAGATAGGAGCCCCAGGAATAAAGGCATCGGCTTCTTCCATTTTCTTAAGGACAGGGGTCAGTTCATCTTTCATGGCACATATGCCATAGCTTTGACCGCCTATTCTCTTGCAGGCAAAGCAGCTTGTGCACCCTTTGTAGTTCAGATCATAAGTGGATGAGTTCTGTTTCCGCCCCCTTGGATTCTGCTCCCTTAAGTGCATGTTCCAGGAGTATTGCAGTGTTCATATTCTTCCCTGGACTACCATTAATTGCTATCCTCTTCATGTAATCATCTTATTTTGATTTATAAAGGGATCATTTTAGATTTTCAGAGAAAAATGATTCTAATTTGTCAAATGGAATCATGTCGGTCCTGTCGTACAGATCAATATGTCTTGCTCCCGGAACAACGTAGAGTTCTTTGGGTTCAGCAGCAATTTCATAGGCATCTTCACTAAAGTATCTGGAGTGAGCATTTTCACCGATGATGAACAAAATTGGTCGTGGTGAAATGGTCTCAATATAGTTCATCAAAGGGAAGTTCATGAATGACATGCTACTTGTAATAGTGAATGCGGCTCCTGCATTAGGATGATGTCCACGCTCCATTCCGTAGTATTCAAAAAATTCACTTGAAATTGGATCTAATCCTTCCGGAATTGAATCTGCTGGTTCACCTGGGAAACCTATAGGCAATTCTGGAGTACCATTCTCGAAGTCTTTCCATCGTTGCTCGCCCAACTGAACTAAAGTTTGCGTACGCTGTTCATCAGTCATTGTTTTTCCAAATCCATCTCTTATCATGCTACTTATATCGTACATACTTGCAGTAGCAACTGCTTTGATACGTGGGTCAACTTGAGCTGCAGTAATTGAAAATCCGCCGCTTCCACAGATACCGATAACGCCGATCCTGTTTCTGTCCACAAAAGGACGTGTTCCCAGAAAGTCTACTCCTGCGCTAAAATCTTCAACAAATATATCTGGAGAAGAAACATGTCTTGGTTCCCCACCGCTTTCGCCATTAAATGATTCATCGAACGCAATGGCAACAAATCCTCGTTCTGCCATATTCTGCGCGTAAATACCAGCCCCTTGCTCTTTCACACCCCCATAAGGTGTTCCTATAACAATTGCTGGATATTTTTTGGACTTGTCTATATCCTTTGATAAGTACATGTCCGCTGCAACGATAATTCCGTACCTATTCTTATAGGATACTTTTTCTACAGTTACCTTTTCACTGAGTTCAAAGGTTTTTCCACTAGATTCATTTTTAGATTCTATGTTTTCCGACATTTTTATTTCTCCTGAATATTAGAATTGTATCAAATATCATTGTTACTGACTGACTAAACAGTCATTGGTATGTAGTGTTCGTAGTATATATTTGCTTTGATTGATTAATCACTCATAAAAAGAGTGAAAAAATTAGTTTTTAGTTAGACCTCTCCGGATAATTCTTCAACGATCTCTTTTCGCATGATTCTGCTCTGTTCATTGTATCATATTCTTCAATCAAACCCCTTTTCCCATTTCATATGCCTGTTCCATTGCTTTGCTTCCCTTGATATCTCCTACGTTCCAGGCACCTGTTCCATAGACAACGCCTTTTTCATTTGGCCCTTTAAGGCAGGAAGTAAAACCTCTGAATCCCTCAAGTGTTCTCTCCATGGCCGGTTTACTATCGGCGGCAGCTGCTACAATGAAATAGAAATCCTTGTCATTGATCTCTGTGTATCGAGCGCAAGTACGGTCTATCAGGGTCTTCATCTGACCATTCATTGTGTAGAAGTATACCGGAGTGGCCATTACGATCACATCTGCCGCGATCATTTTATCCAGGATCTCGTCCATGTCGTCTTTTTGGGAGCATCCATTCCCTCTGTTAAAGCAGACCCCACATCCTGTACAGTAAGCGATCGTCCTGTCATTCACAAAGATCTTCTCCGCCTGATTGCCTGCCTCTTCCGCTCCACGTATGAACTGATCGCACAGCAGGTCGGAGTTTCCGCCTTTTCTTGGACTTGCAGGCAACACTAATACTTTTTTGCTCATTTGTATTATCTCCTATATTCTTGATTATGTTTTATACTCGGTAAATTTGAACTTTGAGATAAGTTCATTAGATCATGAGAATATCATTATTGACTGATCAATCAGTCACCAGATACTTAATGGTATATAACTATTTGCTTCCTAAAAAAATTTAAATAAAAAAGAAATTGATAACTAACTCATGGATATGACTCCTGATTGATTAAAGGAAAGTTTTCAATTAATCTCTATATCTGAATGACTGATTTTTAGTCCGCAGTCGCTATAATTAGGGAGAATTAATCAAATGAAAGTTAAATTAAAAAATAAGTTAAGTTCTTATTTTAACCGTGCTTAATGGAATTTGATTATAGGCTTAACTACATCATCCCTCTTATCAAATTGCTTATATGCCTCAGGAGCTTCATCAATGCTGATACGGTCAGATACTATGAAGCTTGGTTTTGCTTTACCATTGAATATCAAATTTCTTAAAAACACGTGCATTTGTTTAACAGGTGTCGGTCCAGTACCTATGGATACTCCTTTGAACCAGAATTCAGCCCACGGAAGCGTTAAATATCCTTGTTTTTCATTCTCATCCTTACCGGCAGGATCTGGACTATAAACACCAATTACTCCAATGCTGCCCCCTGGGGCTATAATTCTTGCGATGTCCATTAAAACTTGGTTTGGCTTAAATTCTTCAGAATTATTTCTATCAAGTGCTTGATAACCCACCGCATCAATTGCACAATCCACGCCTAAAACCTTTTCTTCTCCAGGCCTTAGAGAACTCATTAAATTTTTGTCATTTTGACGGATTTGCATTATCATCTCAACGGGATCACCATCTGTAAAGTTAATTGGAACTGCACCAATTGATTCAGCAAGTTTTAAACGTTTATCAGATTTATCAACAACGTAGACTTCACTTGCACCCATTAACATTGAACTGTATGCTGCAAGTAGACCTACAGGCCCGGCACCAAAAACGGCTACTGTTTTCCCAGTTTTTACTTTAGCTAACTCTGCTGCATAATATGCTGTTGGAAATATATCTGCAAGCATCACAAAATCGTCTTCAAATTCATCCCCCGGCTCACCGGGCAATTTTAAGCAAGCCCAATCTCCATAAGGAACTCTCAGATACTCAGCTTGTCCACCATCATATGGTCCCGCTCCAGGATATCCATAGTTTGCTATAGCTGCGTCTGGATTCATGGTAAGACACATATTGGTCAAACCCTTAACGCAATTTAAACAAGATCCACAAGCAACATTAAATGGTATTACTACCCTATCACCAGGTTTAACTAGCTCAACTGCATCTCCAACCTCTTCAACAACTCCCATTGGTTCATGTCCTAAAATTGTTCCTAATCCGTCAGGACCATGGCCACCATATAGATGTAAATCACTTCCACAGATTCCACTACTTGTCACTTTTATAATTACGTCAGTTAGCTTCTCTATTTCTGGTTTTTTAACTTCTTCAACATCTACATTTTTTGGTCCTTTATATACCACGGCTTTCATTTTAGCCCCCCATATTGGATTTTGTATAAATAGTATTATTTTACAAGAATATCGTATTCTGAGTTATTCTAACTTGTTATATTCTTCATCAGTTACGGGTTCAAGCCATTCGGCCGTACCTGCACTAACATTCGTCTCAACGGAAAGGTGTACGAACCAGCTATCATGTGCTGCTCCATGCCAGTGTTTCACATTCGGATGAATTTTTACTATATCACCTGGATTAAGTTCCTGTGCAAGCTTTCCTTCTTCCTGATAGTAACCACGTCCACCTGTTACTAATAGAATCTGTCCGCCCGGATGCTTATGCCAGTTATTCCGACAACCCGGTTCAAACGTTACATTGCCTATTGGACAGTTAAATTCGTCATCCCTTGGCACCAGCATGCTAAGCCATGCTTTACCTGAAAAATACTTGCTGAACATTTCCGGAAGTTCTTCTCCTTTCGGGAAGATTACACTTTCACTTAAATTGTTTGATTTATTCATGTTTTATTCTCCTTCAAATTTTTTCGTGATACTACTTTCTTTTCAGCACCATATGGAAATTACCGATAATTGCCGACATTACATGTTCCAAAGAACGGAAGCAAGTAGTAAGCCCAATGACAATTAACACCGATCTTGATCCAAAATTCTAAGTAGTATGGGATGTGCCGTTAGTGCGCTAACTGTCCTCCGTCAACACGCATCACATCTCCGGTCACAAAGGAAGCTGCATCTGAACAAAGCCACAGGACCGCAATGGCGATCTCCTCGGGCCTGCCCATTCTTCCGATTGGCTCCTGCTCGATTATTTTTTCGTAACCCTCGGGAGTGCCCCCGCTATACCGTTCCATCATCGGAGTGTCGGTCATTCCAGGACAAACGGCATTGATCCGGATATTTGACTTGGCGTAATCAAGGGCAGCTGTTTTTGTGAGCCCCACCACCCCATGCTTACTGGCAACATATGGTGCGATATCTGGAAAACCGGTCAGTCCAGCCCCGGAGGAACAGTTTACAATTGCTCCGGCACCTTGTTTAAGCATCTGCGGAATCTCATACTTCATACAGAGGAAGACTCCTGTGAGATTAGTGGCAATGACCCGGTTCCACTCTTCAACTGGATATTCAGCAGTTATTACTGTTTTTCCTTCAATGCCGGCATTGTTAAAAGCGTAATCAAGTCGACCGAATTTCTGGATGGTCTTTTCTATAGCATTCTTCACATCTTCCTCTCGCATCACGTCGCACTTGACGACTAATGCTTGTCCACCAAGTTCTTCAATCATACGAGCAGTCTGTTCAGCCCCTTGCTTGTGATACGTTAGCGCAACGTTAGCGCCCTCACGAGCAAAGGCGACCGCAGTAGCCTGGCCAATGCCGGTCGCCCCTCCGGTAATGAATGCGACTTTCCCCAAAAATCGCTTAGTCTCGTTAATAGCCATTCTTTTCCCCCTATTTTTGCATTTATGAAAAACGGGACTAACAATATATTGTAATTTATAATACATTCACTATAAATTTCCACTAGGAATTTCTATTCCCGGCGAGCTCAATTCTCCTTATGTGTAGAAAATACTTTTAGTAGCTCTTTGATCCTATCTTGTATTTTTCAGATAGTGTTTATCTGATAGTACTTTTGATAATGTCTTTAGGATGTGTGCTTTCAATAGCATTCTTCGATAGTGTCTTCCTAAAGCTCTTGTTTTTAAAATATGACTTTTGAGTTTTGACTATTCTTTGTATGGCTGTTTGCATGCTAGTCAAACTGCCTGTAGGCTTCAGGCAGTTCATAAAAAGAGATTCTATGCTCACTAAAACTTGGGCTTTGCTTGTCCTCCAATTATCAAACTACGCCGATCTATTTTGATTCATTATATACGATAGCTTTCAATTTTTAGATCCCTGTATTTATTCCTCTTAAGGGCGTGGCGATTAGAACTCCCCTTCCCCGACCTTACTCCCTCTGGGTTCAAATACTTAACAGTCATACTCTTGTAATGGATAATAAATTAAATATAAGGAAATATAAAACTAATTTTAAGTAATTTTTGTAACCATTTGGTAATTAATTACTATTTGGTAATGGGGGAATTAGTACGACTCAAAAGGACTATTATTTCGACGAAGTATATCGAACCATTGATGAAACCTTTGACTGTCTTGGGAAAAAATGGAGTGTTAAAATAATTAAAGGGCTATTTTGTAATCGCAACCATTTTAAAGACTTATTGGAACTTAATCCCGCTTTAAGTAGTAAAGTTCTCTCCGAACGATTGAAAGAATTAGAAAAGAAAGGTATAATTGAAAAAAAAGTAGTAAATTCTAATCCCTTTCATACAGAGTACTTTTTAACTGAAAAAGGTCTTAAACTAAATAAGATAATCTTCGAAATGTTTGATTTTGCTTTAGATACAGTAGATATAAATAATGAACACTGTTCTAAACTAAGAGAAGAATCTAAAAAAAAGGCAAGGGTTTGCTTAAATATAAAATGATTTTAACTCTTTTATAAATTATTTATACAACTTTCCTTTATTACATTAGTTAAACTTAACCATTTTTGTTCATCGAGTCACCATATGTGGAAAAAATAAATCAAATAAGTGGCTTTATTTAAATTCTCTAACCGTGACTGATAATTAATTACAATTTAGTAACCGTTTACAGGCTTTTTAAAGCATTCCAAGGCCCACATCGTTGATCCCTTGATTGTTGGTGTAGGTCATTTCTCGACCGCGATTTTGCCTATGTTTACACTTTCTCGATCAGTATCGTGCCTGACATATTTTTGATATGCTCGCCGCCTGATATGACATCCCCTAACTCATATAAACCGCCTGCAGAGCCGAATCTATCATAAAACATTACCACGTCCCCCCATGGAGCATAATATGCAAGCGTTCCAAACTGTGCATTTGCCATAGGTGTGTTAGTTGTATCAAGTTTTTTGGGTGGATAAAATATCTTTTCATTATTGCTGTAATCTTCAACATCGATCGTTAAGGGCAACTGTTCATAGAGTTCTTTTGCAGCTTTCCCGTCATTGAGCTCATAAATCGTTGTTTCTCCATTTGCCTGAATACTGATTCTCATTTTTGTTTCCCTCTCTTCTTGACTAAGTTCATTTTTTTCTATCTGTATGCTACCTGAAATATTGGCAATCTCATCTATTCCATTGATGCATATCCCTAAACGGTGCATCTCGTCACCAGCATAGAAATCCTCATAGAGCATGAACACATCACCCCATGGTTCATAGTAGCTGAGTTCGCCCTTTTTACCGTCATGATAAGCCTCTTGTGCAGTAACATTGAGTTTCTTTGGTGAGTAGAACATCCACTGTGCATCCCGGAAATTCGTTAGATCTAATTCCAGTGGCAATTGTTCATACAATTCTTTGGCGGCAACCGTATCATATAGTTGGAACGTCGCTATATGGCCCTGTGAAGTGATTTTAACGCTCATATCCGATAAAGCCAGACCGTGCTCCGGCTCTGTTGAAACTGTTTTTTTGGATGAATTCATTTCTGATTGATTACTGATGGCTCTTTGATCAATGTTATTTTGTTCAATACATCCTATCGCTAAAATTGCTAGTAAAAATACTCCTAAACAAATTAACATCCATTTTGTGCCATTATATTCAGGAATCATTTTCATAGATAAGGCCTCACTTTACTATGTCTCTTGCACAGGAAAATCCTTAGTGTTGAATAAATTTCCATTACAGTTATCTGAATTTTGAATTTCTTCTTTATTCAGCTTGCTCCGGACTTCAATTACACATGAAACGTCTACTGATTGATTCTCATCCAATATTACTTCCCCAATTGAATCCGCACTGATATGTCCGCTGCATGGATTTTTTACACTTGTTATCGAACCTGTAATTACAGCATGAACCTCACTGTATTCAAAGGCAAGATCACAACCAATCATTTCGCAATCTTCCAGAATCAGACCTTTTGCATAACAAAGCGGCTGAGTTCCGATAATTTTACACCGGATCAGTTTGAGATTTTCGGAGTACCAACCCAGATATTCGCCTTTTACTATACTGTCTGAGACAGTGACATTTTTGCTGTGCCAGAAAGCATCCTTTGTATCCAGACAGGAATCCCTGATTTCAACATTTTTCACATACTGAAAAGAGTATTTACCATTCAATATAAAGTTATCAAGCAGGACATCTGAGCTGTAGAAAAACGGATATTCAGACTCAAGCTCTGTATTCTTTATTATCATTCTATGTGATAACCATCCAAATTCGGATGATTGAATATTACAGTTTTCAATAGTGACATCCTCACATTCCCGTACAGCTTTAATGCCTTCCATATGACTTTCTTTTATTGTCACCTGTTTGCCATACCACAATGCAGCACGGCATGTATCTGCCATACGACTATTTTCAATTTGAGCGTCCCTGACATGCCAGAAAGGATAACGAAGCCTGAAGTCACAATCTGAAACGTAAATGTCTGCACTTTCCTTCAATGCAGATTCCCCATCGCGAGGGCCGTCAAAGATACAATGAGTTATTGTTGCGTTATGTATACCATACAGGGCACGCTCTTCATCCATTGTCAAGTCTTTAAATTCATTTATCTGCTCTCGTTTTTGTTCAACACTGATTGGAGTGTTGAGCTTTGCGGATAATTCAGTTGTCCGGGAGCCAACATCGGAACTCTTATTATATTGAGTATTATCAAAGGGAATTGATTCACTTGCTTGCATTATTTCTAAGATATCTCTAGTGTTTTGACTCATATTTAAACCTGTTTTTATCCTAGGTTTTCCTTGAAGAATGATCCCAATTTATCAAACGGAATCATTTCTGGGGAGTATTTAACCAATCAACATAAGTTATGAGTGACTGATCAGTCATTTTATATGATAACTATACTCGTTATACTGGTATATAAGGTTAAGCATTACAATGTTCTGATAACTTTTGCCGGTACGCCAGCTACGACTGTGTTAGGAGGAACATCTTGTGTAACGACAGCTGCGGCTGCTATTATAGAGTTCTCTCCGACAGTTACACCGGGTAAAATAGTTGCAGCAGCACCGATCCATACATTCTTTTTGATCCATATCGGAGTCGATATTAATTCCTTTCTACGGGCCGGATCCAATGGATGATTGGATGTGATAAGATTGACTTTTGGTCCTATCTTGGTGTCATCCTCGATTGTTATGCCCCCTCTATCCATAAAGGTGCATGCGTGATTGATAAACACATTTTTACCGAGCTTGATATTTCGTCCGAAATCTGTATAGAATGGAGGAGTTACCCTTGAGGATTCATCCACCTCCGAACCTATCAATTCACTGAACAGGCTCCTTATTTCATCTTCATCATGAACTGAAGTATTCAATCTGGTGATTAGTTCCGCAGTACGAAGCATCGCTTCCTTTAACTTCGGATATTCCGGGTCATCTATAGAAACCGCTTCTCCAGACCGATCACGTTCAAAAATATCTTTATGCAACGCTTTTTCGCTCATTGAAACTATCTCTCTGATCTACATCAAATTTATTCCGGTATCAATTCGTTCAAACACGCAATCGCATTCAATGTCCTTGGATATCCGATATATGGCAATAGCTGCGTAACTGTGCTGAGAAGTGTTTCTTTATCGTTCCCTACATTCAGATTTCCCTGAATATGTCCCTTTAACTGAGGTTCACATCCGCCCAGTGACAGGATAATAGAAAATGTAAGGAGTTCTCTTGTTTTTACATCCAGACCTTTTCTGGTGTAGTAATCACCAAAACAGTTTGCAGACAGATATTTCTGAATATGGATCTGGTTTTCCGGTGATGCCTCGTACATTTTATCGATCACATCTCCAAATATTGCTTTCTGCACTTCCAGTCCTTTTTCAAATCGTGTTTCAGGTGAAGTTGTAGACTGGCCTTCCAGTGGCAGTTTAATCCCTCTGCTTTCCAGTATTTCATTTGTGGCATGGATAAAATCAAATGCTTTTGCCATCCCGACATATGGAACGGATTGATATACAATCTCCTTGACCTCGATGGGAGTGACACCAATATTAAGTGCACCGCCAAGCATTACTTTATATTCGCTTAAAGTCTGGCTTGCTATCAGCGAGCCCAGAATTACCATCATTCTGGTCTTTGCATCTAAATTTCCATAGCTGATCACTTCATCGAAAGCAAAATTGTCAAAGACCTCTATAAGCTCCGGATCTGTTACTTTAAGTGTCGATTTGTGATTTGGAAATAATTCTTCATGGTTCCTGTTTGCTGTTTCACTTATCCTCATAATCAAACCTCTCTTTCATTCTTATTTCGTAGGTAATGCAGGTCCGCCTTCCTCGAATTCTGCGACCACATCTTTGAGATATTCTGTTATCTTCAGATGTTGAGGACATGTCTCTTCACACTTTTTACACTCAATACAATCACTGGCCTTTCCACGGGTTGAGGTCAGGTTCATGTAGTAAACGAACTGGCTGGAAATATTATCGGTTACAGCTCTCTTTGCACTATTATATAATGCAAAGTAGTCCGGTATTGCAATATTCTTGGGACACCCTTCTTCACAATATCTGCAGGTTGTGCAGGGAATTGCAGTATCTTCATTTATAATATCAATTACCTGATCGATGACATTGTATTCTTCCTCGTTCAGGGGTTTGAAATCTGTCATATAAGATGTGTTGTCAAGAACCTGTTCCATGGTATTCATACCACTGAGAACCATCATGACGCCTTCCTGACTGGCAGCGAATCTGATTGCCCAGGAAGCAACTGAAGCATCCTTTTCATATGCTTTCATCAATTCTTCGGCCTTTTTTGGAACTGATGCAAGATTCCCGCCCTTGATGGGTTCCATCACAACAATTGGCTTGTTATGTTTCCTTGCAACTTCATAGCATCTTCTTGACTGGATACCTGGATTCTCCCAGTCGATGTAATTAATCTGCAACTGCACAAAATCAAGCTCAGGGTGAGCAGTCAGGATCTCATCCAGCAGTTCTGGAGTGTCATGGAAAGACATACCCACGTTCTTAATTTTGCCTTCTTCCTTTTTCTTCAAAGCAAAACCGAATGTATCATATTTACATGCCTGCTCATAGGCACTCACACCAACATTGTGAAGCAGGTAATAATCAAAGAATTCTACACCACAATTTTGCAGTTGCTCGTTAAAGATCCTTTCCTGATCTTCCACTGACTTCAGCATTCTGGGTGGAAGTTTCGTCGCAAGGGTGAATTCATCCCTGTTATGTCTTTTTACCAGAGCCTCTCTGACAGCTTCCTCACTCTTGAATCCATGGTATGTATACGCGGTATCAAAGTAAGTAAATCCTTTTTCCAAAAACGTATCTATCAATTTGTTTAATGCTTCTGTATCAAATGATGTCTGATCATCTTTGTCCAGAAGTGGTAATCTCATACAGCCAAAACCTAATCGTTTTGCCATTTTATCCCCCCCTGTTCAATGTTTCATAAATGTCCTTACTCGAACAATTTATGAAATAATCCCAAGTTTATTCAACCAATCCGTAACATCTTTTTTCGCAGCACTTACACGAGAGCCTTGAATAGCGAACCCCTTCAAAAGTGTCGCTTCCGGGCAAAGCTTTGCAATATCGTTCTCACTGCGACCCATTCCACCTCCACCATGCGTACAGAATGGAACAATGATCTTTTCGGAAAAGTCATATTCTTCCAGGAATGTAAACACCGGCATCGGCATCGTTCCCCACCAGTTAGGATAACCCAGGAATATCACATGATAAGAGTCTATGTTTTCCACATGGCTGGAAAGCTCCGGTCTGGCATTGTCATTCAGTTCTTTTTTTGCCACGTTGGTGGTTGCAGTATAATCCTTGGGATAAGACTTTACTGTATCAATACGGAAAACCTCGCCTCCTGTTATTTCCCGGACCATGTCGGCTACTACTTTTGTGTTACCTACCGGCAGATTCACGATCTTTCCACTGACATAGTTATTACCAGCACGCGAATAATAGGCTATCAGACATTTCTCTTCATTCAAATTCGTCATTTTAATCCCACTCTTTGTGTTTATTAATTTTCAATCCAAAATTCCAAATGATAATTATTCCCTAATGAAATTCGTAGACACCCTTTCTTCTTTCACCGAGAGCGGTACGCCAGCTTTCTTGCCAGCCTCTTTACACTTCATGAACCATACCATATTTCGTGCAAGCACACGCATGATCTGCAATCCTTCCAGATCCTTTTTAACATCTTCAGGCTTTGCTCCATGAACCATATTCCAATATCGGGAAGAAATAACCGGTATCTCCGAAAGTGTGAAGTACTTATTAAGCTGGTCAAATGTAGCTGTTGTCCCCGCTCTTCTCGCCGAGATGACTGCTGCTGCTGGTTTCAGATAAAAAGACTGTCTGCCTCCCAGCAGGTCAGAATAGAAAACGCAACCCATAAAATATGTGATCGCGCCGGTAGCAGATGCATAATGCACCGGAGAACCGAAAATAAATCTATCGGCATCTTTGGCAATGTCAAGAAAATCGTTGGCACGGTCATTAAATGCACAGCGCCCTGTTTTGATGCAGCTCTTGCAGGCAGTGCATCCGGTAAGTGGTTTTTTTCCGATCCAAAAAATTTCTGTGTCAATCCCTTCTTCATTCAAAGTCTTTGCTACTTCCGTAAGAGCAGTATAGGTACAACCTTTCTCATGCGGACTTCCGTTCACCAATAATACTTTCATTCTCATACCTCGATCATGACTTAATAATCGTCTTTAACCCGGTTGATCCTGCTTCCTGCAATCTTTATCTTTGAGAGCGTTTCATTTAGCATAGCTAACTCTTCTTCAGTCAGTTCAACATCTGCTGCAGCTATGTTCTCTTCCAGACGTTCCAGTTTGCGAGTTCCAGGGATAGGAATGATCCAGGGCTTTTGTGCAAGTATCCATGCAAGAGCAATTTGAGCCGGAGTTGCATTTTTGGTTTCAGCTATTTTCCCGATCAAATCTAATAGTACCTGATTTGCGTCAATGTTCTCTGAAAGGAAACGGGTAAGTATGCTGCGTATATCCCCCTCACCAAATGTGGTGTTCTTATCAATCTTGCCTGTAAGGAAACCATTGCCAAGCGGGCTAAAAGGAACAAATCCAATACCCAACCCCTCAAGTGTAGGCAAAACCTCCTCTTCAGGTGTCCTCCACATCATAGAATACTCGCTTTGGACCGCTGTAAGCGGCAGAACGGCATGTGCTCTTCTGATCACATCTGCACTGGCTTCTGAAAGTCCTCAGTGTTTGACTTTTCCTTCCTGCATCAGTTCTTTAACAGTCCTGGCAACCTCTTCGATGGGTACATCTGAGTCGACACGATGCTGGTAAAGCAGATCGATAGAATCAACCCTTAATCGCTCCAGAGAACCTTCAACTGATCTTCTGATATTTTTCGGGGTACTGTCCATCAATAGCTTACCACGTTAGCCGTATCCGAAAGCAACACCAAACTTTGTGGCTATCACAACTTTTCCCTCATATGGTTCAAGTGCTTCACCAACCAGTTCTTCGTTTACATAGGGCCCATAAATTTCTGCTGTATCAAAGAATGTAATACCAAGCTTTACAGCTGAACGGATCAGTTCTATCATTTATTCTTTATCTGCTGTCGGTCCATACGCATGGCTCATTCCCATACACCCTAGACCAATTGCAGATACCTTGAGACCGGAGCTGCCTAATTCTCTATATTTCATCTGCAATCCTCCTTTCCTATTTTTTCGTTTAAACAGACTCTCTCTTGGCCCAACTCGGGATGCGAAAAAGAACCGATACGAATTTTCTTTGCGTCTTCACCGTAACTCGTAAATTCTTTTTTAGTCACTAAAATTATCCTCTTTATTCGCTATTTTTATTTTTCAAAACAATTCCTGGCTTCTTTCATCCTGCTGCGGACATCTACATGGAAAGGACAGTTCTCTTCGCAAACACCACATTCAGTGCAGTCATTTGCATTTTTGCTTAATTTCATGTAATGGTCTTTGGCGAGTTCATCACCCGCTTTTTCCAGATCCAGATATTTGTTTACTGCACCGATATCGATCCCAGACGGGCACGGCTGACAGTGATTACAATAAATGCAGGTGCCCTGCATGTCTCGGTGCGGCAAGCTGCCGATAAAAGAATAGTCCCGTTCTTCTCCGGAAGCGGAGTAGTATTTAAGTACATCCTCCAAATCTGCTCTGGAGCGTACGCCCGGCAGACACGAGAGAACAGCCGGGCGGTCCAGCGCATACTGTATGCATTGAGGGATTGTCATGCTACGGCCGAAAGGAGATGTCTTTGCGTTCAGCAACTGTCCGCCGCCATAAGGCTTCATGACTGTGATGCCAATGCCACGTTTTTCACATTCTCGATAGAGTTCCATGCGCTCGTGTGATAAAGCCAGCTTTCCACGTGACGGTTCAAAATCATAAGCGGCGTTGAGGCTGAACATAAAAATATCGACCTCTCCGGTCTCTATAAAAAGTCTGCAGATATCCGGAGAATGTGAAGAAAAACCAAGATAGCGAATGGTTCCTTCCTGCTTTAGCTTTCGAGCGTAGTCAAAAATACCGTCCGACATGATCTTTTCAAAATCATTAACCTCATCAACACAATGTATAATGCCGATATCAGCGTAGTCGGCACCGTATTTTTTAAGTTCCTTCTCAAACCCGCTCTTAATTTTTGAAAGAACTCTTGTTCTCGAATATATTCCACGGGGGTAGACGGCACCCAGATGCACCTGCATGTTCATCTCGTCCTGCCGTCCTTTAAGCGCCTGTGCTATGGGCTCCGCTGCGCTGGAATCATACATGACCGTGTCAATAAGGTTTATGCCATTTTCCATTCCATAATCGATGATGTCTTTGATTTCCTGTGATGTAGATTCACGTAGACTTCCTGCGCCAATGCCAATTGTGCTGATCCTGTCACCGCCATGCGGCAAAGTTCTGTATTCCATATATCTTAGCTCACTTTCCAGATACTTTCATTATTTCATAAGAAAAGTTAGATTGCAAATTATTCTGCGATCCATCCATCTTTTTTCTTTGAAGCAATCCTTAATTGCAGGTACCAGCAACAAACTATTTGAAATTGTGACTGGTAAAAAAGTAAAAACCTTTTAAAGACCTTACTTCAAGGATGACATGTTAATTACATATCGATATCGAGCTTCTTTATTTACGACCTTATCCCATGTCTCATTGATCATTTCAGGTTCGATCATCTGAATTTGCGGATAGATCTTATTTTCCGCACAATAATCAACAACTTCCTGAGTTTCCGGGATTCCTCCAATAAGCGATCCATTGAAGTTTACTCTATTGAAAATCATATTGAAGTTGTTAATTGTGAGTTCTCCTCCAATTGGTTGTCCTACTTGAGTGAAGTACCCGTATGGTTTTACGCAATCAATGTATGATGACATTTCGTATGCGTATGGAATTGTGGATATCATGTAATCCATTTTTCCTTTCCATGGTTGTAGGTCGCTTGGTGAGTTAACAACAATAACTTCCGTTGCTCCGAATGCAAGGCAATCTTCTTTTTTGCTTTCAGTGGTTGTAAAGGCATAAACTTCGGCACCTTTTGATACGGCTAATTTAATAGCCATGTGTCCCAGTCCACCAATTCCTGCAACTCCTACCTTGTCCCCTTTTTTGATATTAGCTTTCATTAGAGGTGAATAAGTAGTAATACCGGCACATAGTAATGGAGCAGCTTCCTGAAGATCTATGGAGTCGGGTATCTTTATCGCAAAATGCTCGGTGACAACGATATTCTGAGAATATCCTCCCTGGCTTATACCTGTAGGTGATGTTTCTTCAAGATAACCATATGTCATTATAGTTGCATCGTTGTCGCAATGATGTTCTTCACCATTCTTGCAGCTTTCACACTCCATACAACTGTTAACCATGCACCCGACTCCTGCGCGATCACCTACTTTGAACTTTGTTACGTTCTTTCCAACAGCGGCAACCACACCTGCAATTTCATGACCAGGCACTTGCGGATACTGCTGTGGGCCCCAATGTCCTTTGATCTGATGAATATCAGAATGACAAATTCCACAATATTTTATGTCAATTAGAATATCGTTATCGCCTACCGGTCTTCGTTCAAAAGACCATGGAACCAGTTTTCCGGACTCATCTTTCCCAGCATAACCTTTTGATTGGATTGTTTCTGTCATATTTATGCACCTCTTGTTTGCTTTGTAACTTTGAACTTCACTTCGAATTCTTTATTTTCTCAGCCAAATTCATTTCAATTTATTGTACTCTTCATCTGCTACAGGTTCCAGCCATTCTGCCGGGCCTGCGTTAACATTTGTCTCGACGGAAAGATGCACAAACCAGCTGTCGGGTGCCGCTCCATGCCAGTGCTTTACATTTGGAGCTATTGTCACTACATCACCGGGTTTAAGTTCCCGGGCAGGCTTTCCTTCTTCCTGATAATAACCACGTCCGCCTGTAACTAACAGGATCTGTCCACCAGCATGCTTATGCCAGTTATTCCTGCAACCAGGTTCAAATGTCACATTGCCGATAGGACAATTGAATTCATTATCCCTTCCCACCAGCATGCTAACCCATACTTTACCTGTAAAATACTTGCTTAAAAATTCCGGAAGTTCTTCTCCTTTCGGGAAAATTGTACTTTCACTTAAATTTGATTTATCCATTTTCAATTTTCTCCAGTCTTGATGATATTATTTACTTAAACTGCTGTGAGTGACTAATCAGTCAATATACAAGGCGATTCTAGTATATAAATATTAACTACCAAATAAGTACTAATATTTGATATGTATATGATATTTCACTAACTTTGTTCATAGCTAATCATCTGATTGATGTCGATTTTTAAGATTTGACTCTCTGGATTTTGTAGTGAGTGACTACTCACTCAACAAATTAATGAAAAAAATATTATTTTTTGACCAGCCCCTCCCAGACAACCTGAAATCCATCTTCAATAACCTTATCTTTGTCTTCTGGTTCATAATCAAGGATCAAGTTCACCACCGCCCTGCTGGACTGATAGAACATTGACGTGATCAGTTCTACAGAATAATCCTTTATATCGCCATTTGTTATTCCCTCTTTCACAAGATCGCTAAGGAATACATACTCTTTCGCTACTTCTTCACGTGTATAGCTCGTAATATAAGGAGAGGAACAGAATTGACCAACAAAAAGAAAATCATCCGGATTGTTGATTCCCCATTCGATCATATTATACCAAATTTTTTTAAGCTTAGCATGAAAGGTGTTTTGTGTCTGGAGATCTTCCCCCATGATGCGGCTTAATTTTCCCTTCACATCCAAATACAGGCCATTGATGAGATCCTCTTTTGTTGGGAAGTAATTGAATAAAGTACCTGTGGCTACACCTGCTTCTTTTGATATCTGAGCAGTGGATGTACCGTGGAAGCCTCTTTCGGTAAAGAGCTTCAGAGCCGCTTGCAAAAGGGCTGTTTTCTTGTCTTCAACCTGTTTTTTCATGGATTATCTCTGAGAGTGACTGATTAGTCATTTTATGATTAAAAATAATTTGCTGTATAAATACCTTGTGCAAATGTCAAAATAACTAATTATAACTATAGTCTTGAACGCAACTACTTACATTTAAAATCTCATCATGAACTAGAAATACAATATCTCGGATTGGGAAATAGGTCAGTTCAATTTAAAGTGTAATTCTTTGCGTAAATGACTATAATTGAATGTAGCGCTTGTACAATGTATCTGAGTATTAATCAACAAAAAGCTCGATATCCATCAATTCAAGGAAAGTTTCTTTAAGAGATGGAAAAGACCACTTTCGGATATAAGGACGAGGGATTGTTTATTTATAGAATCCCCAAGTTCCCCTGTGGTATTTACATTTCTGCACGTCCGAATTAGGCAGCAAGTGTCAGGCATTGGCACTGGTGGTATGTTCGTGACCTGGCCAAAGGAAGAATAAATTTAAAACGATATAAATTGTCAACGCTACCCACGGCGCTAACAAGGAGACTATCACTCCAATACCATAGCCCACAGGGCCAACCAAAAACCTGCGAGTGTTCCATTTTACTTGCTCATGAGAAATATCCTTGCCGAGGAGAAGATGCTCATGTGCAGCGTGATGCCACATAAAATTCACAAGTATTCCAGTTACAGCCAGGGTACCACCATAAAATGAGGTAGCTATTGATTCTTTTGTCCCGTTATGTAAGGCTTGGGAGAGAACTGCGGTGGGAAATGGGATGAATGCAATGAACATCAAGTGGATGGTATTGAGCAGAAGGAGAGTATGATCGGCCCTGACTATATGGTCAAACATTGTGTGATGATTGATCCAGATATTGCCAATGACGATAAAACTGGTTACATAGGCGAGATAAGAGGGCCAAAGGGTCAGGAGTTCTCTCCCTAGTTCGGAGCCCGACGGCGGAACGCTAATCTCCAGAACTAGTAGAGTTGCTGCAATTGCGAAGACACCATCGCTAAAGGCCTCAAGCCGATTAGTTTTCATAACTTATCCAGTGGTTTTTTTCTCATCGTATTTAAACCTGACAGAAATTATACCACCAAACGGTATTTAGGCGACGCTGTCTATGGCACGACTTCATTACATAATTCCATGCCACTCATTGATTTCGGATATCTTTTTTGAGTAGTAGTCTAAAAAGATAGCTTCAGGCCAATTATAACAAGTACCCTGCTCTTTACTTAGGGATTGGCTTATCAGGCGTGACACCATAGTAATTAGTTCTAGCCTTACCCCACGGACAACCATTAGGACCGGTTATCCTCAATTCGATATTCTGCAGTGTTTTACACAGACTGTTACCAGCACGTGCACCTCTACAGATAATACAGAGCTTTTCACAGAATATTGGAGCTTTTTTTTGGTCTGTCATTTGTTATACCCTCTTGTTATAGTTTCGTTTATTCTAAAATCCCCCATCATTTATTGTAACGATTCAGATAGTATGCCTCTCAATACATAAAAAATAAAAACAGAGAAGATCAGAATCCTGATGAATTCTGATTTTATCCCTGTAACTTCTGACCTGCATTCTGAAGAGCGCCACCCAATGCTTTCACGATCTCACAATCTAAGTCGCATTTACATGAACATGTGCAGTACTTAGGTTTGAGTCCCATCAACCATTGACCGAGGAAACCGAGGGCTTCAAGTTCTTCTTTACTGGCATTTTCTACGTATTTGTTAAGATCTTCTAATTCCATGGGTTATTCACCAAATACTATTAATACGTGCATAATAATATACTATTTTGTCACAGAAATATACTAAAAGGTTGTCAGGTATAGATTTCTGACAAATAAATTATTAGGAGGTTTTTCGTGAGCGAAGTAAAAATGGCATTAGAAAATGTTTCTCTGTTGCATGGAGAAATAACTGCTCTTCGTTCGGAACTTAATCGTTTCAGAAATGAAGTTACAATGAATAGGACCAATTCAATGTTCAATGAGTTCAGGAACCAGTGTGCTGCAACACTAATTAATGGGTCTTTAGATAGCGCTTTAAACCTCAGCGGAAAGGAAGGAAAAAGCTGTTCTATGTGGACACAATGCAAGCCTAGTTTTGTTGACTTTTTTGATGAGTTGGCAGAATACGCCAGAAACGATCAACTATCTGAGAAAAAAATAGACAATATAAGACGAAATTTTGATAAAATGAAGGAAGAAGCAGCCAAATTGAATCAATGTTCACAATGCTTCAAACATGTAGAATTGTACTTTGATCAGCAGATCGAGATGCTGGAAAAGATGGGCTTTTATCAAACAGAAAGCAGTAAGCCATTAGAAATTCAGAATCTTCATGAAGAACAAATCTCAAACATGGTAGGAGATGCATTAAGTAGTGCTGTAAGGGTGCAGATTTTAAAGGCTTTGTATGATGATGGAAAATCATTTACCGAACTTTCAAAAATCACAAAACTCCGCGCCGGAAATCTTCTTTTCCATTTGGACAAATTACAGGACAAAGGATTGATACGTCAACGTGAAGAACGAGGTGAATATCAGATCACATTTAAAGGCTATCATCTTCTCAATTCTATGCTAGAACTTGTGAAAACGTTAGGCATGGATAATGAGGAAGAATATTAAAATCTTTCAACTAGCAGAAAAAATAGAATAAAAATAATTAATCGAAGTTCCTCTATTTTTCTTCGAATGATACAAGCCTTTTTAATTCCCTCTGTTTAGCGACACAACCAGATTAACTTTAACTTGAGCCTCCTGATTAGAAATTCCACCACAAAGTAGGAGGCATTTGCAGGTCTGAATCCAGTAGAACAGTTTCACCGATTTGAGGAGCAATTATGTTCACTTCTCTTTTGCTTGCTTCTTCCAGCGCCCTTTCTATTGGTTCATTCCAACCGTGATTAGCTAATGTAAATGCTCCCCAATGCATCAACATCATGGTCTCACCATTTACATCCAGATTAGCCTGTACTGATTGTTCCGGTGTCATATGGATATCCGACCAGCTCGGATCATATTGGGCACCTTCGATCAAGGTTATATCAAAGGGTCCGTATTTATTTCCGATCTCCTTGAAATGGCTGTCATATCCGCCGTCTCCACTGGTATATATTCGAGTTTTATTTCCCAGGATGACCCATCCACCCCAGAGGGTAGTATTGATATTAAATGGATCTCTTCCGGAGAAATGTCTGGCTGGTGTCAAAGCAACGGTTAAGCCCTTATACTCCGTTTCTTCCCACCAGTTGAGTTCCGTAATTTTTTCTTTTGGAATACCCCATCTAAGCAAATGGGCACTAACCCCAAGAGGAACAAAGAAATGTGATACTTTGCTGTTTAGTTTTACAATAGATTGATAATCCAAATGGTCATAATGGTCATGTGTAATAAAAACTGCATCAATAGGCGGCATATCATCAATAAGATTCAGCATAATATCTTCACTGTATTCATATCTTTTAATTCCCACAAATGAAACCGGCGAGGCAATAGGACTCAGCATAGGATCTATCAATAACTTTTCATTATCAATACTAAGCAGAAAAGCAGAGTGTCCAAACCATGTCAAACTATCATTTTCACTTTTAATTTTGTTCCAGTCAATGGAAGAAACAGGAATTGGACCATTCGGATTGCGGTTTTTAGCCTCTGAGGCAGAATCTTCATTCGTAGATGAAACGTCTGAGGAATTCATGACATCGGTTGGATCCTCATTAATAAATTTCCCATCAACATAATTATTAAAATGTTGATACATTTCTTTTTGTTCTGTCGTTGGCTTTCCACCGAAAGCTGGGTCTATGTTTATAAACAATATAAGAGCTGCACAAAACAGAAGTAAAAAGAATAAAAAATATAACACGATCTTTTTGAGTTTAATTATTTTTGCCCTTTCAACCACAAGAACACTAATTTTTCTAAACACCATGTATAGCTCCAATAATAAGGCACTATAGATAAAAGTTTATAATAAGCCCTGTTGTAATTGCAAAAAGAATTGTGAATAACAGGTAGATACCGAATTGCCTAGAACCAAGAACAATTTTCACAGCCCCAAGATTCGTTATCTTTGTTGCTGGCCCCGTTATCATAAATGCTGCGGCAGCACCCATACTCATGCCATGCCGCAACCACTCAAGCAGCAAAGGAATGGTTCCTCCGCCACACACGTATAAAGGTACACCTATCGTTGCTGCCATTAACACGCCAAATCCCTGCTGACTTCCAAATAGGCTTGCAAATGCGTCAGGGGACACATAGCGCTGAAAAAGTGCCGAGAGAGCGATACCAATAAGAAAATAGCCTCCCGTTGCCTTGACATTCCTCCAGATGTTTTTTAGCAGGCGAATCAGCATATTGGGATCCGTATCCCGATTTGCCGGTTCTGCAAATCCGGAAAAATTAAAAAAATTCTTGTTTCGGAAAAAGAACTGGACACAAAGCCCTGCCAGGATACCGCAAATTAAACATGAAACAAAACGCATGACAAACGCTGTCCTGCCGAGAGCAGCGCTGTAGACGAGTAGTTGGGGATTCAGCAAAATGGAGCTCATCATAAAAGCGGCCAGCCAGTCATCTCTCATGCCTTTTTCGGAGAATGAAGCAGCGATAGGTATGGTTCCGTACATACAAAGAGGAGAGGCGATTCCGAGCAGGCCTGCCGGAATCACCCCAAATACTCCAAGACGTTTGTTTTGAATTGAAACAAACAACCTGTGGATCTTGTCTTTACCATATACGGAAATTACCGAGCCCAGGAAAATACCAAATGCCCAATATTTCACAATTTGGTGGAACTGGATGCTGAAGTAGTACCAGAGATATATAAACTCCCTCTGGAGTACATCAATCATCCAGTATCACCAATTCATAGTCCTGGCTGCCCAGACCAAGTTCTTCCGCATGATCGAGCAAATGAGTACCGTTTCTTGATTCCATACGCTCGATCAGATCCTGTCCGTCAGGAGCTGCATATACAAGATCCACGCAGGCCTGATCCAGCGCTACCGGGTCGAAAGATGCCAGAATGCCAATGTCTGCCATTGTAGGCTCAGCAGGACTTGAGTCACAATCACAGTCAACAGACAAATTATTCATCACATTGATGTACACAATATTTTCTCCCAGACTGTTCATGACAGCACCGCCGGCTTCAGCCATGGATTCCAAGAACAAATCCTGATCAGTGCTAAAAGCAAGAGAAAAATCATTTAAACTTTTAGTCCTACCAGCACTGTGGATCCACATTTTCCCTTCAGCAGATGCAATACCGATTGCCATGTTTTTGAATGCACCACCGAAACCGGCCATGGCATGTCCCTTGAAATGGGAAAGCATGATGAAAGAATCGTAATTTTCAAAATGGGAACCGACTAAATCTTCCTGAATATTTATTCCATTTTCAAAAGGCAGAGAAATAGAGCCTTCTTCATCCATAATATCAACAGGCGCGATGGCAGTATAACCATGATCTTCTGCAACCTGTTTATGCATAGCCGTCTCAGCCCGACCGCCACCGTAAGCCGTATTACATTCAACGATCGTTCCATTCACTGACTGTACCAGATATTTAATCAAATCAGGAGAAAGATAATAGTGACCACCAGGCTCTCCCGTAGTGATTTTTACCGCCACTTTTCCGGTAACATTACGGTCCAGTGCTTCGTAAACCGCCATTAGCCCTTCCGGACTGATATCAGTAGTCATATAGACTTGTGGCGCTCCATCCGCTACGTTGTCCGGAGCAGCTATCGCTTGAGATTCCTCATCAGAAATGCTATCTACTTCCAATGGTTCAGAAGCATTCTCTGGGATGTTGCTTATGGCGTTGTTGCCGTTGTCATTCGTGATGCATCCTGCAATTAGAGAAAACATCAGGAGGGAAGCTAACAGAATAGTAAAATGTATTTTCATATTTCCTCCTCACATTTGAATCATGCTCTTTGAAGTTATTATAAATGTAAAGCATTCAAGTAATGCCCAAGCAGATGCCTTTGATTTCCTGTTAATTATTTAGATAGTATATTTCTTAATTTAGTATGTGACTGACTAATCACTCATGAAAGGAAGAAAAAATTAATTCTTAGCTAAACCTCTCCAAATAATCTGGAATCCATCTTCTATAATCTTATTTTCATCCAGTGAAGAATCCGAATCAAGGATAAAATTCACTACTGTCCTGCTACCCTGATAAAACATTGCAATGACCAGATCCGCAGAAAAGTCTCTGATCTCTCCCGCATTTATTCCTTCATCCACAAGCTTATGGAGGAAAACATACTCTTTCATCACTTCATCACGCGTAAATTTTGTTATGTAAGGGGATGAACAGAACTGCCCGACAAAAAGGAATTCTTCCTGATTGTCTACTCCCCACCTGACTAAATTTGACCATATTTTTCTTAATTTATCCTGAAAGGTGCTCTCAGCTTCGAGATCTTTCCCCATAGCCTGGCTTAGCTCTCCTTTAACTTCAAAATACAGGCTGTTTATAAGGTCTTCCTTTGTGGGGAAGTAATTAAAAAGAGTGCCGGTGGCTACACCTGCGTCTTTTGAGATTTGTGCAGTGGAGGTGCCATGAAAACCTCTTTCGGTGAAGAGCTTCAGAGCAGCACCCATAATTGCTGTTTTTTTGTCTTTGACCTGTTCTTTCATGTATTATCTCTATTATTGACTGATTAGTCAGTTATGGTTTAATATTATGTTATTATAAATACTTAATGGTGCTTTTACTTAACTCTTGTTAAGTGTTGTAGTACACAGGAGATTTTTGGCAACTATAAGATAACGGGCACTTTATGATAATACATTCACGATAAAAATTTCCCAGAATAAAAAAGAGTTTTTGGAAAAGGGCCTTGCTCTGGAAAAAAGGTAAAAAACGGTTCAATTCCCGAGGAAGGTTTTCGTTTTATCCTTACAGCACAGTTTTTTCGAAACAGGGAACAGAGACTCACTGTCCAGTCCCGGACCACAATCATTGAAATTGATAGTAAAATCTTTTATGCCTTTAAGAGCCCTTTCTTCGATCAATTCCTTAATTTCGTACATGGAAAGCTTCAGGCCTGCTTCCCTTACCCGGCTTGCCAATTCCTTAAGTTCTTCGTACTCCGCCCGGGCAGAAAGGGGCTTTTGCTCTTTTCCTATAACTATTTTTATATTAATTTCCCCTTCCCAGAGAGGCAGGTCATTTTCGTCCCTGAAAGAAAGGCAAAGCTTCCTCAGCTCGTAGTCAAAGGGATAATGCTCGGTCTTCAAAAGCCTGACTCCGAGAGTTCCGGTTTCCATGGCCATGAACTCGGCAAGGGAATCAAGAGTTTCGTCCTCACTGTCAATAAGGAAAATGTACTCAGGCCTTCCCTTCTTTGTAAAGGCAGGTATTACATGTACGTTTTTAGCTCCAAGTTCCATAAGTTCTTCGATCAGATAGGGGACCTGATCACAGGTGATATTATCAATGTTAGCCATCAAAAGCAAAAAGAGACCTCCCGTTGATATCCATAAAGGAAAAAGGCAGAGGTGAAAACGGGGTTAAGCCTGTAACTTAAACCCTTTATCCTCTGCCCGGTTCAGGGCCGTTTTTTGTGGATTGGTGTGGTTTCATCCGGATGGTACTCAGATACCTTCCATGGATTCCATTATTCTGACTGCCATTTTTGCAACGTCCACAGCCTTTTCCCGGGCTCCCGGAATTGCAGCTGAACAGGACTTGCCCCCTTTTTCTGCAAGCTTTGCAACATCTTTCGGGTCGGTAACTTTCATTGCAGCTGCAACGGCTGCAGGTACCGTGATATTGATAATTGAGTGCCCCGAAAGCTGAAGTTCGGAGACGGGTATGGCTGCGAGAGGTATGATTTCCAGAAGGTCTTTTCGATCATTGAAAATAGCATCCGGGATCACGTTCTGTCCAAGCCCGATCAGTTCGAAAACCTTGCCGTCTACAGTTAATTCGATATCGGCATCCGTGTCAAACCCGTAATAAGAATTCGTGAAGGGATGACACCTGCGGGCACCTCCGACCAGTTTTTTAATTTCGATCTTGATATCGTGCCCTGTCATAGCCCCAAGCATTGCAGCCGCCCTGGTTTCAACAGTTTTCTTTCTTTCCAGGTCCAATTCATTCACGACGTCCTCTACCGACTTTCCGGCTTTTATGTCTTCATATGCCTTTTTTGCCCTCCTTACTATGGCGGCTGAGCGAACTCCATCAGTCCCGAGGATCATGGTACGTGTAATAGGGCCTCTCCGGACCTGTTCGGTTTTTCTTGCAATGGTATTAAGGGCAACCGCGGCGATTTCCGGGTCAAGCCATTCGTTCTTTTTTACTTCTGCAACGATGTCTGCAGCCTGTTCGGTATTGCCTTCAAACTTAATCAGGGCTCTCAGGACAATAATGGCATCTGCAGTCATGTGCCCCAGAGGAGGCATTATAGGTCCGCCGGAAAAACCGGCCCCTATTTCGACAGATTCTTTAAAAGCACACAGCATCTCACCAAAAGACATCATCCCGACAACAGTGGGAGCTCCAATGTCTTTCAAGATGACCCCGAGGTCTCCTACCAGCCTGAAGGAGTCGTATTCTTCGTCCGTGCCGCGCATATGGAGCTTTTCCGGAATTCCTGCAGCCTGGCACGCAGCTTTGCCTGCAAGATAGGCACTATTTACTTCAAAGAAACCTCCGTATTCCTCCCCCACAAAAGCATCAGGGTGAACAATTTCAAGAGCTGCTGCAGCTCCGAGAATGGCCGAAATTATGGGGCTTGCGGAAATCCCTGCCCCCCAGTAAGCCTGCATCATAGCTTCAGTGCCGATTCTCGCCGAATTCATAGCAACTTCAGGAAAACCGATGTCTTCCCCAAGAGTGTTATGCCCATAAAGGGGACCCCCGGCAACGCCCAGAGGAAGTTTCCTTCCATCTATACGTGTGAGTTTGCCTTCTGCCATTGCATTGTAAATAGCCTGAACCGCCGCAAAACCCGATACCTTATTATTGGACTTTGGAGTGGGAACTGCTATAACTCCTGTCCTGTCAGCTCCGGCAATCATACGAGCAAGAGCCCCAAGCTTCCGGTTCCCTGCAGGAACCCCGGCCTGGGCATTGGAGCCTGCAAAGTAGCAGATCGTAGCTGCAAAAAGGGCTGCATTTGCCGGGCTTGCACCGGCTTCTTCCGCAGCTTCAATACCTTTTTTGAGTACGTGATCGATTTCCAGGCTGCCGCTATCTTCATCGGTAAGCTGGATATTCACGCCCCGGAAAAGTTCCGTAGAGATAGCGTTTGCAGCACAGATAGCACCTATATTTGTCATCCCATGGCCTTTGGTAAGGGCTTCTATCCTATCATTGGTAAGATTCTGGATACTTGAGATTGAAGCCATTACTGCAGCATAGATTTCGTTATTCAAAAGATGTCGCCTCCTCCGAAAAGTACATTGAATATATTTTCCCTCAATAGTTTAAAATCATTCATGTAAATAGTTATGTATTAACGCTGTGACTACCGCAAGAAAATAAAAATTCGGATGGAAAAGGAAATAAAAATCAAGTAAAGTTGTGTCAATTTCCGTCATAAACATTGAAAAGGTATGGAACGGGAAAAACTCAAAAACCCTGCATTACATTGAAAATAAAAAAAATGTGGAAAACTTTGAGTAAAAAATACCATCGATACATTTAAAAATCCGCATTGTTAATGTGTAGAGATCATCATGCTCATAGTACTCTCATTAGGCGGTTCAATTCTCGCAAAAAACCTTGATTCGGATCGTTTTTTAAAATATGCAAATATCCTGCGCAGCATATCCAAAAAACATACACTGCTTGTAATAACTGGTGGTGGGGAAGCGGCACGGAACTATATCGGTGCTGCACGGGCTATGGGAGCAGATGAAGTAACCTGCGACTACATAGGCATCGATATCACTCGCCTGAACGCAAGACTGCTTATTGCAGCTCTAGGGCTCGACGGATACCCTGAAATTCCCACAAACTACCTTGAAGCTTCAAAAGCCATAAACTCAGGAAAAGTCGTGGTAATGGGAGGGGTAACCCCTGGCCAGACCACGGACGCCGTTGCTGCAATCCTTGCCGAGTATCTGCGAGCAGACCTTCTGACAATTGCAACCTCGATTGACGGAGTTTATTCCTCGGACCCGAACTGCGACCCGGACGCGGTCAAATTCGACACGATCTCTCCTGAAAAGCTCATAAACATAGTAATGGCAATCGAGATGAAGGCAGGCTCCAAGTCCCCTGTAGACCCCGTAGCCGCAAAAATCATCGAACGCTGTAAGCTCGATGCCCTTGTTATGGACGCCCGGGAACCTGCCCTGCTTGGAGAAATTCTGGGCGAAGAGGTAGCCAAAAAATCTCCGGTCTCCTGCGGGACCTGGATTACGGCAAGAAAATAAAAAACTTGAAGCAGGGCTTTTGAGCCTTTCTCCGGGGAATTAAACCGAACTCCAATATATCAAAAACCGGATTCAAATACATCAAAACCTAAACATAGAGGTTCCTACATACATTCATATCGCAGAGAACCGGATAGGTCTCCGACCCTGGTTCCCGGCAGTTTTTGGAAAAAGGAGGAAACGGGCTTGATTCTGCCAGGAAAAACTAACTGTGTAAAACAGAGAGATTCTACTTTCCGTTTATTTTCTTTGATTGCATTCCTGATTTTCTTCTGTGCCCAGGCAGGACCTGTTTCGGCGGCAACGAATGGGACAGCTTCCGGAGCAGAAAATAGCCTTATTATTGACTTTTTTTCAGACCATGACCTGAGCGATGCAACGGTCAGGTTTGAAGAGCCCCTTGAAAACGTTTCTCTTGTTTTTAACCTGAGCTCGGGAAAAGAAATTCTGAAATCGGAAACTTTCAACCTTGGATCCGTAAAGGAAGGACAGGAAATTACAAAAGTCCTTTTCTGGGGACTTGAAGAGGACTATGGGAAAGACAGGGACTCCTATACGGCACAAATTTTTGTAAAGGACGGAAGCAAAACGCTTGAATCCCGGAAACTTTCCTTTTCTTACAAAAACCAGTACCTTTCAAACCTTAAAATTGTGGATTTTTCTGCAGACTCCGAAAAAGCTTCCGTTCTGATAACCCTTATGAGCTCTGCAAATCTCGGATTCGTTCAGATGCCCGAGCCCGGCATGGTAGACCTGGACCTAAAACTCCTTTCAGGCACGGACATAATATACTCCGAGAAGACGGAAAACATCCCCGTAACGGACGCATACTATAAAGCAATGATCTGGCCCTTCCTGCTCGAAAGAGACCGAAATTACACAGCCCTCCTGAAGGTACATTCCCATTCCCCTGACATTGCTACAGCCTATACATCGGACTTCAGGGCTGAAGAAAAAGTGGAAATCCTTGATACGGACATCGATGTGGATGAATACGGAGCAAGTGTTACGATCGTAGGGAAATCCCAGGTACCTTTTGACGGGATAATCAGGGTCGTGCTGACTCCTGAAGAAGGGGATGTGCAGGTCTTTGAAGAAACTGCCGATATCCTGACCGCAGGAAAAGAAGATACCGTGGGAATTATCTGGCAGGGAGTCCCCAGAGGAGACTACAATGTGAAAATATATGCGTTAAACCTTGATGAGGAAGTCCTTGACAGCCACGAAACGGTTCTGAGGGTGTTTGAGCCTGTAGCCGAAATAACCCCGTCTGAAGAGTCCCCAGCCTTCGGAATTAAGGAAGCGTTTGGAATTTTCCTGTGTTTTGCAATTTTGCTGGGGAGAAAAAAGAGAGGGAAAAAATAAGCGCGCTAAGTGTCTCAAAAAGTCCAAAACAATAGCTTACGCTGGCAGCTGAAAACGCATCCGTATGTGGGATTATTATGGGATTATTATGTTTGACCTGATCATCCGAAACATAACGAACAGGAAAGTCCGGAGCGCACTGACAATCTGCGGGATAGCCCTCGGGATTTTTGCAGTTATAGTTATGGGCGCAATGTCCGAGAATTTCCACCAGACATTTGAGCGTTCCATGAGTGTAACCAGCGATAAAATCCGGGTTTTTGCCGAAAGCGGGGTCTTCGGAGGCGGGCTCACGGACGATAAGGTAAGCGACGTGCTTCGCGTAGCCGGGGTAAAAGATGCCTACGGGCTTTTAATGACCACCTTTGATGAGGACAAAATGGGCATGACCGGAAAGCAAATCCTCGGCGTCCCTCCCGAAAAGTCCGGCGTTGCCCTTAACCCCGTGGAGCTGAAAGCAGGCCGTTTCCTCAATCCGGGCGATTCCTACAGTGTGGTCGTCGGGAACAATATCAAAAGAGAATATGAGCTTGAGGTAGGCAGCAAATTCGAAATCCATGACAAATATTTTACCGTTGTCGGGATCCTTGATTATACCGGCTCGATCTTTGACAACGCTGTTATAATCCCCCTCGATACTGCCCAGGACCTTTACAGCGTGGGGAATTCCGTATCCTATATCTTTGCCGTTCCCGACGACCGGGTAGACGCCGAGATGCTCTCCAAGCGCATCGAGTTAAGCGTGAAAGGCACAAGCACCCTTTCTCCGGGAGAACTTGAGGTACAGGCAAGGCAGTCCTTCATGATTTTCAGTGTAATCACTATCAGCTCAGGGCTCCTTGCAGCAATAATAGGCGGGCTCTGCGTGATGAATACGATGCTCATGTCCGTTGCCGAGAGGACGAGAGAATTCGGAATTTTGAAAGCCATCGGCGCAGAAACGCGCGATATCCTGCTCCTGACCCTCGGAGAGGCTTCATTCATGGGCCTTTTAGGTGGAATTCTTGGAATTATAGTTGGGGTAGGAGCTGTCCAGATCATGAATGCCTGGCTTGAAACGACAAGGATTGTACTTTTCCTGATAACTCCGAGGCTCCTTGTAATTGCCATGCTTTTTGCTTTGCTGATAGGAGCGCTTTCGGGGCTTTATCCGGCTTACAGGGCTTCGAAGATGAGTCCGATGGAGGCTTTGAAGCATGCCTGAGACAGGGCTAGAAGGGCTGGAAAAATAACTGATTTTCCCGGAAGACTTGACAGTACCTGCAAGGATATGGTTATAACATATAGGCACCTATAGGATACTATGGCAGCTACAACTACAATTTGTCTTGAACCCGAAGTAAAAGAGTTACTTAATGGATTGAAGATCCATCCGCAGGAATCTTATAACTCTGTCGTGAAACGATTGGCTACCAATGCCTATGACTGGGAGCCACTGAGTGAAGAGTCAATAAAACAAATAGAAGAAGGACTGCGTGATTATAGAGAAGGCAAATTTTTTATTCATGAAGAAGTCTGGGGAGAAATAGAAAAAGAAAGAAGAGAAAGGACCGGAAAAACAAAGGTTGAAGAATGTACCGAATAATTTATTCTCCTGCAGCTAAAAGAGACTTGAAAAGGTTGCCTGCAGACGTTCAGGATCACGTGCACGATGCTCTTGAAGAAATAGCAGACGATCCTTATGTGCATGTCAAAAAGTTAAAAACTCCTTATAATTCTCCTATTTTTGCTTATAGAGTCGGAAAGTATCGGGCAATTATGTCGATTCATGATTTTGAACTGATAATTCTGGTCCTTAAAGTCGGAGACCGGAAAAATATCTATAGAAAATTTTGAGCCAAAACTGCAAGAATGCAGATATTTTACAATAAAACTCGTCTCCGATAAAATATTACCATCAATTACAGCAAACAAAAAGCTAGGACATGAAACATTTAAATTAGATATTCTGAAAACACAAACCGTGATCAAAAGATGAGATTCTAAGATGATTCCGATGGAGGCTTTGAAGCATGCCTGAAAAAATGGAGGGCCTGTTGTTGGCAGAAAAATCAGGGAATAATGGACAGAACGGCGGACAAAAAATCATCATGCGTGTTGAACACCTCTCCAAGACCTATATGCAGGGGAAAATTCCTGTCCATGCCCTCCGCTGTGCCTGCATAACCGTAAGAAAGGGAGAGCTCCTTGCCATAATGGGACCTTCCGGCTCAGGGAAATCAACCCTCCTTGCTCTTATCGGCACACTTGAAAAAGCCACTGACGGAAAAATAATTCTTGACGGGACAGACCTTACTTCAGTTCCGGAAAAGCTGCTTCCGGGAGTGAGGAGAGAGAAAATCGGTTTTATATTCCAGCACTACAACCTGATCCCTACTCTTTCGGCCCTTGAGAATGTGGAACTTGCAATGCGCTTTTCCAGGGTGCCAAAAAAAGAGAGAAAAGAGAGAGCAAAAGCCCTGCTTGAGGATCTGGGCCTGGGAGACCGGCTGAACCATAAACCCACCGAGCTGTCCGGGGGAGAACAGCAAAGGGTTTCTATTGCCAGAGCCCTTGCGAACAGGCCTGCCCTTATTCTTGCAGATGAACCGACAGGAGAGGTGGACAGCAAAACCCGAGATTCCATTGTACGGGTTTTCAAGGAATTGAGCCGGAAGGGACAGACAATTCTCGTGGTTACTCACGACCCCGAGGTTGCAAAAGAGTGCTCAAGAGTGATCAGGATCACGGACGGGATGATCAAAGATAACTGAAGACACCATCACTTTCACATTTATAGAACATCCCCGTCAGCTTGCCTTGAACCCAGTCAAAAGAAAAGAAAGAAAAGAGACCTTGAAAGGATTTCTTTAGATTTCTCCGAGTTCCCATCCCAGGTGCTCTTTTATGACGGTATACGCCATCGCGGGCGGGATGATTCCGATGTCTGTTACGATCATATCAATATATTCTGAAGGGGTAAAGTCAAAAGCCGGGTTTCTTACCCGCACATGAGGGAGATCCGCAAGGACGGAAGGGTTGACTACTTCGTCTGAATCCCTTTCTTCGATTTCTATCGGGTTTCCCACAATGGTATTCGGGCTGAACTTGAATGTCTCGGCAGCTACCATAAAACTTTTTCTGGCTTCATGGGCGGCAAGAGCAAGCTGAGAAGTCCCTATCTTGTTTACAAGAGCTCCGTTGGCTGCAATTGCATCCGCCCCAACGATTACTTTGTCCACTCTTTTCATGTAGTAACGTACGGCAGAGTCCACGATCAGGGTTGTTGGGATGCTAAAGTCGTTAAGGTGCCGGATCGTCAATAAGCCCTGACGACGAGGGCGGCTTTCGGTAGCGAGTACTGAAATATCCTTTCCGGCCTCAAAAGCAGTGGTGATTATGGAAAGCGCAGCATGCGAGTTGCAGTGGGTCATAATAACGTCTCCGTCCTGAATTCTTCTTGACCCTATTTTTCCTATTTTTTCAAGTGCGCGGTCTGCTCTTTCAATAAAAAGGTTTGCATTTGTGATGATTTCCTGTCTTGCCTCTTCCACATTTTCCGAAGAATATCTGGAAGCAAGTTTTACGGCGTTCGGAAGGGAAACAGCCGTTGGGCGGGTACCGATAAGAAAACTCGAAACTTCCTGGATGCTGGCTGCAAACTCTTCCATTGAAGCTGCCTCCAGCCCTGCGGCATAATCCCTGATGGCTTCAGCAGCTGCTTTTGCAATTCTGCCTGCGCCCCGGATTTCCATTGTCCGGATCTTTTCTGCGGTTTCCTGAACTTTTTCCATAATATAAAGGATAGACAGAGTCCGATTTATAGCTATCTTCCGGCAGCGTCCAGAGATTTACCCGGATTACTTAAATTCAAATCCCGGTTATTTCTTCGGACCTCTCCCTGTAGTAAGCAAAAAGGTCTTCTCCCCATTGAAGGCCAGCGGGATCGAAGCACAGAACATCCTGTTTATGGTCGAAAGTGCCATCTGAAAAAGGAAGCGTTAGAGAGAGGAACCTGTCAGTAACAACATGAGAAAAATCTATTTTTTCGTCACAGACATAGAAACTGGAATTGGGTAACTTTAGAAATTCTCTTAATTCCGTCTGGTATTCCTCTATTATTCTCCCGTAAACCGTACGGGTAACAAGAAGAGAGATATCCGCCCCTTTTGCTGCGAAAGAGAGAAAAAGATACGGGTAAAGAGGGTGAAAAATAGAGGCAATGCCCCTGATTCTTCTCGATATTGAAAGTTTTTCCACAAATTCCCTGTGAGGTTCAAAAAGATGGGTCCAGTCAGGAGGTTCGGAAAATTTGCAGTTTTCCAGATCTCCAATCCTGTTCCTTAACGAGAGTGGGATGCACTCAACTGAATGTTTTGACCAGTACTCATAGTTTTTACCAAAAACATTTAATAAACTTACCATTGCCTGCATTCTCCCGGCTACAGCTATGCCAAGAGGAGACAGGCCGTAAATGTCTTCTTCTTTGAACACCAGGGAATCTTCCCTTAGTTTTTTTAATTGAGGAAGTACTGCTACCGCATTAGCATCCAGATATTCTTTTATTTCTCCGGTAGTTTTTGGCCCCTCTAATAAGAATAAAAGAATGTTTTTTCTTTTCTCAGAGAGGAAAATTAATTCAAGAAGCTGACTGTTCATGTTTTTGAAATATAGGTGAGCACGTGATAAGTATCTTTCGTATATTTCACCGTTTTTCCCAGAAAAAGTATCAATTAACTAAAAATTACCATGTGTCTATACAAAAAAATTTGATATTATAGCCTTTACAGAAAAGTATAAATCCAAATAAATGTTACAGAGTGAAAAATCAGAAAGATTAAGGATGTAAAATCGAATTTTCAGGTCAAAAGACCTTGATTTTGAAGCTGCTAAATTATTTAATGAGAACCAAATTTTGAGGTCGGATAGGTTATATACCTATATAACATAAAGAAGAAGTCGACGATTAAGAGTTAAGGGGTTTTTCTCTTAATCGTATAGGGGTTGAATCATACATTTGGGAGCCGAATCAGAGGTGGCAAACGGCTCCCAATTCTAACACCGATATTTTTTAAGGATCCAGATCCATAAAAAACCGAGTGATCCAGACTATTCATGCACTTAATTTTTTTAAATAATAGTTTAGCTGGACAAAATAAATTATAGAAATTTGGGTTAGGAGGAGGAATTATGAGAGAGGAAGTTAGTGATCGAGAAAAACCGAGATCTGAAACCCTGGACTTGAATTTTTTGAGTTGAAAAAACTCTGATTGTGTATATTAAAATCCGGAAATAAATTTTAAGGATGAAAGAAAAGGAAAAAATAGTTATCTTTTTCAATTATGTTGAAAGTTTTAATGTTGTCAAAAAATTTGATGTAAATAAATATTTTAAAGAAATATAAAAAAATAGTGACCTCATTTTTTTGATAGATAAGCAATTTTTCATGTCGTTTATGTTATATAATTAGAAACCATAAAAAAGAATAGAGATTGAGAGCAAGGGGTTTACTCTCGGTCTTACGGGGTTGGATCATCGGTAGGGACCTCAGGGAAAAAAATTACGGTCCCTATTATCCTAATTATGAAGGAAAGTAAAACCTTTCAACTCTTTTTACGAAACATAGAATTTTTCTTAAGCAGAGATACCTATTTCAAGCAGAAATATATATTTTAAGCAGAGATATCTATTTCAAGCAGAAATATATATTTTAAGTAGAAATATTTATTTTAAGCAGAGATATATTCCTTAAGTCGGATTGTTTTTTATAAAAATAGACTTGTTTTTATATTTCCAAATATAAATCATATAGTGGAAGAGTAGAGGAACTCAATGAACGTACGCAACTCACCTTTGAAACTGTGAAAAAACAATAGCAACGGCCCTCGTCAGTTAATACTTCATACTTTTTTTGTAGCATCAAAGAAATACAGAATTTATAAATAATAGTCAGGGAATATGAAACAGGTCAATTTAATTAATCAGAGATACCAGAAAAAGAAATTAAAGTAGGAGTTGGAAACCTGGAATTCAATAACGCTGATTTTGATACTGCTGTAAAGTTCCACGGACATGTCTGTCCGGGCATTTCCATAGGGTACAGAGTAGCTGCTCTGGCTGCCGACCGTTTCAAGGACAGGAGTGAAGACGAAGAGCTCGTTGCAGTCGTGGAAAACAGGTCGTGCGCGGTGGATGCGATTCAGGCGATCAATGGCTGCACCTGCGGGAAAGGAAATCTCATCTTTAAAGAACACGGAAAGCATGTATATACGTTTTTCAAGAGAGGAGACAAAAAAGCCCTCCGAATTTCCATGACCTCGGATGCCTTCCCCCGGGACGACAGACACACGGCACTCTTCGCAAAACTGAGAGCAGGAACTGCGAGCCCTGAAGAAGCAGAGGAATTCAGGGTTTCCCACGCAGCAAAAAGCCAGAGAATTCTGGAAATGCCTGAAGAGGAACTTTTCTTCGTGAGTGAAGTGGAAATCGAGCCCCCGGAAAAGGCCATAATCTACCCTACCCTTATATGCAGTAAATGCGGAGAAGGCTTTATGGAGCCCCTTGGAAGGGTGAAAAACGGAGAAATAGTCTGTATTCCCTGCTTTGAGGCAAAAGATGAATGAAAATACAGAACCAATCCCCGAAAAAGTCGAATTTACCCCCATAGGCTATGTTGAGAATGACTACCTCAAGCCCGGCCATAACGAAGAGATCTACGGAAAGGTCTCAAAAATTATCCTCAGAAAAGACCTGATAGACGGGCTTTACAGGGTAGACGAACTTGAAAAACTGTATATTCTCTTTTATTTCAGCAAATCAAAAGGGTATAAACTGATCCACCGCCGCCATTATGACGGGGAGATGTCCGGGGTTTTTGCGAGCAGAAGCCCGTTCCGTCCGAACGGGATAGGGCTGACCATCGTAGAGTTCTTAAAAGTGGAAGGAAACGTGCTCTACGTAAAGGGCCTAGATGCCATCAACGGGACCCCTGTACTGGATATAAAACCCTATATAAAAGATCTTGAAGAAAAAACAGAAGAAAGTAAAGCCTGAAAAAGGTATTAAAAGGTAGAAAAAGAGGTATTCGGGGACAAAAACCGGACACTCGAAAATAAAAATCAGACATTAAGAGATAAAACCAGGCATACAGGAATAAATAGAGAAATAAATAGAGAAATAAATAGAGAAATAAAATAAAGAACTGGAAAAGGCCTTTCCCACATAAAAAGAAAGGAAAAAAGGGTTTCCCCTTTTCCAGACACCTTAGCTGTTTTTAACATTCGGTTTATTTGTACCTTAAAACTTTTTCTTCCGTATGCCCAGGTAAATTCCTCCGGCTGCAACCAGTACGAAAAGAGTTCCTAAAATATCCGCACCCGAGAAGGACATCCCTCCCCCATCCTCATTTTCAACAGTCTCCTGCGTCATTTCATAGCCTTCGACATAATCCGGATCTGCAGAAGACCCTGAGACTTCAGGTGCAGGTTCGGGAGAATCAACCCCGTATCCGGTATCTTCCTCCATAACAGTCTGATTGCTGCTCTCAGAACTCCGAATCACAGGAGTCGAACTCCCCTTGTTCCCACTGCTGCTGTGCTTTTCAGATACCTCCTGCTCAAGGGATTCCTGCGTAGCCTCTTCGATTGCTTCGGTGAAACCGGGGACTGAGACCAGGCCTGCTACATAGCTGTTTAAGGTCGGGTTTCCGCAGGTGTGGTGGCAGCAGGTGACCCCGTCTTCTACCACGGATTCCGCATACTCCCTGGCAAGCTCTTCCAGGACTTCATCGGGAGGATTCCAGTCTCCCCTCCTTACGGATTCGAGGAGGTTCAGGGCAATTGACTGATAGGCATAAGGGTTCGTATTTTTCAGGTGCTCGGTAACTCCCAGGTCATACTGGTCCCGGAAATAAGTTTTGTATACCTCATTCCACATGTCCTCCGTAACCAGATCGGGGGTCGCAACTTCCCAGACCCGCATATTCTCTACAAAGGCATTCATATAACGTGTCCCGTCGTACCCGTCCTGCATCATGCCTTCGATCCATGTGGGGTTCATATAGCGAGAACGGAGATCCCGGCTCAGGAAGTGCTGCAGGGTTTCCACGCCTTCCTCTCCTGAGCTACGCAGGTTATTGATGTACATGTCGGGACTGCTGCCTCGAACACTTTCCACTGCCATGGAAAGCCCTCCGAAATAGGCTGCAACCATCGGGTGCTCAAGCACTCCGTAAACATTGGACGTCCGGCTAAAGACCCCGACTTCCACATCAGCAAGATTTTCCCGGAAGACATCCGTGTACTGTTCTCCCCAGATGTTTTCCCCGTAAACGTATCCCATACGGTCGATATAGAGATCTGCGATATCTTCCCTGTCTTCCCAGTCTGCTCCAGAAATGGCATTTTCGATTCCCGGAGTATACGAACCGGGTGACGGGCAGAAAATACGAGATGTGGAAAGGTTCTCCGCGGTTTCCTGATCATACCCGGCAACCAGCAAAGCTTCCTCAATCTTCTCGGAGTTTTGTTTTACATAGTTAAGATAGGTTTCATTATCAGAAGCATTTGCCGCAAGTTTTACCGCCCTGTCAATTAACTGGAGCCGGCTTGCATACATGTCGCGGTAGGACCCCGAAGTTGTGACCAGAACATCTATTCTGGGCCTTCCGAGTTCATCCGAATCGATAAGTTCCACGTCCTTTACCCTTCCTTTGCTGTCCCGTACAGGTTTCACACCAAGGAGGTAGAAGATCTCGGACTCCATGGTCCCCTGGTTCCTTGATGTCTCAATAGACCAGAGCAGGAAAGAGACTTTTTCAGGATAGGCCCCGTTTTCAGCAAGGAGCTCTTCGAGAAGTTCGTCTCCGAGTTTGACTCCCACATTCCAGGCAGCCTTAGTGGGCACCAAACGGTCATCAAAGGTACAGAGGTTTCTCCCTGTCGGAAGAGCATCCGGGTTCCTGATAGGGTCCCCTGCAGGCCCCGGTGGGATATATTTACCTTCCAGAGCATCGAGAACACGCGGGATCTCAATGGTACAGGCATTTATTCTCTCCGTATACTCAAGGGCAAGTTCGAGATCGGAGCTTACATTCTCCGAAGTCGTACCCAGCACCAGGTTCTGGGCTTCTTCGGCTGTCTTTCCGGAAAGTACGGTCTCATTGAGAAGAGCCGTCGTCAACCCTTCCGTAGAGTTTACTTCCTCTACACGGGCTTTGAAATCATCCCCTAGCATTGCCTCGACCATTGCAACCAGACTTTCCCCCGTAGGGGGTTCACTCAGGGTATGCGAACCGTAAGGCATGTAGATAGTCTTCAGTTCTCCGAGATAGGCGTCCAGGTCCTCGATGAAAGCATCGGTTTTTGTTTCGTTTCCGGCAATGCTTTCAAGGTCCACTCCCAGGTCCGTGTCAAGGTCAAGCTCCCGGGTACTATTAAGGATGAGCTCTCTGTACTCGGCCTTAACTGCCGGGTCAGCTGCCTGTTCGAACAGGCTTATGTCCTGCTGGAGCAGCGTCAGGTTCCCGTAAAGCCCGGAAGGTACAATGGTCGGGGTCAGAAAGTCCACAACCAGCATGTTTGCCCTGCGCCTGTCAAAAATCCCCTCGGCATCCATAGGAAGCACATGAACCATAGGCATGTCCTGGAGGAGAATCGCACCCCAGTCCTTTGCGGAAAGTCCGGATTCCTTTCCGGGCATCATCTCAACACTCGAGAAAATCGTGAAAAGAGCATCTGCCCCGTACTCCTCTCCCATATACTTGTAGAAAGCCAGACACTGGTGAGTCGGCGGGATCGAACCGTCATAGTAGGTCACGGACTCGTCCTGGTCCCAGCCCCACATTGGATCGGGAGCAAGCAGCACATTTCCGTATTCGAGCTTCGGAATTACGAGATACTTTCCGGTCTCGTTTTCCCAGACCATGATCTCCCCGGGAGCAGGCCCCCAGATGTCTTCCATTTCAGCCTGCTTCTCTTCAGGGAGAGCATCAAACCATTCAAGGTACCTGGCTTCAGGAATGAGGATAACATCCCCGTTTTCAACAAGGGAATCAAGAACTCCCGGGGCCCAGACCCCTACATTGTGTCCTCTTTCCGTCATGATTTCGGCAAGTTCGTCCCTGTCCGGAAGGCTGTCATTTCCGAGGTTGTAGCCCCTTTCCTTCATTGCTACAAGGATGTTTGCAAGGCTTGCCTGGGCGTCCAGGTAGTAGTCAATGTCAGCCCCGATTTCAGCTTTCCCGGCTTCTGCAGCATAATAGGGGATTACGATCTTCTTTTCGGAGTTTGTTTTGCGGTGGAGCTCGGTCCAGGAAATTGTCCTGTTTACCAGCCATTCCACCTGGTAGTCAATCGGATAGTAAACCGAATCCCCGATCGACGGGTCCTTGCAACCGATTACTATGGGCTCTATGATCCCGTCCATCTCCGCAGCCGAAAGCTGGTAAGTTTGCTCGGGCCCGACCCCGTGAGAGGAGTTTTCCCATTCCTCCGCACTCACATCGTAGAAAAGGCGGATTCCATTCAGGGGGATCACATTCCAGGTCTTAAGGTCCTCGATTCCCTGTTCGGAGTCGGCATAGTTGAAGCGAGAACCCCGGGAAATTATGACCACACTGTCTGCGATACAGCTCCCGTTCAACATTAAATAGTCCCTGGAACCTTCGTCTTTATATGAATAAGTAGCAACAACCACATTGCAGCCACTGGATTCGAAGGAATCAACAAGAGCCTCCACAAGCGGTGCATCCCTGGTGTCAATGTACGTGAAACTATCCGAGATAATCCCCACAGTTGGCATTGCAGGGTCATAAACATGCCCATCATCTCCTCTGTTAATGTACCAATCAAGATAATCACCGGCAGAGGAATAGACTTCCGGGGCATCGGGGTGGTAAAGCCCGTATAAAGGACGCGAAACGGGCTCTTCGATCACGTCATACCTGTCTGCGAACTTAACCCCCACAAAAGTAGCAAGCCTCTTGAAGTTTTCTTCCGAATCGTATGTGAAATATTCAGTAATATCAGCATAATTCGGGTCCGAGAGGTTGACATTGTGCAGGTTGTAAGACTGAATCAGGTCTCCCAAACTGATAATATAAGCCCCGTTGGCTTTTGCCTGATTGACGGTAGGAGAGATAGCTTCGATTACCTGGGCATCAAGGTTTCTCATTATTATAATATCCTTGTCGCTCAGATCGAAGCTCAGGTCTTCATTGGAACGCCCGAAATACGTACTGATATTAATGACCCCGGAGAGCTCAGGGTCAAGAGCCACTTTATCCATCGTCAGTACGGCACTTTCCCTGGAAAAGACAAAAGCAACTTCAAGCTTTTCCGGGGCCTGAACGCCACCTCCGTAAAACGTGTCGTTCATGTATCGTATGAGCGTTTTTATGTTATGGTACCCTCCGGCTTCCCAGAGCTCCGTCATATTCGGATCGTTTGAGTTCCCCAGGTCAAACCCTTCGGGAAGGTCATAAGAAACGATGTGTGCACTCTGGTTTAGCGTACTGTTGATGTTTGCGAGGGCCTCCTCATCAAGGGAAGCAAGAAAGAGCACCTTTTCCGAACTGAAGTCCGTGGAATTTGCTTCGGTCGCATTATAGAGATTTATAGTTACTCCCGGATCACCTTCAGCAAGCACGGCTTCAAATGCCTCCGTATTGTTCTCCGCTCCCAGCACGAAACTGAATGTATTTTCCGCTGCCGAGGCTGTCGATATCAGCGAGCTTAAGAGCATTAACAGCAATACCGAAGTTAAGAATTTTATACAAAAGTTTTTTTGAATAGAGATATATCTAGTTCCAAGCATATCGAAACACCTGTAGTATACAGCCCGTGCCTGTTTATGGAAAACGTAGGCACGGACTGATCTTCAATTATTTTCTAAATTTGGGATTTTTTTAAGGAAAAAAACATAAATTGGGTAATATATTTTTAAAAGTGTATTACGCTCTGACCTTTAAAAAGGACAGAAAGTGGAGAATAAGGCATGCTAAAACCCCACTTTCCTGAAATTCACCGGCTCATACATACCGGAATTTACATTTTCTTCTTCCGCATGCCCAGGTAAATACCTCCGGCAGCTGCAACCACAAAAAGGGTCCCGAAAATATCCGCACCCGAGAAGGACATCCCTCCCCCGTCCTCATTTTCAACAGCCTCTTTCTGCATCTCGTAGCCCTCCACATAATCGGGATTATCTGCCATTTGGACCTCAGGAGCAGGCTCGGGAGAATCAACGCCATACCCGGAATCGGAATTCTGGACAGTCTGGTTGCTGGCAGATTCCTCGGGGCTTGACTTGGCAGTCTGGTTGAGTTTTTCGGCAACACTCGTCTGGTGACCTTTGCTGCTGTGCTTTTCAGGTTCTTCCTGCTCAAGGGATTCCTGCGTAGCCTCTTCGATTGCTTCGGTAAAACCGGGAACAGAGACCAGACCCGACACGTATCTGTTGAGGAGGGAGTTCCCACAGGTGTGATGGCAGCAGGTGACCCCGTCTTCGACAACGGACCCTGCGTAATCCGCAGCCAGGCTTGCGAGGACCTCGTCCGAAGCCTCCCAGTTGCCCTTACGGGCCGTCTCAAGCATCCTTGCAGTCATGGACTGATAAGCATAGGGGTTGTTCTGCTTGATCCATTCGCTGAGTTCCGGGTCTGCCATGTAAGTCCGATACACCTGGTTCCACATATCATCACTGATCAGGTCAGGGTTTGTGGCTTCCCAACCCCAGAGGTTTTCAATGAAATCCGCCATTTCCCCGGCTCCTGCATAGCCGTTCCTCTGCATGCCTTCGATCCATTTCGGGTTGAAATAGCGGGAATAAGTTTCCCTTGTGAGGAACTCTTCCAGAGTTTCAACCTTCTCGTCCCCCCCGGTAAGCATGTTCGTGATAAAGGAATCCGGGTACTTCCCTCCAGAAACGGAGCTGATTGCGAGATTCAGTCCTCCCAGGTACTGGAAGAAATCGTCATTGTCCAGAGTCCCGTAAAGGTTTGTGCTCCGGCTGTGCACCGTGGCTTCGACGCCCTCAAGGTTATTTTCGAAAAGCTCCCTCAGGTTTTCCCCCCAGACGTCTTCTCCGTAGGCGTTGCACATCTTGCTGAGATAAAGTTCTGCAAGCGCATCATTACTCTCCCAGGTATCACTTGCAGCGATCGCATTGGGGAGCCCTGTGCCGTAGTCCCCGTCCGCAGCCCCGAAAATCCTTAGCAGGGCCAGGCCCAGAGCCTCAGTTTCATTAAGGGAACCCTCACTCATCAGCGAAGCTTTAAGAGCTTCGGCATTTTCCCGGACATAGTTGGGAGAGTCCTCCTGGGCATAAGCCAGTTTTACGGCTTTGTCCAGCAGGAGCACCTTGCCAGGGTACATGTCCCTGTAAAGCCCCGATATCTGGATCACGACGTCAATTCTGGGCCTGCCCAGGGTCTCCATGGGAATCTCTTCCACATCAACTACCCTGCCGCTTTTCCACACAGGTTTGACCCCGAGCAGGTAGAGGATCTCTGCCTCCATGACCCCTTCATGCCTTGTGGTCTCCCCGGCCCAGAGAATGTAAGCCACCTTTTTCGGGTAGGTCCCGTGTTCGGCAACATAGGCTTCAAGCACCTGGTCAGCCATCTCCTGCCCGAGCGTCCAGGCAGCTGCTGTTGGCACTATCCGCTGGTCAAAAGCATAGAAGTTTCTTCCGGAAGGCAGAGCCTCCGGGTTCCTGACAGGGTCACCCCCCTGATTTCCGGGGATGAACCTGCCATCCAGTGCGTATAAAACCTGCTGAATTTCCTCTTCTCCGAGAGCCAGGTTTGCAGCATATTCTTCCGCACTGGAAAGGAAGGTCCCAACTGTTTCATTCTCTGTCCCGAGGACCTCTATCTGCGCCTCGGAAGAATTGGCTCCCCGGTTCAGGACCAGGTCCAGCAGATAGAGCTGGGCCCCTTCGGTCTCGTTGAATTCATTTACCGAATCGGCGAAGTCAGTTCCGAGCATCGAATTTACCATACCCGTAAGCTGTTCCCCTTTCGGGCTTGTGCCCAGGATGTGCAGCCCGTAAGGCATTGACTGGCTCTTGTACTCATCCAGCAGTTCCTTAAGCCCTTCCAGGAAAACGTTCTCAAAGTAAGTCTCGTTGTTTTCCGCTTCGGTCATGTTGAACTCATCGTCCAGGGAAAGGGACAGGGTCAGGTTTAAGACCTCAGACCTGTGAGCCGCTTTAAGGGTGGCATCTGCTTCTGCCTGTTCATAGTTAAGGATCGCTTCGCTCAGGTTTGCATAGTCCCCATAGCTTCCGGCAGAAACAATCGGAGGGACAAGGTGGTCGACTATAACCGCTCCACCTCTACGTTTTGCCTCATTGCCCTCTCCAAGCCCGTCCATCACATAAGGATAAATCACAGGCAGGTCCCCGAGCATCAGGGAAGGCCAGTCGTAGCGCGTAAGTCCGAACTCTTTTCCGGGAAGCCATTCCTGGGTCCCGTGCCTGCCGAAATGCACAAGGGCATCGCTGCCAAACCCGCCTTCCTCTTCGGAATGCTGGAGCCAGAGGTAGAACGCAATGTACTGGTGGTGAGGAGGCAGTTCCGAATCGTGGTAAAGGGCCTCGTTGTCATCAAGCCAGCCTCTTGAGGGCTGAGGAGCCAGAAGCACGTTTTCCCCAACCTCGATTCTGGGGATTACAAGGTATTTTCCACTCTCGTTTTCCCAGACCATGATCTCCCCCGGAGCCGGCCCCCACTGGTCAATGACTTCCTGCTTCCTCTCTTCGGGAAGCTCCGAAAACCATTCCTCATATGTGCTTTCGGGGAGAAGAACAACTTTGCCCGTATCAACCATCTTCTCGAGTTCTCCCGGAGCCCAGGTCCCTATGTTTATGCCCTGGGTCAGCATCAGGTTAAGGAGTTCGGTCTCGTTCGGGGCCTGGCTTTCGTTCAGGGCATATCCTTCGGAAGCCATAGCATCAAGCAGGCCGGAGAGACTGGGGACGACATCAAGATAGGAAGCCCCTATGTTGTCCTTCCCCCCTCCATGGTTATAATAAATGATAGCAACTTTTTTTTCGGATTCGGGAATTTCCCCGAGCTCCACCCAGCTTTCGACGCGGTCAATGAGCCAGTCCACCTGATAGTCTATGGAAACTGATATCTCAGTCTCGGTCTCAGGGTCTACTTCCGTTGCAGCCATTATTACCGGGTCGATAGCTCCCCAAAGTTCCTGCAAATCTATCTTCATCATCTTATCCGCAGGAAGCGGCCTACTGCTGGCTTCGTATTCGGTCCTGTTCATGTAATTGTTAACGATGCCGTTGATTACGGGCACATCAAGTTCCTCGGCATCAAACTTGTTGCCAAAGTACGTAAACGAGATGATGGCGTCTACAAGGACTTCGTCCCCCTGCTTGAAAAAGTCCCCGGAAGGAAGGGAATCCGCCCCGTAAGTGGCAATGACATTATAGTCCCTGGCTTCCAGTTCCGAAATCAAGGCATCAATGGGCTCAATCTGGAAGGGGAAATAACTCTGGTACATGGTAATCGCAACTGTGGGCTTTGCCGGGTCGTAGACATGCCCTCCGTCACTTCTGTTTGAGTACCAGGCAAGATAGTCATCCAGGGAATCGGTGAAATACCCTGTCATGTCCGTATGATAGATCGCCCTTTCGGGAAGCGTGTGCGGGTCCTCATAAGGGAGGTCGGTCCTCCCGCAGCAGTCGCTGGCGATGCAGAATACAAGGTTTTTCAGGTTGCTCTGGTCGTAAGCCCCGTTAAGCCAGTAATTGTTCAGTTTTTCCCTGAAGCTTTCTATCTGGTCTTCAGGAAGAGGAATACTCTCGTTTAACAGGGTGTCGTCATCAATAACCACACATCCGTTAGTAATAGCACTGTCCACCATGGGTGTGAGCTTCAGGGCGGTTGAGGCGCTTAACATGTTGATATAGATAACATCCATCCCGCTCAGGTCGACGTCATTTCCCGTCACATAATCCGCCATAAAATAACTGAAAGTGAGGTTCAGGCTGCTGTTATTGTTGATCTCTTCCATAAGGTTCTTGAGGGGAAGTTCATGGCTTCGGTACCCGGTAACAACGGCAATGTCCAGGTGCTGGCCGGAACCGGAGGCAACCAGAGTGTCTTTTGCTTCTTTTACCACTTCCCTCAACAAAAGAACGTCTGTAAAGCCCAGAGGCACAGGGTCGGCATTCATCTGTTTCTGGCGGGTGAGCCCGCTTATCACAGCACTGCCTGTAAGGTCACCCCCGCTGCCCTCAAGGTCAAGAAGCGCCTGGGATCCGTTCGCATCGATATCCATGCTTGAGGTATCAAGGTTCACCGAAAGATCCGCCCCCAGGACCCGGACCTGCTCGTCGGCACGACGCCATTTGTCCTCATTGTAGAGAGCAACAAGCGTATAGTTTCCGTCCGGAATCCCGGAAAACACGTAATAGCCTTCAGCATCACTGGTAGTGTTGGCAACAAGTTCGTACTGAATGTCCGTACTGCAAGCCGCAGGGGTTGCAGAAAACAGCATTAGAAGGATTAAAATTGCTAATCCGAAAGCTTTTATTTTGTTCAAAGGGTCTATTTCGTTATTTACCCATTCTTTCATGATCCCTAACTCCAGAAGATAATTAATTTTAGAGCTATGAAAACCTCGTACTGAAATCCTGCTTCTGTTCGCCGTTTGAAGTAAACCCTATTTTCAGCTTTAAATTCCTATTAGCAGACATGGCAAATCAGACTAACAGAAAAAACGAAGCACATAGTAAATTAATAACTAAAGTAAACTTTACTTAATTAAAGAATATAAATATCATCCATATGTGAAGAATTTGTAAATGTTTTGGTTACCCATCGCCGCAATAAACCATTGACTGTTTACCTCAAAAAACATACAATGCCAGAACATTTTAACGCAATTTTACTTTATTTACATAAAAAACTGAGATTTTAGGTAATAGTTATTAGCTGAGAAGATAACAAAAAAATATAAATAAGTAAAAGGAAAAAAGGCAAAAAAGTAGAGGGAAAAAGGACAAAAGAAAAAAGTACAGAAAGGAGGCAAAGAACAGGAAATGCTACTTATTCAAACAGGAACAGGATTAGCAGACCGGGGGACACACCGGGTCCGAATTTTCTTCTAAAAAAACGGAAACTAGAAGAGCACGGAATGAAAAGTGCTCTCCTTCAATACAAATTCTACATTTTCTTTTACATCTTCTTTTTCCGCATCCCCAGGTAGATTCCACCCATTGCTACTACTACAAAGAGAATTCCGACAATATCGGCCCCTGAAAAAGAAAAATCTCCGTTTTCCGCATTTTCTACGGATTCTTTCTGCATCTCATAACCCTCGACGTAATTTGAATCTGCGGCCTGTCGGATATCCGGAGCGATCTCCGGAGAATCAACACCGTACCCTGCATCCGAAGTCTGTGAGGTCTGGTTGCTGGCCGATTCCCCGGAGTTTGTTTCGGTCTGGTTGCTGGACATACTTTCTTTTGAAACTACGGTAGCTTCCCCTGTACCAGAACCGCCACTGCTGCTACTGCTGCTTTCACTTGGCTCCTGAGAAGTCTCGCTTGATGTTGCCTGTTCAATAGCCTCGGTGAAACCGGGGACTGAGACCAGACCTGCAACATAGCTGTTTAAGGTCGGGTTTCCGCATGTATGGTGACAGCAGGCAACTCCGTTTTCTACAACGGATTCTGCGTACTCCGTAGCAAGGTTCCTGAGGACCTCATCCGAAGCGTCCCAGTTGCCTTCCAGGGCAGTTTCCAGCATCCTGGCCGTGATGGACTGGTATGCATAGGCATTGGTCGCTTTGAGCTCGGCATTCAGTTCGGAATCGGCAACATAGGTTTCATACACCTTGTTCCAGATATCGTCACTTACCAGGTCAGGGTTTGTCTTTTCCCAACCCCAGAGGTTTTCAACATAGTCCGCTAACTGGCTCACCCCTTCAAAACCACTCCCCAGCATTCCTTCAATGGATTTGGGGTTCAGGACACGGGTGATAATTTCCCTTGTAAGATACTCACTCAGGGTTTCTATCTCTTCATCCCCCGAATTTTGCAGGTTCATTATGTACGAATCGGGATACTCGCCTGAAACAGAGGAAACTGCAAGGTTAAGGCCGCCAAGATACTCGAAGGCATCACTATTATCCAGGATTCCGTAGGTATTTGAACTGCGGCTGAAAACCGTAACCTCGACATCTCCAAGATTATCCTTAAAAATGTCCGTATTCTCAAGGGAACTGCCGTCTACCCGGAACTGCGAGACAATATCGGCTATACTCTCTCCCCATACATTTTCTCCATAAACATAGCTCATCCTGTCTATGTAAAGTTCGGCAATTTCACTGGTGCTGGAATTGCTCGCAGAAACAACATTTGACAATCCGGTCCCGTAAGTGCCATCCTCAGGCCCGAAAACCCTCAGAAGAGCCACGGTCATTGAAGCGGTCTCGTTTTGGAGAGACTCGTTAAGGACAAGGAAAAGGTCATTGGTATTCTCCCGGACATAATTCGTATTATCTTCAGGGTCATAGGAGATATACTCCGGGGTCGGTCTTTCCTCATCTTTTCCGTACTGGTTGTCAGGGTCGTTGTAAGCCAGGTAGACTGCTTTATCGATCAGCTCTACCTTATGGGGGAAGGTGTCCCTGTAGAGCCCCGAAATCTGTACAAGCACGTCAATGCGCGGCCTGCCCAGTTCCGAAGAATTAATGAGTTCAACATCTATGACCTCATCTCCGTCATCGTCCCAGACCGGCTTTACTCCCAGGAGATAGAAGATTTCAGCCTCGGTTACTCCCTCGTTCCGGGTAGATTCCCCGGCCCAGATGATCAGGCCTATTTTCTTCGGATACTGCCCTTCGTGATTAGCCTGGTAGGTTTCGATTGTCTGGTTAGCCATTTCCTTACCAAGTTCCCAGGCCTGCTTCGTGGGGGACAGTTGTTCGTCAAAGGCGTAGAAGTTCCTCCCCGAGGGAAGCGCGTCAGGTCGGAGGATGGGGTCTCCACCAATATTCGGTTCGATGTATTCACCGTCCAGAGCCTTAAGGATCTGCTGGATTTCATTTTTACTTTCTCCGAGCTTTTCTGCGTATTCCTGAGCCGTGGTCAGGTAACCGGTCACGTCTTCGGAACTGCTCCCGAGAACCTGTATCTGGGCGTCTTCAATACTCACGTTCTGCAGGAGGACAAGGTCCAGAAGGTCAAGAGAAGCGTTTTCAGAACTGTTGTATTCGGCCACCTCTTCGGAAAAATCATCTCCCAGCATCGAGTAGACCATCTGTGTAAGGTTTTCTCCCTCAGGGGAGGTCCCGAGTATGTGAAGCCCGTAGGGCATGGAAGTAGTCTTAAGTTCCTCCAGAATATCATCAAGCTCGTCAAGGAACTCTTCTTCCGTATCCTCACTCTCGGACAGGCTTACGTTCACAAACTCGTCAAGGCTAAGTTCCTGGGTGAGGTTAACGATTTCCTGCATACGAAGTTCTTTCAATTCGGACTCACTGGGAAGGGTCTGGTACTGGGAAATCTTGCTGCTCAACTCGGTGTAATTCCCATAACTTTCGGAAAGCACAACCGGAGGGACCAGATGGTCTATAATCACCGCATTGCCCCTGCGCTTTGCCTGCATTCCTTCTCCCATCCCGTCCATTATGTAGGGATAGATTACAGGGATGTCCCCGCTAATAATTGCAGGCCACTCATCACTGAAGAGGCAAAATTCTTTTCCGGGAAGCCATTCCACAGTCCCGTGGCGGCCCATATTCACAATCGCATCGGCTCCGTATTCATTCTGGAGCCAGAGGTAGAATGCGAGGTACTGGTGGTGAGGAGGAAGGTCCCCGTCATGGTAGAGAAGTTCGTTATCCGATAGCCACCCTCTTGTTGGCTGGGGGGCAAGGATTACATTATCACTGACTTCAACCTTCGGAATTACCAGGAATTTGTCCCCGGAATCATCTTCATAGACCATTATTTCTCCGGGTGCTGGTCCCCACTGGCCAATTACTTCCTGCTGCCTCTCTTCAGGGAGCGCCGAAAACCATTCAAGGTATGTTGATTCTGGAATAAGCCCGACTTCCCCTGAATCGACAAGCCTTTCAAGCTCTCCCGGAGCCCAGGTCCCTATATTCGTACCCTGTTTTAACATCAAACTTGTTAATTCACTCTCATTCGGAATGGATTCCTTATCAATATCATATCCCGCATCGGCCATCCCTTCAAGGAGATTGTTAATACTCGGGATAACCTCAAGATAAGAAGCTCCTATGCTGTCATTTCCGCATCCGTGGCTGTAATAGAGGACTGCAACTTTTTTCTCGGATTCACCCTTGCCGGAAAGGTCAGTCTGGGCAACTGCCCTGTCAACAAGCCATTCCACCTGAGCCTCAACAGGGACATACACCTCGGTATTTGTTTCGTTATCCAGCTCATTGGAAGCGATCATTATCGGGTCGATCCAGCCCCAGGTCTCGGGCCTGTACAGCCTGATCATATAGGTATTTGTCAGGGGGTCGCTGACATTCTGCCATTCGCTGAGGTTCATGTAACCGTTGAGGACGCAGTTGATAACCGGAACTCCCAGGGCTTCAATATCAAAATACTGGCTGCGATAGGTGGTCGAGACTATCAGGTCGGCTTTCGTAGAGCTGTTATGATTGAGGAATTTGTCAACAGATTCCTTGCTGGACCCGTAGCATGCTATGACATTCACACCCCGGGACTCAAACTCCTCTATGAGAGCATCGATAGGCTGCATGTCCGCAGGATAATAGGAGAGGTAGAACAGTATCCCTACCGTGGGAGCGTTTTTGTCGAAAGAATGTTCGCTTTCATTCCTGCTGCCATACCATTCGAAGTATTCACTCGCATTGGCAGTAAAATAAGAACTGTTAACCATACCCGGATGATAAATGGAGCTGGCAGCTCCTTCAGGAGCTGAGACCTGAAGGTCATCCCGGCCATAGAAAGTCTGTGCCAGATAGAAAATCAGGTTATCAAAGTTTGCGTCATTCGTAGCCCCGTACACCCAGTAATCCTGAAGATAGGTTTTGAGCTCTCCTACATCAGAAAACGAAGAAGGAAGGGACGAGTTGTCTATGTTATCAGGCAGATAAGTGTTATAGCCTATGACAACCGCTCCGTTTGCGATCGCTTCATTGACAGTATTTTCAAGTTTACTGGCGCTGTCGGTAAACATATTGATATAAATTATATCCATATCACTGAGATCAACATCCCCTCCACTTGTGGCAGGCAGGTAATAGGAAACACTCAGATTAAGAGAAGAGTTGCCGTTGATCCTCTCCGCAAGAGCATTTAATTTAAGGTCATAATTTGAGTATCCCGTGATTATAGCTACATTTAAGTGGGAAGTGCTACCCGAATTTGAAGAATCCGAATCCTGAGCCGAAGAGCCGGATGTCTTTTTCAGGAGTACCAGGTCGGTCCCGGCCTTAATAGCCCCGGACTTGCTGAGAGTCAGGCCGGAAACGGTAGTTCTGTCAAGATATCCGAGGATCTCTTCATGGTCAATGCTCTCATTACTTCTCATGGCAAAAGTGAGATTTACAGGCTGACCATCTTCAATGCTGAATTCGCTTTCATTGGTAAGCCACATTCCTCCCATGGAAGAACTGTAGATTACGGCAGAAAGCCGGTAGTCTCCATTCGGTACATCTGAGAAAAGGTATTCCCCATTGTCATCACTGGTGGTGTTGGCAACGAATTCTTCATCCTGAGTGGTAAGGACAAGATCGGTCCCGGCCTTGATATCCCCTGATTTGCTAAGAGTCAGGCCGGAAATGGTAGTTCTGTCAAGGTAACCGAGGATCTCTTCATCGTCGATGCTCTCATTACTTCTCATGGCAAAAGTGAGATTTACAGGCTGACCATCTTCAATGCTGAATTCGCTTTCATTGGTAAGCCACATTCCTCCCATGGAAGAACTGTAGATTACAGCAGAAAGCCGGTAGTCTCCATTCGGAACATCTGAGAAAAGGTATTCCCCATTTGCATCGCTTGTAGTGTTGGCAACGAACTCTTCATCCTGAGTGGTAAGGACAAGGTCCGTTCCAGCCTTGATATCCCCGGACTTGCTGAGAGTCAGGCCGGAAATGGTAGTTCTGTCAAGGTAACCGAGGATCTCTTCATCGTCGATGCTCTCATTACTTCTCATGGTAAAGGTGAGATTTACAGGCTGACCATCTTCAATACTGAACTCGCTTTCATTGGTAAGCCACATTCCTCCCATGGAAGAACTGTAGATTACAGCAGAAAGCCGGTAGTCCCCATCCGGAATATCTGAGAAAAGGAATTCTCCGTTCTCATCACTTGTAGTGTTGCCAAAGAACTTGAAAAAAGATCCGGATGTAGAGTCCTGATTTTCTTCTGAGTCCTGGGATTCCGTCTCATTTTGATCAGAAGAATCAGAGTCGGAAGAATCAGAGATGTACGTAAGATTTACAAATCCATCATCGGAAGTACTTTTTAGCAAAATAACAGTACTCATTCTCGGATAATCAAGACTCCTAACATAAGAAATTCCGGAGACAGAGAACCCCGCAACAGAATCAACCGTAGCAGAAGAATTATTCAGTAAATCCTGCACCCAATAAGGGTCAATATTATTGCTACTGTTTATCCGAAGATTCCGGTCAACCAGATCAGTATCTTGCACCGTAATATTCAATGAAGCTGTATACCATATATTTCTATCATCAGAGTAATTCGTTGCAACGAGAGTATAGTTGCCATCAGGGATATTATTAAAAACATAATATCCATTTTCATCACAGATCGTATTTGCAACCAGTTCATACTGCACACCATCACTTTCAGATGCCTGAGCAGTTGAAACCAGTAAAAAAAGCATCAATAGAACTAAACCGTAAATTTTAATTTTTTTATTCAAAGGGGTTGTTCCTTCTTTCAAATATTTTATCATAACCTTTTCTCCAAATAATTGTTCGGTTCTGCCAGGATACCGGAGTACAATCTCGAAACTGCATGCTGCTTGGGGAGTACTCTTAAAATTTCAGTTTAACTCATTTTAACTCATTTCACCAGCAAACCTGATGGATCAGATTTGAAGGAAAAAAAATCTCATATTATACAAATAAATAAAGTAAACTTTACTTATTAATACAGCAAGAAAACATCATCCAGATGAAAAAATTGGAAGACATTTTAAAGAACTGTAGCCTCGAAACGCATCAACTTTTATCCTTAAATAAGGATGTATATTTGGCAATTTTAACTCAGGTTTACTTTACCTGCATAAAAACCTGTGATTTAGGGTAAGAATTGTTAGCCAAATAGATAACAAAAAAACATTAGAATGCCTGCGTAAGAAAGAGAATTGCAAAAGAACGAAAAGGTAAAAAGGAAAAGTGAAAAGAAAAATAAAAAGGAAAAGAAAAGAACACAAAATAAAAGTTCTTTTCTTCCATACGAATTTTACATCTTCTTTTTCCGCATTCCCAGGTAAATTCCACCCACTGCCACAATCACGAAGAGAACTCCGGCGACATCGGATCCCGAGAAGGACATACCTCCACTTTCTTCTTCAACCGGGTCCCTCTGCATCTCGTAGCCTTCCACATAATCGGAATCTGCGGATTGCTCAGAAGAGGAAGAAGATTCAGGAGAATCCATGCCATACCCGGCGTCGGAATCCTGAGTGGTCTGGTTACTGTATGTACTTTCTTTTGAGACTACGGTAGCATTTCCGGTACTGTGGCTACTACTACTTCTACTGCTCTGCGTCTCTTCCGTAGTTTCCGGAGTTTTGGCCTGGGTTGCTGCTTTCAGTTGTTCGGAGTAGCCGGGAACAGAGACAATTCCGCTGACGAATTTGTCAAGCAGGGGGTTTCCGCAGGTATGGTGGCAACATGTAGCTCCGTTTTCAGCCACGGATTCTTCATATGCTGTTGCAAGGCTCTCAATAATCTCATCCGACGGTTCCCAGTAACCGTGCCTGACAGCTTCGAGCATCCTGGCGGTTATGGACTGGTAAGCATCGGGGTTATTCTGCTTGAACCAATCTTTCATGGAAGGGTCATTGACGTAAGTCTCGTAGACCTGCTCCCAGACCGTATCGTCCACAAGGTCCGGATCACTGACTTCCCAGCCGAAAAGGTTGTTCACGAACTCGGACATCATCCTGCCGCCCGAATAACCGGCGCCCTGCATCCCTTCAATCCATTTCTCATTGAAATACCTGGACCTCAGGTTCTTGCTCAGGTACTCCTCCATTCCAACCATCTGAGCATTGTTAGAGTCTCTGGTATCCGAAACGTACATTTCCGGAGTTTTGCCATCTCCCCTTACATATCTAGTAGCCAGGTTAAGGCCTCCGAAATACTGGAAGAAGTCATCGTTGTCAAGAGTGTCATAAAGGTTTGAAGAGTCCGAATGTACGGAGGCTTCTACATTTTTCAGGTTCCCTTCAAGGAGTTCTCTGCATTTTATGCCCCAGAAATCTTCACCGTAAGCATAACCCATCTTGTCCAGGTATACGTTTGCAATCGCCTCTTCGTTATCCCAGCTGCCACTCGCACCGATAGCATTTGAGACCCCGACCTCATAAGTCCCGTCCATTACCGCAAAGCAGCGCATTGTTGAGAGCTTTGTTGCAGTCTCACTGTCGTATCCTGCCTCAAGCAGGGCATCGTAGATAGCAAGCGAACTCTGGTTCACGTAGTTGGGATAGTTTTCCGAAGGAAGCGAGCTTGCAAGTTTTACGGCCTGGTCTACCATTTTGATCTTGTCCGGGAAAGCGTCCCTCATGCCTGCGGTCGTATAGACGATATCGATACGCGGCCTCCCGGGCTTAGAAGTGTCATAGTTCGGAAGCAGTTCTTCTTCAGGAATTTCCTCAACCCCGGTTACGTAACCGTACTCGTCCCAGACAGGCTGCACTCCGAGCATGTAGAGCACTTCGGCTTCCAGGGTCCCGTGGTCACGGATAAATTCTACCCCGAACCTTGAGAAAGAAACCTTTTCCGGATATTCCCCATATTTATCGTGATAGTCCTCAAGCAGCTGGATTGCAAGGGATTTTCCGAGGTCCCAGGTTGCCTTTGAAGGATAGAGCTTTGAGTTGATGCCGTAGAAGTTCCTTCCCGTCGGTACAGCATCAGGGTTCATAACAGGGTCCGTACCCGGTCCGGGAGGGATAAAGCCTCCGTTTAAGGCGGAAAGGACTCTGGCAATCTCCACATCGCAGTCGAGAAGCCTGCTCCTGTACTCCAGCCCGCGTTCAAGGTCAAGGGTAACCGAACTGTTGCTTGTCCCGTAAACCTCAAGCTGCGCCGCAGTAACCCCGGTATTATTGGTCATTACCTCCCAGACAAGCCTGTTAACTTTCGTATCATTCAATGGAATCCCTAGCGGGTAAACCGACTCCGGATAGAAGGCTGCTGTAACATTGTCCTCGAAATTTCCTCCGAGCATGGACCTTACCATTGCAGAGAGCTCGTCTTTCTCAGGATCTGTCATGTTTGTTGAGGGCACCTGGCCAAGGACATGCATCCCGTAAGGAATGTTTTCTCCCCCCACGTCTTCAAGATACTCATGCAGGACGTTCTTTACGAAAGCCGTAAACTCCTCTTCACTGTAATCCCTGAGAGCTGTTGCGTTATCGAGTCCCAGGTCAACATCCAGGTTAAGTTCAATTATCTGGTCAACTATGGTTTTCTGGTAACTTGCCTTTGTCTGTGTGGAAATGGCAGGATCATAATATTGCTCCACACTGATTGAAAGGTTGACCAGGTCTCCGTAAAGCCCGCTGCGTTCAAGGGTAGGAGTGAGGTGGTCGATAATCAGGGCATTACCCCTGTACTCGGCAGTCAGCCCTTCTCCTACGTTGGCAACTATGTAAGGATAGATATTAGGAATATCCTGAAGCAGCAAAGGCGCCCAGTCAGAGGTCCTGTTCATGCCGTAGGTAGAGCCCGGAAGCCACTCGTGCGTACCGTGGGTCCCCATGTGGATAACTGCATCGGGCTTCCATTCATGGTTCAGCCAGAGGTAGAAAGCTATGTACTGGTGGGGGGGAGGCACGAGGCTGCTGTGGTAAAGGGTGTCGTCATTTTGCAGGAAGCCCCTGGCAGGCTGGGGCATAAGCCAGACATTCCCAAAACGCACCGCAGGGATTACAATATACTGTCCTGTCTCGTTTTCATAGATCATGAGATTCTTATTCTGGGGAAGGTCCTCAGCCCAGGGCTCGCCCCATTCCTCTACTACATCGGACCTCAGGTCTTCCGGAATTTCCGACTCAAACCATTCCCTGTAGGTTTCCATGGGTATGAGATACAGGCCCCATTCTGTCCGGTTTTCTACCATTTCGTTCATGACACCCGGAGCCCAGGACCCGGCATTTATTCCCTGTGCCTGCATCATTTCCAGAAGCTCGCTGCTGTTATCCGGAATTCCTGAAACTTCATACCCACTTTCATTCATCGCATCGATAAGGTCAAGCATGCTCTTGGTGCTATTAAGGTAGCTTGCCCCGATGTTGTCTTTTCCGGAAGGGTAGTTGTAATAGATAACAGCGACTTTCTTGTCCTCATTATCCTTTAACTTCAGGTCCGCCCAGTTTATCGCCCTATCTGAGATCCAGTCAACCTGGTCGGGGAGGGGTTCGTAGTTGCTTTCCCCGGTTTCGGAATCGTAATTATCAATTCCTATCACGATGTACTCAAAAATCCCGTCAATGCTCGGAAGCAGGGTCTTGTACACAACCTCGCTGTTGGGAATGCCCCTGTTGCTATCAGCCGTATCGGAAGAGTCGGCAGGATTTGAAACCACCATACCTCTCAAGATCGGGACATCAAGAGCTTCAAGTTCCTCTATTCCTTTATCAGGGTCCTCGTAATTCAACCGGAAACTCTTGAGAGAAATTACGCACTGGACAAGAGGATCTCCATTTTCATCAAAGTAAAAATTATGAATATCATTAAAAGTTTCAAAACCTGCAATTACGTTGCAACCCTTGCTTTCAAGATCCCGGATAAGGTAATCTATGACTTCAAGGTTGCCAGCCGTATAATCTGAAGCATGGAACCAGATCCCTATGGTAGGTTTGTTCTTATCGTAAACATGTTGAGACTCATTCACAGTTGAATTGGAGTACCAGTCAAGGTAATCCGTGGTGTTTTCAAACCAGTCAGGTTCCAACTCATTCAAAGAGGAACGGGAGTCCGGATGATAGAGTGCAGCGTCAGGGAATTCTATGGGATCATTGTAAACCCAGCTGTCAGTAAGCTCGGGTTTATCCCCGTAAGTTTTTGCCAGATATATAAGGAAATTTTCAGTGTTTTTCAGCAAAATTCCTGTCGGACCCATGCTGTAAAAGTATTTTTCTTCAGTAGAATTATAAGGCTTGGTCCCCGACAGTATCATGTCGTAACTTGAGGTATTGATGTATGTCGGGTCCATCATAGAGGTAATATCTATGAGAGCGGTTCCGTTTTCATGAGCCCTTTCAAGATCGTCTCCGATATACTGGTACTGAGACCATAACATATAGGTAAATATTACATCCTGGTTTTCAATAGTGACATTGGAAAAGTCCGAATAACCCGAAATATAAGTTACATTTATACTTGCATTATACGGATTGGACTGCTCTGCTGCATTCAAAGCGTTTCCGTCATAACAGATAAAAGTGATATTTACATGATTTTCATCAGCCGATACATTCTGTGCAAACAGTAAAAAGAAAACTGCACATAAAACCAGTAATCTGCTTCGTGCCGTATGCATCTTATCCCCAGTAGAATTATAATGAACCTGCGGCACCCCAATAGAAAAATAACCAGGACGCCTGGCCCACCAGTTTAGTTTTGAGTGAAAGTTTCCGAATTTTTAGAATATACATGAAAACAGCCGTCAAGTATATACAATGAAAGAGGAAGCTCTCGATTCAAACAGACAAATCAATCCGGGAACCTCCAAAAACTAATGAGCAGCCGATTCTGTATTATATATTTAACATTCGGAGCTTTAGGGAATAAAATACATAAAAAGCAGTTTTTGGCTAACAATTATTAGCTATTCGGATAAAATGATTACTAGATGGCGTTTTTGTACGACATATAGTTATAACCCCTTAAAAATAAGTATACAAATAAAGGATTCAAATCACCTATTTTTGACAATAAATATACATAAAGAGGTTTCCAAGTAAAAATATGTATTAAAAATACCATATTTGGAAAAAAATTACATTTATCTTTTAAAAGTAGTAATAAAGTTGAACAACAGCTTAAAATCCTATGAAAGATAATATTTATGTCTCTTCGCTGATAATAGAGACTAAAAATAAGTTTTCAGTTGAAAAGTAACTACACAAACTACGCAAAATAGATAATTATCTATTTTGAATGGAGTTCCCCACAATAAATCATTTCAAACATTTATATATATTATATCAAATTTAAAACGTAATTTTAAACTTCCCACAAAAAATAATGAATAGCCTTGTTATTTAATTACGCTTGCCAGAGAGCTATAATCTTATCAATCGCTATATGGGTAAGCTTCCCATCTTTTTGGAGAGTGAGGACATTATCAGCACAGGCTTCTACGGTTCCTTTGAAAATGTCAGGCCCACACTTCTTATTCCATTAAAATGTATTTAAAAAATGGAATTGATTTTCGTGATGCTGCGCCTTTATGTTCAGGGACTAAAATAAACTTACTCACCCAAAAACCTGTCCACTTCTCAGGTTCTCGTTTTCCCGCAAAATAAACAGATAATTATATGACTTTTTTTCTTCAGGTTGATTTGTGTTAGGGATTCGAGAAAGTTAAGTTTAGCTGTAGAACTATTATGAAGTCAGGTTTTTAGAAAAATAGGGATTAATTCAAAGAATATCTGAAAAAATCTGAAGCTTGTGCTATTTCGGGATTATTCTTTTTTCTACAAACCACGAAACTCTTATTGAGTCTATCCGAAAAGTCAGTAACCAAATAATTTAATGAGGTTTAACGGCAAATCATTTCCTGAAAACTGGAGGTTTAAGGAGATATAAAATGGCAAATTACTCCTGAAAGACTGTAAATTTAAGGAGGATTCAAAATGGAACTTTACAAGATAAATCAAGTAAATTTGACTTGCTTACAAATAAAAACACATTTAGACACATATATATTTCGTGATCATTAAGGCCTGTTTATAAAAGGATAAAAATAACAAAACAAATTAAAATGAATATATTAGTAGATGGTGAAAACAAAATAGAGTTAGGAATAAATAAAAACCTCTATTTGTGAGGAGATTCTCAAATATGTCGTATTTAATAATTCCAAAATACGTTTTGGATGATATTAACAGGTTCATACATGAGAATTATCATTACTCTTTGCCACACTCTTTAATTATTGCTCAAGCATTTTGTTTAAGGTTTAAAAATTATGGGAATGAATTTGGTGTATCTGAAATAACCGATGCTGTAGAATATGTAAGAAATCATCAACAGAAAATGAGAGTAGTTAATCTGAACAAAAAAATGTTTGATCCTTGAGAACCTGCAAGACCTTCATTAAAATCGATATCCTGGTAAGTTCTATTTATGGTCCCGATTCTCCGTATCATGATAACACATTTTAGGAAATAAACATTGCTATTCAGGCAAATAAAAAAACATGGAGACCCAAGAAACATTATATCATACTTTCTTGAATATATCCCAGAAGGAATATCAGCCGGCTTTTTTTGTCTTTTAATTTTTGTGGTCACCTGAAGGGCATGAATATCTTCCTGTACACATTTCAATATTCAATCAGGTTGTCTCAAAATTCGCGACACTGCCCTTCAAACAGGACCTTCGAATAGGAAAGGAGTCTCCTGGACATCCGGGCTAATTGCAGCATTCAGAAGATCAAAGACCTTATTCAGCCCTTTCCAGCAACCGGTTGAATTATAAAGTTATGATCAGCTACTCTTTTCACAACTCAACAGATGCTTCTTTTTTCCCCCTCGTTCATCTTCAGGATGTATCGGATCTACATGAGCAGCCTCTTCCTCTTCTTCTTTCTTTTCTTCTTCCTTCCCCTCTTCTTTCTTTTCTTCTTCCATTAAGTTATACCCCCTCTAGAAAATTATTCAAGCGAACTTCATGTTTCATCGGTTAAGCGTTGGAGACTCACTCCCGTATACGTTTTTATTCCCTGCATTATATAATACTCAATAAAAGGATAACAATTCTTATGCAAACCCTAACAAACCGACAAAAAATCGACACGGCAGAAAAAGGCTAACGAGGTATTTATTAGGACTTACACACTTGAATTACAAAATCAAGCACATTCGACGCTGTGGCTGGTGCAGTGTTTTATACAGTTAGAGGTCTAATGCTATTGGTTTCTCAGTTCAAGATGGTAACGATGAAGCTCTTAGGACAATGTGGAGAGTCTCTGGTCCAAACCAGACAATCTGCTAGGATACCAGACAATCCGCTAGGATAAGAATGCCATGGAGAATCATAAGATGAGCCACTGTAAGAGTCGTTAAGCTTACAAGAGAAACTGGACTGATACGCGTCACCAAAAAGCAAGGAATCAGACTGTAATGGCTCGTACATTACAGGAAAGCGAATGGTAACTTGTAATGGACTGAGTAGGGGTTCAAACTTTGCCCTAGTCCGAAAGGATGCAGACTTACTGATAGTGTTCTCTTGTGTGAACAGGAACAAACTCACGAATGTGAGATACCCAAATACACCGATAGATGAGAGGCTTACAGACAGTTAAGTTAGTAGGCTGTTATCCAGACAAAATCGGTTATGAAAACAAATGGGGAAAGCCAGCTTCCGAAAAACTAATCAAATTCCTCTGCGAAGAAAACAACTTCCCTGTAGACAGGATGAAAAAAGCTGCGGAACACCCTAAAGCAGCTTCAGGAGCAAGGCAGAAAACTCTCGACCAGTGGTTCTAAAAAGTCCCATAAACTTTTATCCATCCTATCTATTTTTTGTCGGTTTATTAGTAATTTGAATATAAATAGTAGCCGTTTCTCGAGCATTATATACTGCAGTGGATATGAGACATACTGCGCTTTTTCTAAAAACGAAAGGAGGTTTTGAACGCTATGCCTGAATCAAAATCATCATCCAGTGACGGTACTGTTTTAATATTCCCCTGTGCAGGTGCCACGAACCTTGGACAGCTTTCAACCCGCCTGGGAATTGAAATGGAAAATAGAGGCCTGGGTACCTTCAAGTGCACGTCGGGAATTGGCTCCCAGCGTTCGGATTTTCTAATTGCTGCGGCCCGCTGTGACAAAATAATTGCTATCGACGGCTGTGATTTCAACTGCTCGATGAAAATGCTCCGAAGAGCTGGTTTTGAGGCAGACAGGCACATCATCCTCACCAGGGAACTCGGAATGAAACTTAATAGGGAACTGAACGTCCCCGATACTCTGCTCAGCGAGAGCATTGAAAAACTTGCAGACAAGTTATGAAAACCCGGCGTTTAATCCCGGGATATTTTTTCCATACAAATATTTTTCCAGGAAAATATTTTTTGTGTATCTTTCTTTCCCCGCTCAGGGGAGTCTTAAGTTCCTTTTTCTTTTCCGTCGGATCCAGGAGCCTGGAGGGTTTTATTGGTCACACGGATTAAAATTCTTAATTCAAACGTTAGCCCCGCTGCTAAAAAGTCTTACCCAATCCCCCCTGCATATATATATTTGCCTTTATAAAATACAACGGCTTAAAGTGCTACACTCAGAGTACTTTAACATAATTGTTTAAGAGCGGGTGAGAAACATATGGTACACCATACACACCTCAAGTGTTATCAACTGAAAATGGGAGACTCCCTTTACTGTGACGACTGCGGATTCGAAGTCATGGTAACGAAGGAATGCGACGAGAGCTGCAAGAAAGAAGGCTGTTGCGATGTGGAAGAACTGATGTGCTGCGGCAAACCCATGGCCCTTAAACAACATGCCCGCTGCTACGAGATGAAGAAAGGAGACTTTCTGGTCTGTGACGATTGCGGTTTCAAGGTGGAAGTCGTTGAAGAATGCGACCAGCACTGCAGGAAAGAAGGCTGCTGTGAAGTTACCGAAATGATGTGCTGCGGCAAGATTATGAAACTCATCAGGAAAGAGGTATAAGGGGAACGGAGGGTAAGAAATGGTTCACCACTTACACAAGAAATGCTATGAACTGAAAAAAGGACAGAAACTTGTCTGTGATGACTGCGGTTTTGAATTGACAGTTATAAGAGAGTGCGACAAAACATGTGAAGGTGAAGGATGCTGTGAAACCAACGAATTCAAATGCTGCAGCAAACCCATGAACCTGGCAGAATAAAGAGAATAAAGGTGGGCGCCTGAATACCCACCTCATTTCTTTAGCCATTCCCTGCCAGTTTCATAATAGCAACTTATTTTCTTCATGGTTATCGTTAAATCCACTTTTGCTGATGTCGGGCAATTGCTCAACTTAAGTTTACTTCAATTCAACTGAATTTTATATAATATCGAATATAATGCCGAAATAGAAGGTTAGAAAAGTCTGGATAAGGGGGTAGATAAATCAGAATATCTTTGGGATTTTTCCGGGTGCCTATTTCATTTAATCGTTCAATAATGACGGGGTTTTACAAAAATAAATGGGGAGTGATTAGTTAATATGCACATATTCGAAGGGTTCCTTCCAGGACCCTGGTGGCAGATCTGGTGGATACTCTCAATACCGGTACTTGCCTACGGAACTGCCAAATTGAACAAACTCGTGAAAACCAATCCCGGGGTGCTGCCTCTGCTTGCAGTTTCGGGAGCTGTCATGTTCGTGTTATCTTCCCTCAAGCTGCCTTCGGTCACCGGAAGTACATCACATCCAACAGGCACGGGAATGGCAGTCATCCTCTTCGGACCTGCGATAACTGCTATCATGTCTTCCATAGTCCTGCTATATCAGGCTCTCTTCCTGGCGCATGGAGGGATTACAACCTTCGGGGCTAATGTTATGTCAATGGGCATAGTGGGTCCTGCTGTGGCATATGCGGTATACAAAGCCCTGATGAAGGCAAATGTTAACTTTTATGTCGCTGCTTTCGTAACCGCAACCCTTGCCGACTGGGTAACCTACGTGGTAACTTCCCTGCAACTTGCCCTGGCCTTTCCTGCCGACCCGGGGGGAGTTGTGGGGTCTATGGTCGCTTTTTTGAGTGTCTTTGCAATCACCCAGGTTCCGCTTGCAATTTTAGAGGGGGCACTAATAGCTCTTCTCTTCAGGTATGTTATTCAGGCGAAAAGCGATGTGATGGTGAAGCTTGAAGTGCTTAGCGAGTCACAAGTGAAAGAATTGAAGGAGGATGAATCGCAGGTGAAAGGATTAAAGGGGGCCGAGGCATAAATGCGCAAGCTGGATATTGCAGTTCTGACAATAATTTTACTTTTTGTGGTACAGTTCATCTACGTCTCAACCTTTACGGATGCCGAATACAGCGGCTCGGACGGGCAGGGAAGTGACATGATCGCCGAAATTACCGGAGGTGAGTACGAACCCTGGGCAACTCCGGTCTGGGAACCCCCCAGCGGAGAAATCGAAAGCCTCCTCTTTGCGTTGCAGGCTTCAGTCGGGGCTATAATAATCGGCTATTTCATCGGATACTACAAGGGAAAAGAAAAAGGCAGAATGGAAAGCCAGAATCAATAAGTGGGCATAAGCCAGGCAATGATGAATCTAGGGGAGGCAACATTCCGTATGCACAGAATGATGGACGATTATGCCCTGCTAAGTCCTCTTAGGCACAAAAACAATAACCTCAAGATGGTGATAGCGGCTTTTGGACTGCTGGTGGGGGTATCTTCTGCCTCTCCTATTCCGCCACTTTTCATAGCCCTTTGCATGAGTTTTGCAACAGTGTATCTCGGAAAGACCGATAAAAAGGCATATCTGCATATCCTTGGAGCCCCGGTGGGCTTTTCTTTAACCGGGGTTGTGATCATAGCTTTTTTTTTCGGGAGCGGTCCAGAACTTTTCGGTTTCGACGTATTTGGTTATCGGTTTACAGTGAATACCGAAGGGCTTAATATGGCATTTCTGGTTCTTGCAAGAACCCTCGGAGGCATGTGCTGCCTATTTTTCCTGGCGTTTACGACTCCTATGGTGGAGCTTTTCTCCGTCCTTAAGGCCTGGAAACTCCCCGACGCCTTCGTGGAACTTTCCATGCTGATCTACCGCTACATCTTCGTCTTCCTGGACGTTGCCATTTCCATCAAGTTTGCCCAGAGCACCAGGCTCGGGTACAAGGATATGAAAACCTCGTTTCACTCCCTGGCAATGCTTTCGAGCACCCTGTTCATAAGGGCTTGGGAACAGGGCGAGAAGCTCTTTGTCTCTATGAATTCGAGGTGCTACAGCGGGAAGCTGACCCTTTTTGAAGCCAGAAGACCGGTAAAAGCCCCTGAACTCGTACTGACTGCAGCATACTTCATATCCGTTTTAACCCTGCTTTATCTCACAAAAAACATCCAGATGGCATGATAGAATGAATCCCCGGGAGGTTGAAAACAATGGCAATTCTAGAGACAACAGACCTTAAGTACAGCTATCCTGACGGAACTCTGGCAATTGAGGGAGTCAGCGTCTCGATTGAGAAGGGAAAAAAGATTGCCTTTGTGGGGCCCAACGGGTCAGGGAAGTCCACACTTTTTCTGCTCCTGAACGGCACTCTGGAACCCCAGGAAGGGAAAATCATCTTTCACGGCAAACTGCTTCTTTACGACACACCCTCTCTCAGGGATATACGGAAAAGCATAGGCATCGTTTTCCAGAACTCCGATGACCAGATATTCGCTCCTACCGTTTACCAGGACGTGGCTTTCGGGCCCACCAATCTTGAAATGCCAGCCGAGGAAGTGGACGCAAAAGTAAAAGAGACGCTGGAATATGTCGGGCTTCTGGAGATAAAAGACAAACCTCCTCACCACCTGAGCGGGGGGCAAAAAAAGAGGGTTGCAATTGCAGGGGTGGTGGTGATGGAGCCTGAAGTTATCATCCTGGACGAGCCCCTTTCCAACCTGGACCCCGTGGGGGCTGACGAGATCCTTGATCTGCTGAACGAGCTGAACCAGTTTGAAAAGACGATCGTGATCTCAACCCATGATGTGGACTTTGCATATTCCTGGGCGGATTACATCTACCTTCTCGTGAACCGGAAAATCATTGGGGGCGGCACCCCGGATGAGGTATTCTGCGATCCCGACATGCTCAAAGATGCCGGGCTCAGGATGCCAACGATACTTGAGATTTACTACGAGATCCAGAAAAGAAATATGGCTTCGATAAACAGAGTGCCAAAAACGGTTCCCGAAATCGTGGACACTTTAAGGCCCCCGTCCCTTATCTGGCTGTATGTACCCGAAGGAGTTAAAGAAGGGGATAAGCTTGACCTCGGGCTATATGCAGAGCAGCTGGGAGAGATCTGTTCCGAGGGGGTCGTGGACACAAGGGTGCTCCATATTCATGAAGGTAGGCAGGCCATCGTGGCTGTGAGGCGAATAAGAGCGGGGATAGGAAGAGTCCTTATCTATGATACAAACAGCTATAAACTCAAAGAAATCAAAGAACTTTTTGCTTCCGGAGACTTCGATGTAGTGGGCGCGATGGGTAAAAAGACCAAACTCATAGTGGAAAGTGATAATCTGAAACTGGACCTCACTGTCGGGGTAATCGATAAATCCATCCTGATGGCACTTTGCGGGAAGAATGTCCTGATTATTACAGGTGGGGGGATGGTGGACCACGCTGTCAGAAGGATTTCGGACTACTGTAAAAAAAGCGGAGTCATGATTAATGTAGGTGTTTTTAACAGGGAACAGGAGAAGATACCGGAATGCAAAGAGAGTACGAGAGTATGTAATTTCGATACATCCTGAAAAGTGGAAAATTCATCAGGGGGAATTCAAACGCCTTCAGATGCGGACCTTGAAGAGCACAAAGATGTCCATAACCAGAGCAAATACGCCCATACCCATACCCATTGGGCTGTAGACCCCATCATCTCCACGGAGAGGGGCATCTGGGCTGTTAAATGGTCTTTTATAGGGCTGATGGTCACAGCTGTCCTTCAAATTCTCGTCGTTTATATCTCAGGTAGTGTTGCCCTTCTTGCCGATACTATCCACAACTTCGGGGACGCTGCAACGACGATTCCTCTGGGCTTCGCATTTATCCTCGCCCGCAGGAAAGCTAATAAGCGTTTCACCTACGACTACGGCATAGAAGGCCTAGCAGGGGTCGTAATTGTCTTCCTGATCCTCTTCAACGCCCTGGTGGCAGCCTATGAGTGTACTGACAGGATCTTCCACGCCCGGGCGGACGGGTATACAAGTCTGGCGGTGCTCTTCGGAGCCATCGGTGTCTGGCTAGGTTGCCCTCTTGCGGACTCGATAATCGGACTCGTCATCACCCTGGCAATCCTGCACTCTGGGACTCCGGAAAAGCTGTTTTTACCCGCATGCTCGACGGAGTGGACCCGGGAATCGTAGAGGAGATTAGGTATGAAATCGGCTGTGTAGAAGGAGTGAAAGGCATAAAAGAAATCCGTGTGCGTTGGATCGGGCACAGGCTGCATGCTGAGGTGAACATCGCAGTTGACGCCGGGCTATCGGTTGAAGAAGGGCACGAGATTGCCATGGATGTCAGGCATGAAATGATGCATCACCTTGGCTACCTTTCCAACGCTGTCATCCGTGTGGATCCGGTGGGGCATTCCGGGGAAGGATATCACCGAATTGAGGAACATGAGCACGGAGAATATCCTCTGCATGAGCATTGAACGGGTAATTTGAATCTGAAAAAGCAAGAAGCGGAGAAAAGAACTAAAGGAGAGTTGGGAAATGACGGAAGTAATAAATGCCAGGTGCTACGATCTGAAAAAAGAACAGGTCCTGGTCTGCGAGCAATGCGGCTTTGAACTAACAGTCGTAAACGAATGTGAGAAGGCCTGTGAAGGCGAGGGGTGCTGTCCCCTTCCACAGTTCATCTGCTGTAACGAGCCTATGAAACTGCGGACCTACTCCTGCTATGAACTGAAGAAAGGAGATTCTTTAGTATGTGAAAATTGTGGCTTTGAGCTGACGGTTGTAAAAGAATGCAGCCTAAGCTGCCTGACCGAGGGGTGCTGTGACCTTACAGAATTTGTTTGCTGTGGGAAGCAAATGAAAATCAAAAGAGAGGAGTAAAGCTCGTAGGACCCATCGCGAAATAACTCAGGCAGCTATTAATGCACCAGACAACTGTTTCATAAACAGGCTCATCTATTCGATTCCAAAAAAATTATTTGTTTTCTGAGTTATTTCGTAATATACCCTAAAAGTGAGATTCAGACCCCTAAAAACCTGATCCTGTTGGAGGGTCTCCTAATTATGAATATGCCCTATTCTAGAAAAATCAGGAATACTGGAGAATAAGAGAAAAGATGCATAAAATGCAGCTCCTGACTCATGATTGTTAACCGTTAGGGTAAAAAGCCTCAAAAATCTCAATACATAAAATAAAGGCTCAGGGCAACCACAAGCATCCCAGAAAACACTCCCAGGAAAGTCAGATGCTCATTTCCATACTTTATGGCGATTGGCAGCAGTTCATCAAAACATATAAAGACCATGACCCCGCCAACCGCAGCAAGCATGAGGAAGAGGGATTCCGGAGTCAGGAAGCGGAAAAGAAGAAAATATCCGATCCCCGCACCCAGGGGTTCGGTGAGCCCTGAAAAGAAAGAATAGGCAAAGGCTTTTTTCCGGCTGCCACTGGCATAGTAGATAGGAATCGAAACCGCAACCCCTTCAGGAATGTTATGGATTGCTATGGCTATTGCAACCGAAAACCCCAGATAAGTAGAACTGAGGGACGAAAACAGAACGGCCATGCCTTCGGGAAAGTTGTGCATGGCAATCCCCAATGCCGTTAACAAGCCCGTTTTCCTAAGATTGTGGTTTTCACTTATGGAAAAAGTGTTCCCGTCATGAAGAGTATCCATGTGGATGTGCTCGATCATACGGTCCAGAAGAAACATCCCGAAAATTCCCAGGAAAAAAGCAACATTTGCCTGGAAAAATCCCACCGTACCAACAGACTCAGCAAGTAGTTCCACGAAGGAGATATAAATCATGGCTCCCGCCGCAAAACCAAGTAGTACGGACAGCCATGAAAACTTCAGGTTGGGAACTAAAAAAGCTATAAGACTGCCCAAACCAGTAGAAATTCCTGCAAATGTTGTAAGAAAAAAAGCAGTTGTTACATCTGCCATGCCGCTTCCCCAATAAAGAAAATATGCGGGATAAGGTTTAAAAAAGATGTAGAAAAAAAGATCAAGGAATCAATATTCTGCAGAGATACCCGGTTCCGCAGAATATGAAGAATTGATTTGCCTTATCCCAAAAAAAATACGGCGGTTATATTGCGCCGTATTCCACCGGAGATTTAAAACTTCTTTTTCCTGAACCCCGGATAAATTCCCCCGGCTGCTATCACTGGACTGCTGAGAAGACTCCATTGCCTCCTGCATCAATTCCTTATATTTTTCTGCCGTTTCCTCATCAACAACACCCGGAACGGACATTACACCCTCAACGTATTCTTCAAGCAGGGAGTTTCCACAGGTATGGTGGCAGCCAGGGTTTTGAGGAGTTATAATTTGTGGGTGGGAATAAAGGGAGTAACTAAAGAAACCTTTGGGGGTAACTAAAGAAACTTTTAGATAAAACAATTCAACTTGCGCAGAGTCCGGAAAAAATTAATCTGAAGCGGATGTACCGGTTGAAGTAGCTGTATCACTTGAAGTGTTTCCTTCGGCGTCTTCAGGCACGTAAATCACTCTACCGTCAGCCAACTTATAAGCCGTTCCCAGAGCTTCACCTGTGCCTCCCCCGATATTGTCGGTCATGTTAAGGACTTCGATGGGTTTTCCCTGATCCTTGATGATTATCTTCATGTCTTCAGCTCCGGGATTTTTTACAATGGTAATATCCTCATTCGAGCTCAGAAGTTCGGGGAGGTGGTAAGACATCACAAGGGCTACGAGCAGTGCCACGGAAAAGACCATTGCAACATCAAAGAGGTTGGCAACCCCGGTCATGGGGTTTTGGTCTTCAGGGTCGTTTAAAAGCCCGGTCCGCCTGTATCTTCTGGATTTTCGCATAATATTCCTCCTATTTAAAAAGCAGTCAATTTCCGCTCTTCTCCTCAATGATATCCAGAATATAATCGATATCCGACATATCCTCCCAGTACCAGCGCCTCCTGACCTGGCTAAGCACATAGGCTATCCCGGCAGAAAAGAGCCCTACAACGGTAGTCGCAAAGGCGATCATCAGGTTCTGGGCAAGGGTTTCGAGGTCTCCCTGTGAAAGCCCTATCAGAGCAGGCCCTAGAGGGATAAGGGTCCCCATAAGCCCGAGCATGGGAGAAACAGTTGATATTATTTTAGTGTGCTCAAGGCGCTTTGCCATTTTTATCTCATATTCCTCGGAGAGCTTCCCGATTGCAGGAAAATTCTGTTCTTCAAGGTATTGTGCAGACTCTTTTGCAAAGGTCGTGACCAGGTAATTTTGTTTTATATTCAGAAGAGCCTTCGATGCTTCCGAAAAAGCCGAACTATGAAGACTTTGCCTGATTTTTTTGCAGCTAACTTCCAGGCTGTTCCGGTCCCTGCCCCGTTTTGAATATTCGGAAAGGAATTCTCCTAACTGAATAAGTGAAACAAAGACCAGGAGAGTCAGAAGGATCATTACCGGATACAATAAAGCCGACGAAAATACGTATATAGTCCGGAATAACAGATCCATATTGCTCATTGGTTAGACCTCACACGGTCAAGGAAAAAACCTGCAAGGATTATTATCCCGAAAGCCAGAAGGGGAAAAAGACCTGATTCTCCGGTTTGCATAGGAGCCAGGTTCATCTGTTTTGATTTCATGTAGGCAGGGATTAGCAGAGCTCCCAGAAGATAATAAATTCCGAGAAGCATCATGGCGCTTCCCATAGTTTCGGGGGTCTTACCACACCGGACTTTCCCGAACCTGAAAAGAAAAGAAGAAGCTACTACTGCAATAAAAAAAGCAATTCCTACAAGAAACCCTATTTTTATTCCGGAAAGGTTGAGGCTTTGTGAGAGAAGCATACAGGAGACCGCAATAGCCCCAAGGCAGACCGGGCAGGGCATTGATATGGCCAGGAAAGTATGTCTGGAAACATCTTTTCCTGAATTCCACTTTTTCTGGGTATAGATGCCAGCCCCTATGAGGAGCAAGGAGACAAGAACATGTATTCCCATACCCATTGCGGAAAGGCGCTCAAAAGCATCAAGGCTCAGGCGGTCAGCAACACTTCCGAATAGAAGAGCAAGAAAAAAGTAACTTCCGCCAATTGTAAGAATCTCTCGAGTAGTAATATTCGAAAATCCACAACCTAATCCAGTTTTAATTCCGAAGATAAAAATACCTATCAAAATACCGATAACAGTCAATGTCGAAGAGTCCATAAGTACCTTCTGAGCATCTATAGTAGAATTAAATAAAAACTGGCTTTTGGGTAATGATTGTTATCTTTTGAGGTAACAATGGCTATTGATTACATTTTTACAGAACAAAGTTTAAATCCCCGGTTGTCACCCCCATATGAACGAGAAAAAAATATGGAAAAAGGAATAAAAATAACCGGGAGAAGTTAATATAAAATAATTTTTAAAAAAATAAGATTGTATGGTACTGATAGCAAATGAGAATCGGAATTTAACAAAAATTATGCAACAATTAACTCTGTGAACCCGGGAGATTTTTCACGAAAGAAAGGAGAAAATGTGAAAAAATGAAAGTAAACTTGTCAAAAGGAATAATTGAATGGAAAGAATGAAAAAAGTAAAGAAAGTAAATTTGATAAAATATTTAAAAAAAAAAGATATCAATTGAAAGATCAATAAAGTAAATTTGTTAAAATTTAGGAAAAAAAAGAAAAGTATAAAAGTAAAGAGCATAGATTACTTGTATTAAGTAAGGCAATAATTATAAGTATTTGAGCTAATATAGAGGATCATCATGGTAGTCAGTACTAGAGGGATTAAAGAATGAATGGTGGCGGAGAAAACCTATTCAAAGCGATATCAAGCGACACACGCCTCTCAATTCTTGAAAGCCTGAGTGAAGGGGATAAACATATCTCAGGGATTGCAAGAGAAATCGGGATCTCCGTACCCGTTGCTGCAAAACACGTTAAAGTGCTTGAAAAAGCCAAACTTATAGAGCGGAAAAAATTCGGAAATACTCACATGATAGGCATAAAGTTGAACAATGTCTACTCTTTCCTGGACCGCTTTGCAGAAAACAAGAAACTTGAGGTAGAGGAAGGGACTAGTTTGCTTGAAGCCCTGAAAAGCGTAGCTGCCGTAGAGGTAAGGAAAATGGGAGACAGGACAAAAGTTGTCTCTACGGACGGGGAAGAGGGTTTTTATGTCTATGAAGTGGACGGAAAATTATCGGACAAAACTGTAGATGAATATGAGTTTTACGAAGATGCCATCGTTGAATGGAAGAAGCTAATTCCGGTCACGAAAAAAAGGTTGTTTGTGAATATAAAAAGATGAACCGGGTTGAAAAAAGATAAAAGAGGATAAAGCAGCTCCCACTGGAGCAGCTTTTACCAGAATATTTCTCTAGAGATACACTTATTTTAGAGATATACTATTTTTAGAGATTCACTCCTTTAACTTTGCCAGGACCCCAAGGTGGTCTTCGTGATAGGGCATAAGGTCCCTGGCAGCAAGGATTTCGAATCTGGATTCAAACGCCTGCTCAAGCTTTTTTACTTCTCCCTTGAAGATCTCCTTCGGGCTTGCCGCAGTATCGATGCTGCGGGCCTTAATCGAAAACAGGAGATATCCACCTTTATTCAAAAAACGTGCCGCGTTTCTTGCAGCGATTTCCGCCTGGTTGGGCTGGGCAACGTCCTGAAAGATAAGGTCCACGGGCTCAACGATATGAGCATAACTGCCCGGTTTTCCCGCATCGGAAAGAATAGGAAAAATGTTTTTGCGCCTGGAAGCAAGCCCTATGAAGTCGCGCATACTTCTTGGGGCAAATTCAACAGCATAAACGGCCCCCTCGGGAATAATATCGGAGACGTGGCTGACCGTTGTCCCGGAAGCTGCCCCCAGATAGAGAACCTTTGAATCTTTGCTCAGAGGAATATTGAACTTTTTTAGCACCATGGCTCCGAGCTTGCTCCTTCGAGGGTCCCAGGTCCGGTATTCAACCCCTTCAACCGAGATCAGCTTTTCTCCGTAAACCACTTTTCCGGGGTCAAGGTTCAGGGTAGCAAGCTGCCTTTTACCCTTTGTAATCTCGAAAATTCCCTCGGAAAGCAGTCTTATATCGGGCATTTACTTCCTCCTCTTCTTCTTTGGTTTTGCCCCGCCTTCCTGTTTCCTCTGAGGTGGCTTCGGGTTTGCAGCCCTGATCTTCCGGACTTTTTCTTCCAGTTCCCCTGCAAGGGAAAGGTCTTTTGTTGCAGAGTAAAAGTCAATTCTTGCAGCAAGGGAAATTTTTGCTGCAAGGGTTCTTGCAACTTTTCCTCTCACCCACCAGGGAGATGTATTGATAAGGGGATGGCTGTAGATCACTCCGTGCTTAGGGGATGGAGCCCGGGCCCGCAGGTGTTTGAAGAGAGCTTTATTTGCCCCTATTACCTGAATGGTACTTGAAGGAAAAGCAGCGAGTTTTTCAAGGCTGCCTGCAATACTTATGAGCCTTGCCCCGAGCATGGGGCCCGCAATCGTGGCCAGGTTGGGGGCGAGGGCTTCCATACTGCTCTCGATGTAAGCTTCTATCTGCTTTCGCCGGGAATAGAGACTGCGTACGCTTTCTGCAAAACCCTTAAGAAGCGCTTCATCTGTTGCTTCGAGTTTTGCCCCCATAGAATCCCTGGCTTTTAAGTAAAGCGGGTCATCAGGAAGGACATTTTCCCGGGAGCCGTATTTTACGATAAAAAGGGCAAGGGCTTCTCCGGTAAGCCCACTTTCGGGAAAATAACCCCCATACCACTCAAAAAGTCTTTCCGAAAGGGAATTGGTGGTTTCGTTGATGTCATCCAGAGCTTCTACCGCCTGGACTATGCGCTGGTCGGGGGTAAGAGCCTCTGAAACCTGGATTTTTGCAGCTTCCAGCGTTACTTCATGTAAAAGGGAATAATACTCCGAAAGAGAAACTACAAACCCGCATTCAAGGGCTGCAGCTTTCAGGTCAAAACCTTCAGGAGGGAGATTCTCCCTACTGCTCCTTAAAGAGAGAGAACGGAGCGCAAGCTCTCTTATGTCTTTGGGGAAAAGATCGGAGGCAAGGATTTCTCCGATACTACCGACCTCAAGGCTTCCAAACCAGGTGTTGATTTTCAATCGGAGCCTCCGAAGATGTCCGCACCCCGGTTCTTTGCTTTTGTAAGCATTACTTCTCCGCCAAGGGATTCGTCAAGCATACGCTGGACTTCCTTCTGGAGTTTTTTGCCTTCACCCTGACTCCCTACAATCCCGTAGACGACAGGCCCGAAAGAACTGACCCCTGAACCGCTGGCCCCGTTGTCCTGCATATATTTCATTGCCTTGAGCACGGGTTCGGGCTGAAGTTCTACTTCCCGCTTTTTAAAGCCCACAGTCTGGACATGGTCGATTGCCCTGCCGAAACTTTCCAGGTCCTCTTCGATTATCGCAGGGAGCATCTGCATGAGAATCACATGAGATACTTCCTGGACTTCCCGGAGAGGAACGGGACAGACTTTTTTGAAGATATCGACTTCTTCGGCATCATGGGCACCCTTGGTATCGGGAATTGCAAGGACGATATGCCAGTCAGGGAAGTCCCTTCTAAAAAGCACAGGACCCGGAGGCATATGGCTGGCTGCCGATGGAGAAAATGCCCCTTTATCCCTGAACCTGTGCCCGCCATCCAGGATAAAACCTCCATTTTCAAAAGCAGCAACCCCGATTCCTGAGGTTCCGCCTCGACCCACGGCAACTGCGAGTTCCCGGACACTTTTCCCAAGCCCGTAAATCTCATTTACGACTGTTGCTGCCGAGAGTGCAGCCTGGGTCCCAGAGCCAAGCCCTACGTGATCGGGAAGGTCCCTTATAATATGTATCCTGATGCCTTTCCCTTCCGGAAGCAGAGTTTTTGCTGCTTTTTCCATCCTGCCTGCGAGAAGAGAATCCCCTACAATTTCGACCGCATCAGCTTCAGTTGCCGAAATTTCCAGGCCGGGTGACTCGAGAGTAATCCCTACCCCACCATCGACCCTGCCGATCTCTGCATTGAGGTCGATAAGGGTAAGATGCAGTCTGGATGGAGACACTACATTAATCATGTTCATCTGTATCCTCATTGCTTATTCATAAAGCTTAGGAGTTTATCTTCGAACTACCCCGAAGTTTTTCCTTAACAATCGAATAAGTGAAAGATAAAGTTTTCCAGTTAAATATAAATTTAATGAATGGAAAAATCAGCGAATATATTTTTATACGGATCTCCGCGCTCCCCCGTAAATCCAGTAGTGTCTCCATAAACACGGGACATACGGAAAAGCTGCAGTCCCGACAGCGGCTGTAAACCGTTCCCAGAAGAGCATGTATAAACCCGCAAAGCATCCCCGTATCTGCGGGATCTGAAAGCCCGAAAGTAAGGTCAGCTTTCAGGTTCTTGATTTTTATTGCGGAAAGTGTGTCGGAAAACAGACGGAACAGAGGTTTTCGAAGGGCTTTGTAAGCTTCCAGGCCCCAGTGAAGTTTTTCCCTGGTGCTCATGCCTTTCTTTGCCTCAACCTCAACTTTCGGACCGGTTCCTTTTTTCCTTCTTAGCCGGGCAAATAGTCCTCTTTTCTCTTTGCCCCCGGTTTTTTCTTTCAACGTGATTTTTTCTTCAATCCCGGTTTTCTCTTTACCCCCTGGGATTAAAGTTTCCTCCTCAGGGGCCTTTCCTCCGTCCTCCCTATCTTTTTCCATCTGCATATTAAGTTCTGCTTTTAGAAGGTCTTCTTTTCTGCTTTCAGCCTGTTCAGATCCTCTTTTCCCCTGCGGAGTTCCGGTTTCTACGACCGTTTGTCTTTCTGATTCTGCTTCACCAGGCTCCGATTCCGGTACTTCGGGGAAGCATTTTTCTTCCCCGGGTTCTTTGATTGAAAACGTATGGGAAAAAAGCAGCCATTTTACAGTAAATATACCTCCCAGCTCTTTTTTTTCGTCCACACTCAGAACCTTGAGCTTGAAAGTGAGACCTATTGCTGTAAAAAGCACGAATAAAACAAGCAGAAAAACCAGAAGAAAGAGATAGATGACAAACATGCTAAACAAGTTGATGGAAAAAGCTAGCCCTGACTATCTGAAGACCCTAAAGTTTAATTCTGCTTCCTGGGAAATCCCTTAAAAAGGTTTAACCCGGAGGATTTACTGGAAACAGCCTCCTTTCTCTTCAGATTCCATATGTTCTTTAATTTCCGTTTTGCCGGCTTCCGAACCCTCTCCTTTTTTGTGTTTGCCGGTCTTGCCTTTGACCTTCTCCAGAATGTCAGGCACGACTTCCTGAAGGGAACTGAGGATTGCCCCTACATCACCTTTCTCAGAGATCCGGAAGATTTTTGCATCATCTTCGGAGAGCATAATAAACGCAACAGGCTCTATCTTCGCACCTGCACCTCCCCCGCCTCCATATCCGGATTCTTTCTCCTTCTTACCTTCCCCGCCTCCGCCTCCGAAACCCATTGTGAGTTTGGAAACAGGAATAATTGTTTTCCCGGCGGCTGTAATAGGATCTCCTACAACAGTTTTCGTAGTTGCGATTCTTTCAAGTTCACCTGCAATTTCTTTAATGGTTTCTTCTACGCCCATCTTTTTATCCCCCGATGTTTACGGTATCATTTGTTTATATGAATAATAAACGTTGTCCATCTTCATTAGATTTTCCATCTAGTCTCAATAAATATCAACTTCATTATATTTGAGTAATCCTGTAATGAAGATATGAGAAATATGGGAAAGAAGTTGCCCAGAGAGTGGTATGAAGAGAAAAGACACAAACTCAAGAATTCAACATCGTATGAAGAATAATTGCCCGCTCTCAGGGGCATACTATAAAATAAAAAGAAAAATGTTAGGACTACAAAAAAGGACAAGCTGGTCGAAAGCTGAGTGAAGATTTTGATACAGATAAATTGACAGGTGAAGGTTTCTCTTGCCACCTATTTTTCAGGTTTTCAGGCACGTAAGAACCCTTTAGATCAATACGTATTTTGTAACCCTATTATATAAAAGGGCTCCGGATTTCAACATCAGATGGCATATTTTATCTCTATTTAAAAGTATTAATCTAAACCAATATATTTATATCGTTTCAAATGATTCCCAATTTAATTAAAATCCTTAATATAAAGAAAGAAGTCTGTTTATAAAAAATAACTATGTTGACTAATAAAAGGTCAAAGACATACATCGTTAGAATTTAATAGAGGTTAAAGTGACCCCCAACAAATGGAATTTTATCCATAATACAGATTTCGCCCCCAATTTCTTGAATAAACGGAGGAATTAGAAATTAAAAATAGATTAACCTTTTCACTAATTGCTTTTCTCATTTTAATATTAATTTCAGGAATCGGAGCTGCGGATGAGTTCATCGTCCAGCCAGGAGATTCAATACAGGATTTTGTTGACAATGCAAGTTCAGGGGATGTAATAACCATTCAAGCCGGGACTTATACCGAGAATCTCAAAATATATACAGATAGCCTCACGATAAGATCGGAATCCGGAGACCCTGATGATACAATAATCAAAGCTAAAAGTTCAACAGACAATGCGACCTTTGTGGATGCAGACGGGGTCAAAATCAGCGGCATAACAGTTACCGCAGCAACCGGGTCCGGAGTCTCAGGAATCTGCCTTTCCGGATGCAGTAACTGTAGGGTTGAGAATAACAAACTCACAGGCGATTCTCAGGGAGTTTATCTTGAAAAATCCAGAAAATGTACCGTCTCGAATAATCTGGTAAAAGACAATAGAGCGTATGGAATTTATCTTTTGGGCTCCAGTATCAATAACATTTCCGGAAATACAGTTACCAATTCCGGACGAGGCATCTATATAGGCAACTCTGACGATAATACCATTTCAGGCAATACTGTAACTTCGAATAGTGTTTTAGGGCTCTATGAATGCAGCCTGTGCGATTATAATACCGTGTATAACAACTATTTCAATAACACCAGGGTAACCTTAAACGGCGGAACAGGTAATTCCTATAACATTACAAAAACCGAAGGCACCAATATAATTGGCGGCTCTTATCTGGGTGGAAACTACTGGGGAAAACCTGATGGAACGGGATTTTCCGATACGGCAAAGGATGAGGACGGAGACGGGATTTCCGATTCAGCATATGATATAAACAGCAAATATTCAGATTACCTCCCTCTTGTATACCCAACGCCTGAACCTGTGCCCCCTGTCGCAGACTTCAGCAGCAGTGTTGATTCGGGAGAGGCACCACTGGAGGTCACATTTACCGATAAGAGTACGGGATCTCCAACAGCCTGGAGCTGGGATTTGGGAGACGGAAACACTTCAACAGAACAGAACCCCGTACACACATATACCTCAGCAGGAAATTACACGGTAACGCTCACAGCAAGCAATGCGGACGGGGAATCTTCAAAAAAAGGGACGATAACTGTTCTTCAAAGTGTTGAACAGGTAGTTGCAGACTTCACCAGTAGTGCTGATTCGGGAGAGGCACCACTGGAGGTCACATTTACCGATAAGAGTACGGGATCTCCAACAGCCTGGAGCTGGGATTTGGGAGACGGAAACACTTCAACAGAACAGAACCCCGTACACACATATACCTCAGCAGGAAATTACACGGTAACGCTCACAGCAAGCAATGCGGACGGAGAATCTTCAAAAGAAGGGACGGTGACTGTCCTTCAAAACCCTGAACTGGTACTTCCTGCTGCAGACTTCAGTGCAAATGTCACCAGCGGTTATTACCCTCTTACAGTCCTATTTACCGACAATTCGCAAAACGCAACAGGTAGGAGCTGGGACGTTAACGGTGACGGAATTGAAGATTCTAATGAATCCAGCTTTGTTTATACGTACAGTTCCAGAGGGACTTACGAAGCTAAACTGACCGCAACCAATGAAAACGGCACGGACACAAAAACTATGGAAATAGATGTAAAGAAGAAGAGCAGCGGAGGAAGCAGCAGTGGAGGTGGAGGTGGGGGAGGGGGATCCCCCGAACCTGCAAGAAACGTTGAAACTAAAGAGCTTGCTCAGGTCTTTATCATAAACGGCAACGCTGTGAAGTTTGATTTCACAAAGAATGCAACCTGTGTTGCTTATGTCGGGTTCGATGCGATCAGAAACGCAGGCAAAACCACGACTATTGTCGAACAATTAAAAACGAAATCCACTCTTGTTTCGGAGCTGTCCAAAGGAGAGGTCTATAAGTACTTTAACGTCTGGGTAGGAAACAGCGGGTATGCGACCTCGAAGAACATAGAAAACCCGGTGGTCTGCTTCAAGGTTGAAAAGTCCTGGCTGCAAAATGAAAGTATAGATCAGGATTCGATTATCCTTAACAGGTATGGTGATGAGAAAAACTGGGAGCAGCTTACAGCCAACCTGACAGCTGAAGATGATGACTACCTCTACTACACAGCCAACGTCTCAGGGTTCTCTTTCTTTGCGGTAACGGGTACGGCTACAAAGCAGATTGAGGAAGGAAATAAACAGATTCCTGCCGAAGAAAGATCAATAGATGATGTTCAATCAGAAAAGGAAGAGACTGAAGCAGCCGAATCGAATGAGAGCATCATGGACTTTAATACCATAACCATATTAAGTATAGTAACCGTGATCGGATTTCTAGGGCTGGCTGGACTGATGCTTAAGAATATGAAGGAATGATAAGTTAGAGCTTTTCTGCAAGACTTCCGAACTCCACCCTACCTGAAACCGGAGACTCTTGCCCCTCTTTTCCATTCCTTTTTGTTCCTTTTTCCTTTTTTTCTGATTTGCAAGGAACTAGATTTGCAAAAAAATCTTCTACAAGACTTCCGACGTCCCTTGGAGCTACATCCAGAAACTCCTTACTTTCCTCGGGAGGGAAATATCCAAAAACCGAAAACTTACCCAGCTTACGAATCTGAGAACCCTGGTAGCGGGCATCAAGGAGAATCCTTACCCCGAAATCTCCAGGGGAGCGGACGATTCTTCCCATTGCCTGCCTGACCTTCCTTATAGTTGGCACCTGGACTGCAAACTCCCAGCCGTCCCCACAGCCAAAAACAGCATCATAAGCTGACTCCACAGCTTTTATTCTATCGTTCAGAGCCGGGTATCCAACCCCCACAACAATCACGGTCCTGCCGCGAGAGTCCCGGAAATCAACACCTTCACTCAGGGTTCCCCAGAGATAGGTTATGAGTACGGCTTTTCCTCCCTGCTCCCCTATTTTGAAAAACTTCTGCCTGATTTCCTGGGCTGAGACTCCGACCTCGTCAAGGAAAACAGGGACTGAAAGCTCTGGTTCAAGGAGTTTTTTATAGCGGTGGGCTTCCGCAGAACTCTGGAAATAAATGATCACATTTCCCAGCGATGCAGCCGTAGCAGAAAGAAGCGCTTCTTTCAAACTTTCCAGGGTTTCGGGGCTGTCCCTGTTTTTTGCGAAGAGGGGAGGGACCGAAACCACAAGAGTCAGCCTTTTTTCCTGTGGAAAAGTAGTCCCGTAGGTAATTTCTTCTACTTCCCGGGTAATGCCCAGCGTGGATTTGATCATCTCGAAAGGCCGGAGAGTAGCTGACATAAGCACAGCCGAATAGACGGAATCAAGCAAAGGCTGGGTCACATTTTTGGGAATACAGGTGAAAAGTTCAAGCCTTCCGACTGCCCTGTTGCTTTTGAAGTCCCTGCGCATGTTCAGGATCGGATAATAGTTCTGCCTGTCCGAAAGCACAAGATAGGAAGAAAGGAAATCAGCAACATACCGTATCTGGGAACGTTTGGGCACGGGAAGCAGTCCTTTTTTGTAATTTTCGGCATAGACATCTTCCAGCCGGGCTCCGAATTCCCCGATTTCTCGCAGCCGGGTCAGCACTTTTTCTTCGTCTGCAAACCCTTCTTTCTTTGCATCCCGCAAAAAACGAGCTTTCAGGACGTCAAGGCGCTCATAAGGGTCGCTGATCTGGATGTCCTGCCAGTGTTTCCCAAGCCTGTTTCTCTCCCCGAATTTCAGCTTTGAGTTGTAGGTCTCCCTGACTGCGGCGAGAAGGCAGGAAAAGAGCCTTTTTGCATAAAGACGGGAGGCATAGTCCTGGTCAAGAGGAATCCCGAGCCCCTGTCCGGAGCCTGTCCCGGGCGCACCTGTACCTGCTCCGAATACCGGAGAGTTGTCAGGTTCGGGAATTTCCCCTACCTCGGAAAGGGCTTTTTCAATGGTCAGCTCGGAGAGCGTTATGGAGGAATGAGACCTGGCAGAAGCCTCGATGTTGTGGGCCTCGTCAAAGATCAGAATAATATCTTCAGGGTCTCGCTCAAGCCATTTAAGGAGAGTCATGAAGATGTCAGCATTGAGTACGTGATGGAAATTGCAGATAAGAAGCTCCGTATTTTTTAGTTCCTTTTTGAGCAGCTCGTACCCGCACATACCTCTATCCTCCGCATATTCCATAATCTCCTCGGGGCTTCTTACGTCCGAAAAGAGCCAGGAAGAAAACTCGTTTCCTTCGAACCTGAGAACCTCATAAAGCTTTGAGCAGGAGTGACCCCTCAGAGACCGGGCCTTTTTTCGGGCTTCTTCGAGTTCTTTTTCAAGCTCGGTCCTGAGGGCGTAAAGGGCAGGGTCTTTTGTCCGTTTGTATTTTTCGTAGGCGTCCTTGAGATCTTTTTCCTTTGAAGAGATCTCACGCTCAAACTCAAGCAGATCATAGGTGTTTTCCCCTTTCAGCCTGCACTCCTCGTAGTCGAGGTTATCGGGACACATAGAGGTCTTGCCCTTGAAAACAGTTGTTTTTATGCTGTTGTCCCTGTTGATGTCCCTGGCTTCGTGGATGAACTGGACCATCTGCTGGTGGACATTCGTGACTATGATTACGGCCTTGTTGAGCTTCCTGCCCACATGAAGGGCAGGAGCAAGGGAGCTCAGGGTCTTGCCTGTCCCGCAAGCCCCTTCAAAAAGTACGATTTTCTGATTCAGGAGAGCAGAGTGAATCTTCTCCATGGCTTCTGCCTGGTTAGGGTAGCAGCTTTTTTTTGTAAAGTACCTCATGTATCCGTTCTTCTGTTCCATGCGCTTAACCCTGTTTTTTGTCTCTGAGATTTAAAAATTTCCAGATCCTGAGCCCTTCATCAGGCTCCCTTAAATCTTTTTTGTCCCTTCTTTAGCCCTTACTTTTTTAACCCTTACTTTCTTTAGCCCTTATACCCACATAAATTCAAGCCTGTACAAATCAAACAAAAGGAATATTGCAAAGTTCAGAGCCCCATACTTTTTTCATCCAGATAAATGTAGGAGCCTCAACTTATGCAGGCGTACGAGTGGAAGGCTTATGTACTTGTTGAGTTGTATATTCCTACCTGTAAAGTGGTATTATTTATACCTGTTTGGGGAAGGGTTTCTCATTGTATTGGCAGCCGAATGTATTTTTCGGAGATTCTTCTGAAGTTTTAATCCCGGTTTTCCCTGGATACCGACCTGTCGCCAATACATCCCTAGATAAACCTTATATTATATAGGTGATTTTGAGAGTATTCATAACCCAATATAAAAGAAGAATATATGAAAAAGTTAGAGGAATTTTCAGGTGGACGAAAGAAGTCAGATGCTTGCAAACGAGAAAATAAGTAAACTTCTCCTTAGACTTTCAGTGCCAGCAATGGTAGGAATGCTGGTGCAGGCTTTTTATAACCTCGTAGATACGATATTTGTAGGTCATGCCTATGGGGTAGACAGTATCCAGGCTATCGGCGGAATTGCCGTAGCTTTCCCAATCCAGATGGTAGGGATGGCTGTAAGCCTTGCTATAGGGATAGGAGGTTCATCCATAATCTCCCGCCGCATGGGAGAAAGGGATATGAAAAAAGCCAATAAAACCTTTTCAAACCTGATATTCCTGTCCATTCTTTCAAGCCTCCTGATTACGGGAGCCGGGATTTATTTCATAGTTCCCCTCCTGAAACTATTCGGAGCTACGGACACTATTCTTCCCTACTCCCTCGAATATCTGGAAGTAATCCTTTGGGGTACAGTACTTTTTTCCCTTGCAATGGTGACAAATTCCGTTGCCCGTTCCGAGGGGAATGCAAAGGTCGCCATGAACTCCATGATGATGGCAGGAGGCCTGAACATAATACTCGACCCCATCTTTATTTTTGGTTTCGGGATGGGAATCAGGGGAGCTGCCGTCGCAACGGTCCTGGCCCAGGGAATAGGAGTACTTTACATTGCCCGGTACTTCCTGAGCGGGAAAAGTATACTCAGGTTTCATCCTGCTGACCTCAAGCCGGAAAGCAAAATCATAAAAGAAGTCCTGGCAATAGGAGCGTCTCCCTTTGCACGCAATGTATCAAGCAGCTTCATGGTAATAATCCTGAACAACCTCCTCGTCTTCTACGGAGGAGACATAGCCATTGCCGTTTTCGGGATCATTAACAGGCTCATGATGTTTACCTTTATGCCCATGTTCGGAATTATCCAGGGCCTCCAGCCGATTGTAGGTTTCAACTACGGAGCCAGAAACTTTGAGCGTGTCAAAGAGTCGGTAAAGCTTGCTATCATTATCACCACAGGCATGTCCATTGCAGGTTTCCTGGTACTCTACCTGTTCCCGGAGCAGCTTTTCGGAATTTTCAGCGGAGACCACCAGCTGATAGTCGAAGGAAAAAACGCCGTAAGAATTGTAGTGCTGGCAACTCCCCTGGTAGGCTTTCAGGTCGTCGGAGGAGCTCTTTACCAGGCTCTCGGAAAAGCGAGACCCTCACTGTTTTTATCCATGTGCAGACAGGTGCTTTTCCTGATCCCCCTCGTGCTCATACTCCCGAAATATCTGGACCTATCCGGGGTCTGGGCAGCTTTCCCTCTTGCAGATACCCTGGCTTTTGCGGTAACCCTGATCATGGTTATCCGGGAGTTCAAACTGCTTGCTGAGAAAGGAGAAAATATGAGAAACGACCCTCTGAGAAACGACCCGCTCGCAGGGAATTAACCTGCTTTCGGAATTTCCCTTTTTTTAAATTACCTGCTGATAAAAAACAGTTACTATGAAAGCCTCTCAGAGGTTTTTACTCCCTCATTTTTACCAAGAATGCATTCCCTGCCGAGGTAGCCGTTTCCCCATTCACAGAGCGCTTCAAGGACCGGAATTACGGTTTTCCCAAATTCGGTAAGAGAGTATTCAACCCGGGGCGGGATCTCGGGATAGACCTCCCTGAAAACAAGCCCGTCGGCTTCAAGTTCCCGAAGCTGTTTTGTAAGCATTTTGGGAGAAATACCCTGCATATTCTGCCGCAGTCCTGAAAAACGCAGTTTCTCTGCTCTCAACTGCCAGAGGATAAGGGGTTTCCATTTGCCCCCTATGACATCAAGGGTAGCTTCCACGGGGCATTGATAATGTTTTTTGTTGTTCCTCTCACTAACCATAAAACCTCATTCTATCCTTTTTGTTACTAAGTATCCGGATTGTATGTATGGTATATAAGTATAGTAGTCGCAAATAAAATAGCAGCAAGCGTAGATTACGTAATGCAAAAAGAATATTAAATCAGTTGAAAGGTGTGAACAAAATGAAAGTCATAGGTATTGTTGGAAGTCCCCGAAAGAACGGAAACACAAATACGCTGGTCCAGCAGGTCCTCGACGGCGCGGCCGAAGCAGGGGCTGAAACCCGGAACTTCTTCCTCAACGAGATGGACTACAAAGGCTGCCAGGGCTGTAACTACTGCAAAGCCAATGACAAATGCAAGCTTGAAGACGACCTTGTGGAGCTTTTCGATGAACTGTTAGCAGCTGACGGAGTTGTCTTTGGATCCCCTATTTACTTCGGCCAGTTTACAGGCCAGATGCGGCTTTTCCTTGACCGCTGCTACTCTCTCATAAACGCAGACTTCTCCTCCCGCGTCCCGGCCGGAAAAAAGGCCGTAATCATAGGAGCCCAGGGAGCCCCTGAAGCTGCAGCTTTCAAAGGGGTCTTTGAGGAGTTTGCGGGGCAGATCTCAAACTTCATGGGCATGGAAGTAAAGGATACGATAGTAGGAATCGGATACCACGCCCCCGGAGAAGTAAAGAACGATGCAGAACTTATGGAAAAAGCAAAAACCGCAGGTTTAAACCTGTTAAAATAAGCAGAAGCTAAAGAAAAAAAAATCAAAGATGCGCTGGCACACCCCGCGATAAAAAACGGGACATGTTCGCGCTCTCATTCTAATGCCGCAAATCTATACTTATTGATTCCCGGACATATTGATAGGCTAAATATTCGAATTCGTAGAAAAAATAGTAGAAGAAATAGTAGAAAAAAGTAGTAAAAAAACGGCCCCCTGTGGCAATAAGGAATTATAAAGAAGGGATGGACCACGACTGAAGATCTGAAAAAAGCCCTCCTCCAGAAATGTGAAAGTATGGATATACCCATGGTCGGGGTTGCCGGTATTGAGAGGTGGAATAACCCTCCTTTTTTGCCGTGGATGCCTGAAGAATTCTATCCTCAATCCATATATCCGGAAGCAAAATCAGTGATAGTTATCGGGTTGCCGATTCCTCTGCCGGTGCTTGAGGCATCCCCCTCGATATATTACCGTGAACTGTACAATACCGTAAATACCTTACTGGATCAATACACATATCGACTTGCCAATTTCCTGACCGAGAAAGGATACCCGTCTATTTTCGTACCGAGAGACGGGTATGGGAACGTTCAGGTACTTCTGGAAACCCCGATTGCATTCTTTTCTCACAGGCATGCTGCTTTGCTCGCCGGCCATGGAACCTTTGGGGTAAATAATACGATCCTTACACCGGAATATGGCCCCAGGGTCCGCTTCGGTTCAATTCTGTCCACCGCCGAACTTCCTCAAGATCCGATGCTGGAGACTCAGCTTTGCACCCGCTGTATGCGTTGTGTAAAGATGTGCCCGGCAAATGCTCTGAACGAGGAAGATTACCCCGACGGACTAACCGACAGGAAAGCCTGTTCTTCTTATAGTGCCGAGTTAAACAAACGTTACATTTCACCGTGCGGAATATGTATCAAGGTATGTCCTGTAGGAAACGATCGAGTGCTATATAAAAGGGACAACGATGCAATATATGTAGATAAGGACCGTTTTGCCAACCACCATAAAGCCTGGAAGCATGTCAGGTCTTATGGCGGAAAAAATCCGTAATTACCTGAATTCAATAAACAGGTAAAGACAGTAAAACAGGGGGTGAGAGAGAACTGCAGAGGTATTTTCTCACCCGGGTCTTTCAGGAATGAACAGGAGGAGTCTGAACATGGAAACTCTTGAAGCAATCCACACTCGCAGAAGTATCCGAAAATACACTGACAGGCCAGTTCCGAAGGAGCTTGTAACCGAACTGTTGAGAGCCGCAATGAGTGCTCCGTCCGCAGTTAATGCCCAGCCCTGGGTTTTCATTGTAATTGATGACCGGAAAATCCTCGACGAGATTCCCACATTCAGCCCCTATGCCGGCATGTGCAGGAAAGCCACTCTTGCAATCCTGGTCTGCGGAGATACGACCCGGGAAAAAGCTCCAGGGTACTGGGCTCAGGACTGCTCGGCAGCCATTCAGAACCTCCTGCTTGCAGCTCATGATGCAGGGCTCGGAGCGGTCTGGACAGGGATTTTCCCCATGACAGATAGGGTTAAAGGTTTCAGGAAAACTTTCGGACTGCCGGACCATGTATTTCCCCTGGGGCTTGTACCTGTCGGCTATCCTGCCGAGAAACCCGGACCTCGGGACAGGTACAGGGAAGAGAAAGTTTACCACAACAGGTACGGCCAGAAAAGAGAATGAGGAATAGGGAGAGATAAATAATGAAAGGGGAGAGATAAATAATGAAAGTCGTTGCATTTAACGGGAGCCCGCGAAAGGAAGGCAATACAGTCACTCTCATAAAACACGTCCTTGCCGAGCTTGAAAAGGAAGGAATCGAAACCGAAATGGTGCAGATCGGGGGAAAAAGCGTCCACGGCTGTACAGCCTGTGCAAAATGCTATGAAAACAAAGACAAAATGTGTGTAATTGACAAAGACATTGTCAATGAATGTATTGAAAAAATGCTTGAAGCCGACGGCATAATCCTTGCTTCGCCCACATATTTCTCAGACCTGACCCCTGAACTTAAAGCCCTTATAGACAGGGCAGGCTTTGTCGCCAAAGCCAATAACGAAATGTTCAGGTATAAAGTGGGTGCGGCCGTTGTTGCGGTAAGGAGAGCCGGGGCGATCCATGTTTTTGATTCCATCAACCATTTCTTCACGATTTCCCAGATGATAATCCCGGGAGCCAGTTACTGGAACATTGGGATAGGACTTGCTGAGGGGGATGTCGAAAAAGATGAAGAGGGTGTCCGGACCATGCAGGTGCTGGGCCGGAACATGGCGTGGCTACTGAAGAAAGTAAACGCATAACTCTACGAAAGAGGGAGCCTTACTTTTTTATTCCGGGAAACGAATTCCATAGTTAGAATAAGGGGGAATAAAATGAAAGTTTTGTACGTTTACGCACACCAGGAACCGAAATCCTTTAACGCTGCCCTGAAAGAAACAGCTCTTGCTGCCCTGAAGGAAAAAGGCCACGAAGTAAAACTGTCAGACCTTTACGCAATGAACTTCAATCCCGTACTTACCGGGGAGGACTTCACGGATCGGAAAAAGCCGGATGTTTTCAAGCCTTTCCTCGAGGCGATTCAAGCCTCAAAAACAGGAGCTTTTGCTCCCGATATACTGGCTGAGATGGAGAAAGTAAAATGGGCCGACCTCCTCATCTTTCAGTTCCCGATTTACTTCACATCCATGCCTGCGATCCTTAAAGGCTGGATAGACAGAGTTCTTGCTCCGGGCTTTGGCTTCAATCCTCTCATAAACAGCGCCTACGAGACCGGGCTCCTGAAAGGAAAAACTGCAATGATCACCACCACCACAGGGGCTTCGGAGGAATGGTATTCCGAAGGAGGGGAGCACGGAGACCTGAACAGGCACCTTGAATCGGTTACCCACTGCGTTTTTGAGTATATGGGGATGAAGGTACTGCCGTCCCATATTATCTACGAGGTGAGCAGCCTTTCAAAGGAAAGAGGGGCAGAGAAACTCGGTAAATACAGAAAGAGAATCTCAGAACTATAAATAGGGAAGAAAACGCTTTTTTTACTTTTTTGAAATATCAGTAAGTGGAGACGGCACGAACCATCAACTACTTTTTAATTATATTTATGAGAGGGTTTTTTATAAAAAGGTTTATTAACCGTTGTGCGAGATCAGACATAACATTAAACTTCCATCTGAAGAGGTTTTTAAATGAAAAAAGTCTGCGCATTCTTAATTATCATGATGCTGGCAATTACCCTTTCTGGCTCCGGCTGTGCTGATAAAGGAACATCTACGGTTTCGGAAACCCAGGAAAAAGAGTTTTCCGGGCAGCAGATTACGGTTTGCTCCGGTGCCGGGCTGATAAAACCCATGAACGAATTGATTGCAAATTTTGAGAACGAGACCGGAGCGGAGATTGAAGTCCGATACGGAGGAAGTGCCGAACTCTTCGGAATCCTGACATCAAAGGAATGTGATGTTTTCATTCCCGGGGATTTCTACTACACAGGACAGGCTATGGAGAAGAATTATGTTTTCAATGAAAGCGTAACCAACCTGACCCTCCACATTCCGGTAATTGCAGTTCCCGAGGAAAACCCGGCAAACATCAGCACACTCGATGACCTGGGAAAACCCGGAGTAAAACTGGCTCTCGGAGACCCTAAAGGCCCTGCTATAGGCAGAGTCTCGGAAGCAATATTTACAAAGGAAGGCATCCTTCCTGAAGTTGAGAATAACACAATTGTCAAAACTGCAACCGTAAACCAGCTTCTCATTTACACTGTATCCGGAGAAGCGGACGCGACAATCATCTGGGAGGATATGGCAAGCTGGAGTGAAGCCAGCGGAAAACTCGAAACAATCCCTATCCCTGAAGAACAGAATAAAATAAAGACCATCCCCACAGCGGTTTCAGTTTATTCAGAAGACACCGAACTGGCAGAAGCATTCAACACTTACATTGCAGGCGAAGAAGCAAAAGAGGTCTGGGAAAAATGGGGCTTTGAGCCATGCGAGCCTTAAAATCCCCGGACGTCTTAAAGTCTCTGGATATTTTGAAATTTTCAGACCCCTTAAAACCCCAGGGAATGAACCAATCCTGGTTCAGGAAACTCACCATAGGCATCGCCTTCTTCTTCACTTTACTTCTTTTTTTATCCGTAGGAGTCCTGCTTTTTGTCCTAACGCCCTCGGAAATCCTCTCAGCCCTGCTTTCGGAAGAAATGTTCTACTCCATGAAGCTTTCCATGCTGACTTCATTTGCTTCGACCTTTTCGGTCATGTGCTGTTCGATCCCGACAGCCTATGCCCTTTCCCGCTTTTCATTTCCGGGAAAAAGCCTCATAAAGGCGGTACTCGGGCTTCCGATGGCGTTTCCCGAACTGGTCATGGGGCTTGCCCTTCTGCTCCTTTTCGGGCACGGTTTTCTCGGGCCTTACCTTGAGGCAGCAGGGATAAAGGTGACTTTCACAAAGCTCGGGATAGTGGTCGCCCAGTTTTTTGTCGCCTTTCCTTATGCTGTAAGGGTTATCTACTCCACCTTCGAAGACATCAACCCGCGGTACGAGCAGGTTTCAAGGAGCTTCGGGTACGGGGAATTCGAGACATTCAGGCACGTAACCCTGCCCATGGCCAGAAGCGGGCTCTTTGCTTCAAGCGTAATTACCTTTGCCCGTTGCATTGGGGCTTTCGGGGCCGTGCTCGTGCTTGCAGGAGGTTCTTACATGCACACCGAAGTCCTGCCCGTGACCCTCTACCTGAACATCTCCTACGGAAACCTGGAAATGGCAGTGACAAGCGGGATTTTGCTTATGGGGATTGCTTTTCTTGCAATCCTCAGCTTTGAAAGGTTTGAAGGAGGAAAGCTGTGAATTTCCTGGAAGTCAGGGACATCTGCCTTGACATGGGGAGCTTTGAACTCAAAGGCATAGACCTGAAAGCCGAAAAAGGAGACTATGTAGCCCTGATCGGGCCCTCGGGCAGCGGGAAATCTCTCCTGCTTGAAACCATAATAGGATTTTACGGGCCCAGGCAAGGAAACGTTTTCCTTGAAGGCAGGGACATAACCTTCTTTCCCCCCGACAAAAGGCAGATCAGCATAGTGTACCAGGACAACATGCTTTTCCCCCATATGGATATTTTTGAAAATATCGCATACGCCCTTAAGAAAAAGCTGAAGGACAAAAAGCAGATCGAACTCGAGGTAACACAGATTGCCGGGGTCCTCGGGATAAGAGAACTTCTTCACAGGAAACCGGATACCCTGAGTGGAGGAGAAAAGCAAAGGGCATCCCTTGCAAGAAGCCTGGTTATCAGGCCAAAGCTGCTCCTTCTGGACGAGCCTTTCAGTGCCCTTGATGCAAGAACAAGGGAAAAGCTCAGGGAAATGCTGAAAAAAGCAATTGCGGAGTACAGCACCACCATTCTGCACGTGACCCATGATTTCGAAGACGTCTGGGCCCTGGCAAACCGGGTGGTTGTCATAAGAAAAGGGGAAGTTATGCAGACAGGAGACCCCGAATCAGTCTTCAGGCGGCCTTCTCCGGATTTCGTGGCCGAGTTTCTGGGCACCAACGTGCTGAAAGGGACGGTAAAGGCTCTCGAAGGAAAAATCACAGTTATTGACGCCGAAGGCATGGAGATCTATTCCGCAGACCCCGCCGAGCCCGGAGAAGATGTCACGGTCTCCATCCGCCCGGAAGAAATCATCCTCGCCGGAGGAACTGTGGAAAGTTCGGCCCGAAACAACCTGAAAGGAAGAGTTTCGGGAATTTTCAAAAAGGAACACCTTGTCGTAGTCGAGGTGAAGCTGGGGAATGCAGAAATTAAAGCCGTGGTTACGCCGACATCATGTGAAATGCTCGGGCTCGAACCGGGCAGGGAAATGTATGCTGTGTTCAAAGCTTCGAATGCCCGGATAATAAGATAAGGTGAACACCGATAAGGAATTAAATGAACATAAACCGGGAAAAGGCTAACAGAACCGGAAACAAAGTTAACACGGATCGGTAATAAAGAAAAACGTAAAACAAAAATTGTTGAGGCAAAGCATGATGGACCTTTTAGACCTTTATTTTTATGAGGACTGCCCCTACCAGGATGAAAGTGCGGAACTGCTCAAGCTTGAAGGCAGGGGAAAAATGAGGATATTATCAAGAGAAAACGGAACCTGTGCCTGTGCAGGGGAGCTGGCGGAGTATTACGAAAGAAAAAGCTTGAAAACCCCGAATTACCTCGGAGACGGAGAGACTTTCAAGCCCGGAGATGAAATTTTCGAAGCAGAAGGAGACCTCAAACTCCTGTTCAGGTTCTGGAGAGTCACCCAGACCTTCCTTACCATCACGTGCGCGATTGCCACAAAAACAGCTTCCATGGTAAGTGAAGGAAGAAAGGCAAACCCGGACCTGATTATTGCAACAAGCCGAAAAACCCACCCGGGGTTCCGGATATTTGAGATGAAAGCCGTCCGGGCAGGAGGAGGTGATATCCACCGAAATTCCCTCAGTGATTCCATCCAGTTCAGCCAGAACCACCTGGAAGCCGTAGGAGAGTTGGGAAAACTCAGAGCCGTAAAGAAAATAGAAATCGAGCCCCGAACAAGGGAAGAAGCATTCAAATATGCCGAAATGGCAGATATAATGCTCCTTGACCACCTTTCACCGGAAGAACTTCAAGAACTCGGGCCCGAACTAAAGAAGCTAAACTCCAAACTCGAACTTGCAGTCGGAGGAATCGAAGCAAAAAAGATCCCCGAATATGCTCCCTTCGTTGATATTATCGTCATAAGCGCTCCATATTACGCAAAACCCCTTGACTTTACAACGAAGATCAACAGAATATAAGAAAAAAGAATAAGCAGGTAGCAGCATGCCGGAAACAGAATATCTCGGAAGGGTAAAGCTCCCGGAAAAAGAAGAAAAAGGAAAAAAGGAGAGAAGAATGACAGGAATTGAAAGAAGGGAAAGGGCAGAGGAAGGAATGGGGGAAGAAACAGGAATCCTGCCCGCCCTTGTAGCTGCACTTAAAAACGACCTGGGCCCTGCCCTTGAAGAAATCGAAGTAAAGGATGTCAGGATAGGACTTGCCTATACAGGAGTCCTGCTTTCCGAAAACTACGGAGGTGTTGCCTGCACCCCCCTCTACGAGTTTTCCTGCTGCCCTGCCCTGGGTTTTACGGAAACCCTGAAAGGAAAAACTGCGGATAAGTTGCTCGAACTTGCCCTGTCGGGAAAAACCCTTGAAGCCGCGGTCGGGATTGCAACCGCAAATGCGCTTTCCCACATGCTGCGGGACCTGGAACCCGAACACTTCCGGCGCTCCTACTCGGACATCCTGGACCTTGTAAAACCTGAAGACAGAGTGGCAATGGTAGGTTATTTCGGACCTCTCGTCCCGAAAATCCTGAAAATAACCGGGAAACTCACGATCCTGGAAAAGCGTGAAATCGAATCTCCTCAAGCCAGGACACTCTCTTCGGAAAAAGCCAGAGAAATCCTCCCCTCATCGGATGTGATCATCCTCAGTGCAAGTACCCTCGCCAACGGGACCTTTGATGAACTCCTTTCCTTCCGTGGGGCAGCAAGAGAAGTTGTCCTGCTCGGTCCAACTGCTCCTCTCTACCCCGAACCCTTCTTCGAAAAGGGAATTACAGCAGTGATGGGGACCCGAATTATTGACCCCCGGACAATGCTAACAGTGGTCAGTGAGGCGGGAGGCACTAAGAAATTACACAAATACTGCGGAGAGAAAGTGGCGTTCAGAAGAAACGAATAACAGGTCAAAAGTCCTTTTTAGAAAGGACAACAGCCTAAAAGGACCGTGAACTGCAGAAGTACAACTCCGCAAATCGCCCCCTAGTTGACCGGAATGGGTCCCGCTGACAAAGAATAAAGCTTTAATAAGGATATATTAAGATTTAAAGCTAATTATTAAGGTTTATTCTGGCAAAGTCACCACAAACGCCAATGGAGCAAATGCCGTATTTACCACGGGCTCCGGGTCTTCAATCACTCTCTCCAATGTCACGATTGAGACCAGCGAAGACGGCTCACGCGGAGTAGATGCAACCGTTGGAGGTACTATAACCTGTACGGATGTAAATATCTCCACCCAGGGGCAGCACTGTGCATCCATTGCAACGGACCGCGGAGGCGGAACAATAACCTTTACAGACGGAACTCTGTTCACCGCAGGATCCGGATCTCCATGCATCTATTCGACCGGAGATATTACGGTTTCTGATACCACCGGCGTCTCGGCAGGATCGGAAGCTGCAGTAATAGAAGGTAAAAACTCCATAAATCTGACAAATGTTACCCTATTAGTCCAGTCGGACGATGCAAGCTGCGGAGTTATGCTGTACCAGAGTTTCTCCGGAGATGCCGAAGTTGGTACCAGTGTCTTTGAAATGAACGGCGGTTCCCTCACAACATCAATTGGACCCCTGTTTTATATCACAAACACAGACTCGGAGATCAAATTGAACGGGGCTGAATTAAATGCTACATCAGGCATTCTCCTGTCAGCAAGTGCCGACAGGTGGGGCGATACAGGCTCAAACGGCGGAATTGTGACCCTGACAGCAGAGGACGAGCTCCTCAACGGGGACGTTACCTGTGATAATATCAGCTCTGTCACGGTTATACTGCAGAACGGTACTTCCCTGACCGGAGTAATCAACGAGGAAAATGCAGGAGGTTCCGTGGCCCTGACCCTGGACTCAACCAGTACATGGAACGTGACAGGAACCTCTTACCTGAAGAGCCTGATAGATGAGGATACTACTCTGTCCAACATCAAAGACAACGGCTACACCATTTACTACGACTCAAATGAAAACACGAACAACTGGCTTGGTGGAGAGACATATACCCTGACCGATGGAGGAAAACTGATTCCCCTTACAGCCTAAGTAAGGCCGGACCAGGAAGAAACATTCAGGTAGCCTTACAAAGGCTACTCTTTTATTTCAAGGAAATTGTATTTCCCGCAGGAACCGGAGGAATTTTCCAACCCTGAATTCTTACCCTTGTCCCTCGCAGCAAATTGCAATTATATGGAGCTCACCCCTAAAATACATCACCCTGCACCTGAAATTGCAAAACTCAGTTCTATGAAATATGAGGCATAGACCGTGAGGCATATGAGGCATAGACCATGAGGCGTATATTCCTAATCTTCAGCGCGGGAATGGACTACCGTCCTTATAATTACCCATAATGTACTTTACAACACTATCTTCTTCGTTTGTTCCAATAATCCGAGTTGCATATTTCTTTAACTCCGGTTTTGCATTACTAACGGCTATTTTATGCCTGGCTAATTTGAACATCTTGATATCGTTTGCGTTATCTCCGAATACAGTTAAGTCGTTTAATCGAAATCCATATTGCTTTAGAAGAAGACCAATCGCCTGGTCTTTTGTTGCCTTGCAATCGTGTATGGTGAGCCAATACCAGCCCGGAGAATATTGGTTTTCCATTAGATGGATTTCAATCTGTCTTGTATATTTTTCTTGTAGCAGATTTGTTAGCTCAAGCAAATTATCTAGTTTATCCACAACAGTAAAGCATACAACATTCTCAACAAGGGTTTCTCGCAGAATCGCTTTCCTTAGTCGCTTATCGTTTGCCCTTATCCTGCTGTTTACATACCATTCCATACCTTCATTTTCAACCTGTTCATAATATAAGCAATCTTCAGTACCATTAAAACTGGATATGAAGGGAGTAAGATTATACTGTAAAATATGCTCGAATATCTCTTCCTTAATATCTCCTGGAATATCATTAATAATTAAATGTCTGCCCGTCTCAAAATCACTGATAAATGCCCCATTGAACTCTATGACAGGAAGCTTCAAAGGTAAATACTTTAATATTTGTTGAACAGAGACTACACTTCTTGCTGTGGCAATTGTAAAATTTAAGTCCCCATTTAATAATCTCGTCAAGTTTTCTGCAGCAAAATCTGATAATGTAGCATTATTCTGAAGCAAAGTACCATCCAAATCAGATATATAGATTTCAGGCATTCGACCATTCCTTTCTCAGTTGAACCCGCTTATCCGCACTAATGCACGAAGACGTTGTATATGCCCCTCGGCTGCCAGGCTGCAAGGACACCGGGGCTGAAAGAATCACCTGTCATTGCCGTTTTTATCATTACAGTTTAATTACACCTTCACTTATTAGTTTCAAGGTCTCCACATAGAAGGCGTGTTCTCTTTCAAGAACCCTTTTTGACAGGGTATCTATCGTATCACCCCCCAGGACCTCAATTTCACATTGCCGAATTATTTTTCCCGTATCATATTCCTCTTCTACCAGATGAATTGTAACTCCCGTTGTTTTCTCTCCCGCACCGATAACCGCTTCGTGCACGTAGGTCCCATACATCCCTTTGCCGCCGTATTTGGGCAAGAGTGAAGGATGAATGTTGAGTATACGTCCTCTGTACTGTTTCAAAACCTTAGGGCCCAGCTTTTTCATGTACCCGGCAAGGGCAACTATGTCTGCACCACTTTCAGTTAGTACTTTACATATTGCTTCATCCAATTCATCTTCTTCCGGATACGTTTTATTGCTTAGGTGATATTCAGAGACTCCTGCTATTCTTGCCTTCTCCAGTGCTTGCGAATTTGAGTTGTTGCTTATAACAGCACATACTTTCCCATTCAAATCCCCTCTTCTGCAAGCATCAATAATTGCCTGCATATTGGTTCCTGTATGGGAAGCAAATATTGCGATATGCAGTTTCGCTGTATTTTCACTTATCATAATTTATAACCCCGGCTGTGGGATTTAATCAGCGCCAGACAGCACGGTCATATTTGCAGCCGATGTCATATATCTTTCATCTGGCAGGCGAACTTATAGATTAATATCACCGGTCATCGGCTAAATTTTCTTGTCTGTATGCTATCGATTTCGAACCCAAAATAGCCCCGGATTACAACACAAATCCTGAAACCGATATTCAATACCAACTTCAAATCAATGAATATTTTGGGGAACTTCTGTGAAATAGGGGAAATTTATCCTGATTCATCACCTAACCGAAGATGCATGGAAAATTATGTGCTTATTATATGGAACTAAGGTAAAAAAGCTTGCTGAATTCTGCGTTTGCCTGATAATAACTGCCATTTTCCATATATCTGCAGCCAGCTTCAAGACACGGCAAATCTTTTTCAAATTGTGTAATGACTCCACAAATTTCAATTGCCCCTACTGAAATTTCCGAGTACTCTGAATCTTTAAGTTTTTCCAGGCTTTTCTTCGATTCGGAAAACTTTACAGAAGAGTTAGCAAACTCATCAGCAGCTTTATCCCATTCTTCAGCTTTGAGATATTCTTCCGCATCGAATAAATGCCCGGCCCCATCCAGGTATGGATACATTCCATTTGTTATTTCCTTAAGTTCCAAGCCCATTTTCTCGCTAGTTTCGATACTATCTTTTAGAATAATAATGTAACTTTTCTCTTCTACAGGTACTGAATCAGGGTCAATAGGAGAAATTTTTTCTTTTGCCGAACGCAGATAAACGATAGAGTTGTTTAAAGCTTCATTTGCTTTGTGAAGCTCTTTTCTGCTCAGGTCGAGATCTTCCGAACTTAAATATGCTATACATTTATCAAGATGCTCCGTCGCAAGAACGATATTTTCGGAAGAATTAACACTATCCAGCCCAACCTCTGCAAAAGTCGTATATCTTTCAATATACTGAGTTTCCTCTTCATAATCCGAAGAAGCATTATTGAGGATTTTTAAAGCCTCCTCATAATCCACTCTTGCAGCCTTGAGTTTGCTCTTTGCAGAAGTATAGGTGCCGTCATCCATATCTGAAATTGCACTTTCAACTTTTAAATCAGCGTTATTAATAAGTAGAGAAGAAGTATTGAGTTCTTCAGCAGCTGAAACCTTATTTTCCGCACATCCGGAAAAAAATATCACCATTGCAAGCCCCAGAATAATTACCAGGCAAACTTTATCCAAAGGTAGTTTATTACGCATATTCATTCGATCTCACCCCAAATAATTATTTACTGTAGAGAATCCAGTATGCAGAGTATAACTATTTCAGCAATAACTATTAAAAAAAATCCTTTTTGAGGAACCTGCTTAATATGCAAGTTCTACTTTCTTGTTTTAACCAAAAACAATAAGCTCAGGACTAGCATTATTGAAGTAAAGCCAGGTGTTTGATTGGTTGTCTCATTGCCAGTGCTCTCGTCTTTATTACCTGATAAGTTAGTATCATTGCTTTCATTCACATACGGTCCTTCAACCGCTATATCTTCTGTTATGTATCCTATATACTCAAAAACGACCGGTACTTCACTTATGCCTTCCTGCTCACAGCTTTCGTCTATTACCTGATATATTTCATCAATTAACGATTCATTTACTTTTTCTGAACTGTATCCTTCGAAACCTACTGCTAAATATCCATTTATATCGGTTCCAAAACTACTCACAGGACCCCCGAATTCGACAAAATACGGCATAATTCCTGTATCGGTATTATAAGGGTCACCAAGTGACCGACTACACTGGACAAGTGAATCTGTCCATTCCACTTTTTCACTCGCATCTGTAATTACAGGCATTGTCCCACGAGCAGCTACGAACAATGGATTCTTCCTAGCTTCTTCAAAAATCTGGGGCCCATAGTCCGGTAACGGGAGATCCTCTTCATCCCATGCCCACATAAAGACCACAGGGATCTCACTTATTCCCTCCTGTTCTTCACAATAATCCTCAATTTTCTGGTACATCTCGTCAATTCTTGAGTCATCTACTTCTCCTTTATAAGCAGAGCCCAGTTCAACTATAATTACATCACTGGCAGCAACGCTTTTTATAGCGCGATCAAATTCGGAATATGAAGGCCCTATTCGGTTAAGATTTAGCCAGCAATCTACAATTGAATTTTTCCACTCCTGGTCAATTGTTTCCGGTATGGTTCCCCTGTAGGCTATGAAAGAGGGGTCATTTGCAAATTCCTGTATAGAAGCAGAGATTTCATTAGCTTCGGAGTCATTCAATTCGTTTTCATCGGCACTTGCAGAACCAGATAATAAAAAACAAATAAATAATGTAAGCACCAGCCATTTGCCAATGTTCCTTCTTTTGAGCATTTTAACCAGACCTCAGGGTTGTTTTAGAGTTTGGACTTCGATTATTGCTTAAAAAGAATTTCAAAAGCAATCCCTCGCTAGTTTGTAAAAATGAAATGTTTAGACAGGTTGGAGTTTTATGTTACTGGCTTTACATCTCAACTGCAAGAGTTCCTTAAATGAGATGCTGGTAGAGCATAAAATACTTTTTAAATTTTCTAATTATATACTAATGCACTTAAAACGAGAAATTATGACTCAAAAGATACACATTTTTTTGAAACTAGATGGATTCAAGTTCTGGACAAATTGGGAAGACATTAATATTTATAAACGAGGAGAAAGATGAAGTCGGTGAATAATGAGTATTAAAAAACAAATTTGAAGATACTTCAGCCACTAGAGAAATTTATATATACGAATATATAAAATAAAACTTTTTAGTATATTTTTACAGTTTTCAGTTATTTTGGGGAGAATAACTAAGAGAACTGACAATATGGCAATTTTAGGGTGTGTGGAAGGGGTATAAAAAAGCAAAATTTGGGGGCATCTAAAAATATGTTGGTGGGGCATGAAAATGAAGTGTCTGGAGTATATGAAAAAAACAGGTCCGCAGGATATGAAAATGAGATTTTGAAACCAAAAAATGTATGGGAAGAGTTTTTTGCAGATAAGAGAAGCGGAGGCCACAGATCTTCAGCTGAGGAATTTCTTGCTATGGAAGCAAAGGAAAAATTATTCCACCTGGATGGCGGAAAAATCCTTCTTGACTTTGGGTGCGGAGCCGGAGAGCTTCTGGTTTATTATGCACAGGAATATGAAAAGACGATAGGAGTTGACTTTTCCCCCTCCATGCTTGAGGAAGCAAGCAAAAGAATAAGGGCCAGAAATTGTAAAAATACAACTTTAATCCTGGCTGACGACAAAACTGTCTGGGACAAGCTGGACTCTTCCTTCGATAGAATAACTGCAGCCGGAGTATTTCAATACCTGACATATCAAGAAATTGATGATTTTATTTTCAATGCATCAAAATATCTTAATGAAGGAGGTAAAATAGTATTATTTGACATGCTGGACCCTCGCTTATACCCCTTATGGAGAATGGGACTGTTTTCACAGGATAAAAGTTGCCGGAAAATATTATCCAAAGCGGTTTGCGGGGTTAAAAATTCAATATCGTCAAGCTTGAAAAGACGCCCAAGAGATATTTTGGGGTATTCCCATTATCCCAATAAAATTAAAAAAATTTCAAATAAAAATGGTTTTGAAATGATTTGTGTACAATCAATGTATTACGAATACAAATATCATGCAATAATATTCCGAAGTTAAACGCTATTCAGATGAAGATCGAATTAAACTTGCCTTCGGCAGATGAACTTAAAAATTCATTTTATTTTTTGTTAACGAATAGCATTCACTTTACCACAGATATCGGAACTGAGTCATTCATCACAGATAAGAATATTATCTATTTGTATGGAGCTTATCACCTATTTATATGGAGCTTAAAATGGGCGAAATTGAAGTCAGGGAATTATTGCCATCCGAATACAAAGAATGGAACTTGCTTGTAGAAAAAGCTCAAGCCGGTACGCTTTTTCACACAAGTGACTGGCTGGAAATCTGCAGGGATGCCCTGTCAAAAGATTTTAAAATCTACGGTTGTTTCAGAAAAGGAGAGCTTGTGGGAGGATGCCCTCTTTTTATAAAAGATATCAAAGGAATGTTGAAAGTGGCAACTTCAACCTGTAATATGACCAGCTACAGTGGACCTCTTATGAAAGAGAGTGCCAGCTCCAAAGCAAGTAAACAGGCACAGGAAACTCACGAAATCCTCAATTCTCTCAGGGAATTTCTCTGCAGGCAGGGATTTGACAGCATTCATCTTACGTTCTCTCCGGGATTTGAGGACATAAGACCGTTTACGTGGAATGGATGGAATTCTGCTGTACGTTATACCCATTATCTTAATCTTAAAGAAAACGCAGACAACAACCTTTCAATGGAAAGGCGGCTGGAACTTAAAAGTGCAGACGAAGCCGGGCTTAAAACGAGAATCTCAAACGACCCTGAAACATATTACCGTCTGCTTTCATCGGCTTACGAAAAACGGAATTTAAAACCACCCTTACCAGGAGGGTTCTATGAAAGAGTTTTTAATTTGATTAAGGCAAAAGACATTGGATACATGTTTGTCTCAGAGACTCCCGAGGATGAAGCTGTTGCAGCCC